>DPEO01000107.1 GCA_003530935.1 Desulfomicrobiaceae bacterium | reverse complement strand
GCCAGCACTGGCTGCCAAAAGGAAGGAAAAAGCCGCAGTCCGGGGAGATAGCTGAGGTGACGGCAGGCCGGCAGGCGGGCAAGATCCTGGGGGCGGATGCGCTGCCAGGCGGGCGGGATGGCGGCATGCCATGGGTCAGGCATCTGCCGGGCGACTCCCGGCGCTTCCAGCAGGAACACCGGGGCGGCTTCACCTATCAGACGCTGGGTTGCGTGCGGGGCGGGGCCTGCGCCCAGCACGAGCACGGCCGTCCCTGCGCCTTCCCAGGCAAAACACTGCGGGCCGTCCGCCAGGCTTTGGCTGCGGCCGAGCTCATCTCGAATCTTTACACGATGGGGACGGACTGGCATAAAAACCACTTTCGTGGGGCTGGTCGCCCCAGAGGACAGCATGAAAACCTATCGGGACTATTATTTTCGCAAGGCCAAGGCCGAGCACTATCCCGCCCGTTCCGTATACAAGCTCCAGGAGATGGACAAGGCACTGCGGATCTTGCGTCCGGGGCAACGGGTGCTCGACCTGGGCGCCACCCCTGGATCCTGGACGCTGTACGCTGCCGAGCGCGTGGGCCCCAAAGGCCAGGTCGTCGCCGTGGATCTCAACCCTACGGACACGGCATTTCCGCCTCAAGTATGTTTTCTGGTGACGGATATGCTCGCGCCTGCGGCCGAGGTGGAGGGGGTGCTTGCCCAGGCGGCGCCCTTTGCGGTGGTGCTCAGCGACATGGCCCCCAAGACCACGGGGAGCCGTATTACGGATCAGTCCCGATCTTTGGCGCTGGTGGAGGCCGCCTATACGGTGGCCATGCGCTGGCTGGGTTTGGGCGGGCATTTTGTGGCCAAGATTTTCGAAGGTCCCGATGCCCCGGGGTTTGTGCGCAGCATCAAACCATTTTTCGAGCGGGTGAGCTTGTTCAAGCCCAAGAGTTCGCGGTCGGAGAGCAAAGAGATCTTCATCGTGGGCCTGGGGCTGCGCGAGCGGGATCCGCGGTATCTATCCCCCCATCACGAGGAGACCCATGGCAGGACATAGTAAGTGGAAAAACATCCAGCATCGGAAGGGCCGTCAGGACGCCAAGCGCGGCAAGATGTTCACCAAGGTGACCAAGGAAATCATCCTGGCCGCGAAAACCGGTGGCGATCCTGATGCCAACCCGCGTCTGCGCGCCGCCATCGAGGCGGCCAAGGCCGTGAATCTGCCCAAGGACAAAATCGAGACCGCCATCAAGAAAGGCACGGGCGAACTGGCCAGCGACGCCTTGGAAGAGATCGTGTACGAGGGCTACGGCCCCGGCGGTGTGGCGCTGCTCATCGAAGCGGTCACGGACAACAAGAACCGCACCGTGGCGGATGTGCGTCATATCTTGAGCAAAAACGGAGGCAGCCTCGGCGCGGCCGGTTGCGTGGCCTGGATGTTCGACAAGAAAGGGGTGTTCGAGTTCCCCAAGGACTTGGACGAGGAGGCCATTCTTGAGGCCGGGCTCGACGCCGGTCTGGAAGACGTGGTGGACGACGGGGACGTATGGCAGGCGCGCTGCGCTCCGGAAGACTTCCCGGCGGTCAAGGCGGCCTTCGAGGCTGCGGGGCTGGACGCTACCACTGCGGAGATCACCATGATCCCGCAAAACACGGTGGCCTTGGACGAAGAGACGGGCCGCAAGATGCTCAAGCTCTACGACGCCCTGGAAGACCACGATGACGTGCAGAACGTGTATGCCAACTTCGACCTTCCCGATGCACTCATGGCCGAAATGGAATGAGCGTCGTGGTCATGGGCGTGGACCCTGGATCCCGCGTCACGGGCTTGGGCGTGGTGGCGGAAGATTCCGGCCAGGTACGGCTGGTGGCCGCGGACTGCGTGCGCTTGCGTGCGGACTCTCCCACCAGTGAGCGGTTGGCTCGGCTTCTGGAGGAGACGCGCTCTTGGCTCGAGCGCTACGCCCCTGCGGCAGTGGCGGTGGAGACGGTGTTCACGGCCAAGAGCGCGGCCTCGGCCTTGAAGCTGGGCCAGGCGCGCGGGGCCATTCTGGCGGCCTGCGGGCTGTGTGGGGTCCCGGTCTTCGGATACGAGCCCACGGTGGTGAAAAAGACCGTCACGGGCTTCGGCCGGGCGGACAAAGAGCAGGTGCGCTTCATGGTGGGGCGGATCGTGGCCGCCCCCGCCACCTGGCCCCTGGACGCCGCCGACGCTTTGGCCGTGGCTGTGTGCCATTTGAACCATGGCCGTCTGGCGCGGCTCGCCCCTGGCCAGGCCCAAGGGCTTCGCATATGAGGCGATCATGATTGCGTGGATCGAAGGCGATGTGGTGTGGCGGGACAGCGAGGTGTGCGTGGTGCGCACCTCCGCCGGCGTAGGGTATGTGATCACCCCGTCGGCCCGGGCCTGGCGCCTGGTGGGGGCGGAGCGGGCGGCCTTGCCCGTGGCCACGGTGATGCGCGAGGACGCCACCCTCCTTTTTGGCTGCGCCTCCTGGGAAGAGCGCCAAACCTTCTTGCAGCTCGTGGCGGTCCCTGGCCTGGGCCCCAAGACGGCCTTGGCCATGCTCGGGGTGTTCGATCCGGCGGGCCTGGCGGCTGCGGTGGCCCGGGAAGACGTGACCGCCTTGACCCGCGTGCCGGGGATTGGCCCCAAGACCGCCCGGCGCTTGCTGGTGGACCTCAAAGGCCGGGTGCGTTTGCCGGCACCGGCGTCCGCCGTTCCGGATGCGAGCAGCGCCTTTGCGGACAGCGTGGCGGCCTTGGTTTCTTTGGGCTACGGGGAAGACGAGGCCGCGGAGGCGGTGCGCGCCGTGCTCGCCGTCGACCCTGAGGCAGACGTTTCCCAAACCGTGCGCCAGGCCTTGCGGCGCTTTGTGAAGCCTGCATGAAGCCTTCCGACGACCTCCACTTGCGGCCGCGTACCCTGGACGAGTTCATTGGCCAGGACGAGCTGCGCGCCAGCCTGCGCGTGTATCTGCAGGCGGCCCGGGAGCGGGGCGGGGCCCTCGACCACACCCTGTTTTATGGCAATCCGGGCTTGGGCAAGACCACGCTCGCCCAGATCATGGCCAGCGAACTGGGGGTGAATCTCGTATCCACCTCGGGGCCGGTTTTGGAGCGCAGCGGGGATCTGGCGGCCATCCTGACGAGCCTTTCCCGGCATGATCTCCTCTTCATCGACGAGATCCACCGCATGCCTCCGGCGGTGGAGGAAATCCTCTATCAGGCCATGGAGGACTTCAAGCTGGACCTCATTGTCGGTCAGGGGCCGGCGGCGCGCACGGTGAAGATCGATCTGGAACCCTTCACCCTGGTGGGCGCCACCACCCGTTTGGGGCTCCTGAGTTCCCCCTTGCGGGACCGCTTTGGCGTCATCTTGCGCCTTTCCTTTTATACTCCGGAGGAGCTTGCGCGGATCGTGACGCGGGCTGCGCCCATTTTTGGGGTGGAGGTGTCTGCGGACGGGGCCCTCGAAATCGGCCGCCGCGCTCGGGGCACGCCGCGGGTGGCGGGCCGGCTCTTGCGGCGCGTGGCCGACTACGCCCAGGTGGCTGGGGCCGCCGTGGTGGACGCCCAGGTGGCGGCCCAGGGCATGGACCTCATGGACGTGGACCCCTTGGGCCTGGACCCCTTGGATCGCCGCATCCTCACGTGTATCATCGAGCATTTCGACGGCGGTCCGGTGGGCATCAAGACCATTGCCGCGGCTTGTGCCGAAGAGCCGCGCACCATCGAGGACATTTGCGAACCCTATCTGATTCAATGCGGCCTCATCCAGCGCACGCCCCGAGGCCGGGTCGCCACGGCCAAGGCCCGGGCCCATGTGGTGCGCTGGCGGCGTTCGTAAGGAGCATCGCGGCATGAAGATCGTGGATCCATCCTTTGCGTTCATGGCAGTCCCGGAGCCACAGGCGGCCCTCCGACACTTGGAGGCCGCGGCTCGCACTTGCTACAAGTCCGAAGAAAAGATCGCCCCAGGATCGGCGGAGGCCCTCCTTCGCCGCATCGTCCACATGGGGCACGAGAGCGTGCTCGAACATGTGAGCATGACGGTGCGCATCATCTGTGATCGCGGGGTGAGCCATGAATTGGTGCGTCATCGCCTGTGCTCGTTCAGTCAGGAAAGCACCCGCTACGCCAACTACGCTGGCGAGCGTTTCGGCCGCGAGATTACGGTGATCCGGCCGTTTTTCTGGTCCGAGGACGAGCGGCGCTATCAGCTTTGGCTGCAGGCCATGGAGGCGTGTGAGCGTGCCTATCTGGCGCTCATCGACGCTGGGGCATCGGCCCAGGAGGCGCGGTCGGTCTTGCCCCAAAGCCTCAAGACCGAAGTGGTGATGACCGCCAACGTGCGGCAGTGGCGGCATATCTTCGCCCTGCGCTGCGCCAAGGCTGCCCACCCGCAGATGCGGCAGATCATGCTGCCCTTGCTCGTGGCGTGCACGGAGCGCATCCCTGTGGTGTTCGACGACCTGGCGAGTGAGTTCCGGGAGGCCGCAACCGCTTTGGGCGCGACCGCAGCCGTGTGCAGGTAGCGGCGGGGACCTGCGCGGCGTGGGGCCATGGAGGCGTGTTCCTCCATGGCCCTTATTTTTTGAAAAAAGCTCCCAGTAACGCGTTATTTCGCAAAACACCGCAAAACACATGAATTTCCTTGTACAGGATCAAGGAATTCCGGAGCGTTCGCATGGAGAGACTCTTGGGTTTGTATGGAGGATCTTTATAAATATATTTGTATTTCAGATAGATAATCGGTCTTTTCGTGCAAGCTTGGTTTTGGGCCGTCATTTGTGGTGGGTACTGCAGAAAAATAAAAAATCGTGAAAAAATGCGAAAAACGAAGAAAAATTTTCATGGTGCTGTGGATAATTTTGCCGCACCCGAGGACTTTCGCGGTGAGAATCCTTGGGTGGCGCGGGTTTCCCCTGGGTGGGCAGGGGATGGCGTGATGACTCGGAAAGTTAATATTTTTTTATATTTCAATGTGTTATCCTGTAGAGAAGTGCTGCAGAGAAGCCCTGGCATTTTCGTGCGCTGCGGTTTGCGGCGCACGTGGGCGGCCACTACAGGCCAGCCCCATGATGGACGCATGGGAACGAGTGGTTGCCCGGGTCGCCGAACGCATCCCGCCGGGCATGATTCAGCTTTGGGTGCGGCCCCTTTCGGGCACGTTGGTGGACGACACCTTGGTGGTGCGCGCTCCCAATCAATTCGTGCGCGATTGGGTGGAAAAGCGTCTGCGGACAAGCCTTGAGGACGCCGCAGAGGCAGAGCTCGGCTTCCGCCCCCGTCTCGACCTGGGGGTGGCAGAAGCGTCTCCGCGTCCCCTTGCGGCGTCCCGGCAGTTGGCGTTGCCTACTCCCGTTGCGGCCCCGCCCGTGTCCACGGTATCTTTTCGCCACGCTTTTGACGATTTTGTGGTGGGGCCCTGCAACCAGTTGGCGTACGCCGCGGCCCAAGGTTTTTGCCGGGGGGACGCCGGGGTGGAGCAGATGCTCCTTTGCGCGGCCCCGGGGCTTGGAAAAACCCATTTGGCGCAGGCCATCGGTGCGGAGATCGCCCGCCATACGGGCCGGCGGCAGATGCGCGTGTGCTATGTGAGCGCCGAAGAGTTCGTGAGCCAATTGGTCCTGGCCATCCGTTCGCGCACCACAGAGCAGTTCAAGAGCCGGTTCCGCCAAAATGTGGATCTTCTGCTTTTGGAGGATGTGCATTTCTTTCAGGGCAAGGAGAAGATGCAGGATGAGCTGGTCGGCACGTTGGACTGCCTGCGGCAAAGCGGCCGCCAGGTGGTGCTCACCAGTTCGTTTTTGCCGCGCGATCTCAAAGATATGGATGCGCACCTCACCTCCCGGCTCACCCAAGGGTTTTTGGCCACCATGGACCGGCCGGATTACGCCACCCGTCTCGCCATTGTGGAAGACAAGGCCCGGCGGGAGGGGGTCATGATGCCCGCCAGCGTAGCCGAGCTCTTGGCCCAGCGCCTCCGTTCCGATGTGCGTCAGCTGGAAAGCTGTGTGCGCAACCTCGTATTGCGCGCCCGGTTGCTCTCCGTGGACATCACCACCGCCCTCGCCTGGGAGATCCTGCGCAATTACGAGGTGGACAGCCCGTGCTTGTCGCTGGACGCCATCATTTCGTTCGTGTGCCAGGCCTACGGGATTTCCTTCGACGACCTGCGCTCCCGAAGCCGGAAGCGCGACCGGGTGATCGCCCGGAACACCGTGTTCTACCTTGCCCGCAAGCATACCGAGCTCTCGTTGGTGGAGATCGGCCGTCGCTTGAACCGCAAGCATTCCACGGTCATCAAAGGCATTACCTCCGTGGAGCGGGAGATCTCCCGCCGCACGCCCCTAGGCAACCAACTCGCCCATACCATTGGCCGATTGCACGCCTAGCCGTGCGGTTCGCTCTTGATGCCAGGGCGCTCTTTCCGTAGGAGCGCCCCATGGAACGCGTGTTGAGCACTGTGGCCGTGGGATTTCATACCGGCAATCAGCGCGCCGAGCTCATGGCCGGTGCAGTGGCTGCGTGGCTGACGGACCAGGGATGCCGGGCCTTCGTGGTGGAGACGCGCAAGGAGGAGATCTGCTGCCCTGCCCCGTGGGAGGAAGTGGATCTGCTGCTCACCCTGGGCGGGGACGGCACCATGCTGGGCTTTGCTCGTCGGGTGCTCGAACTGGGGGTCCCCATGTTGGGACTCAATGTGGGGGAAGTGGGCTTCCTGACCGAGCTCACCCCCACGGACTGGCAAACCTGCTTGCCCGCTATTCTTGCTGGAGAATACGAGATCTCTTCCCGCTTGGTGCTCGCCTGCACGGTGCTGCGCCGGGGCGAGGTGGCCTACCAGGGGTATGCGGTCAATGATGTGGTCATCGGGTGCGGGAGTCTGGCGCGGATGATCCGCCTGGACGTGTGGTACGGCGGCGATCACTTGGGCCAGGTGCGCGCTGACGGCCTCATTGTCGCCACGCCCACGGGCTCCTCGGGCTATTCCATCTCCGCAGGCGGCCCGCTGGTCTACCCGGAGCTGGATGTCTTCGTCCTCACTCCCATTTGTCCGTTTCTCCACGCCTTCCGCCCCATGGTCCTCCCTTTGGAGGAGGAAATCCGCGTGCACGTGCTTGAGGCCCGCTCTCAGGTGATGCTGACCCAGGACGGCCAGGTGGGGGTCATGCTCCATACGGGAGACAACGTATTCGCCTCACGCGCCACGCACCGTCTGCGGCTGGTGCGGCCGCTC
>DPEO01000086.1 GCA_003530935.1 Desulfomicrobiaceae bacterium | reverse complement strand
AAGGCATTGAGGGCGTAGCTTCCCACCAAATACATGGCGGAAAGCGTCATACACGCACCGCCGGTGATGTCCCAACCGAAAAGTACCGCCGTATATCGCGCCGATACCCAAGCCAGCACCGATGTCAGCGTGGGATAATAGATGAGCGCCATGAACAGCCCCACATAATATCCGTAGGTTCTTCCGAGCGCCGCCTCGGCATAATCCACGATGCCGTTCACCCGCGCATACTTGGTGGCCATGACCGCGAAGGTGGCGGCGCAGGAGATCATGATCATCCCCCCCAAAAGCCAGGCGTAAATCCCCAAAAGCAGATCCCCGCCCGTGGCCACGAGAATCTTTTCCGCCTTGAAGAAGACGCCACTGCCGATGACGATACCCACAACCATGGCAATGGCGGTACACAAGCCAAATTTCTTTTGCAGTGTTTGTTCCATACACGCTCCCTGGATTCACCAACATGAAAACGCCGCCCCGTATGCCTGGCGGCGCGAGAGGTCAAGGTTTGTGAGAAAAGATTGTTTGAAAATTCAAAGAATTATTATGTCAGATGGTCCGCGGACCAACGTCCCCCTCGATACCTGAGGCCGCCACGGAAACGTGCTCTCTAAAACTCCAAGTGTTTTGGGGTTCTCGGGAAGGGAATGACGTCGCGGATATTGCTTACGCCGGTAATGAGCATGAGCAGACGCTCGAAGCCCATGCCGAATCCTGCGTGCGGCACTGTACCAAAACGCCGGAGATCCAAGTACCACCAGTATTCTTCTTGCGGCATGCCCAGCTCTTCCATGCGGCGAGAAAGCACGTCAAGGCGCTCTTCGCGGGCGCTGCCGCCAACGAGTTCGCCGATGCGCGGCACCAGAAGGTCCATGGCGGCCACGGTGCGCCCATCGTCATTCATGCGCATATAGAATGCTTTGATCTCCTTGGGGTAGTCGTAGACGATGACCGGAGCCTTGCAGTACTCCTCCGTCAAATAGCGCTCGTGCTCGGTCTGCAGGTCATGGCCAAAGCCCACCGGGAACTGAAACTCCTTGCCGCTGCGCCCCAAGACCTCCATGGCCTCGGCGTACGGCATGCGCACGAAGGGTTTGGTGGCCACGTTTTCCAGGGTGGCCATCAAGGTCGGCTCCACGAATTGGGCGAACAAGGCCAGGTCTTCGGCGCAGTGCGCAAGCGCATACCGCGCCATGCTGCGCACCAGGTCTTCGGCCAGATCCATGTCATCGGCAAGGGTGGCGAAGGCCATCTCCGGCTCAATCATCCAGAACTCGGCCGCGTGCTTGGGGGTGTTGGAGTTTTCCGCCCGGAAGGTGGGGCCAAAGGTGTAGACCCGCCCCAAGGCGCAGGCCAAATTCTCGGCGGCAAGCTGTCCGGAGACGGTGAGCGATGCAGGACGGCCAAAGAAGTCGTCCTCATAGCGCACCGCCCCCTTTTCCAGAGGAACGGCCTCCAGGGGCAAGGTGGTCACCTGGAACATTTCCCCCGCCCCCTCACAGTCCGAGCCGGTGATGATGGGTGCGTGCACCAAATAGAAGCCATGGTCATGGAAATACTGATGCACCGCATGGGCAAGACGGGCGCGGATGCGATACAGGGCGCCGTATTTGTTGGTGCGCGGGCGAAGATGGGCAATGGTGCGCAAAAATTCGTCCGTGTGGCGCTTTTTCTGCAGCGGGTATTCGGGGCCGGCTTCGCCGATGACGGCGACTTCCTGGGCGCGCACTTCCCAGCGCTGCCCTTTGCCAGGAGAGGGGACCACGGCGCCGCGCACCTGAATGGAAGCGCCGGTCAGGATCCTGGGCAGATCTTCCCATCCAGGCACCCCGGCATCCACCACCACTTGAAGGTTTTTCAGGCAGGAACCGTCATTGATCTCCAGAAAGGCAAAGTCTTTACTCTCCCGCTTGGTGCGGACCCACCCCATGACCGTTACTGATTCCATCGGTGCATCCGCATGCACCACATCCGCGATCAACGCTCGTTGCATGATAGACTCCTTTTTCAAAGCATGTCCACAGGGTCGAAATCCACGGACATGCGGATGTGCTTGTCTCGACGCGCCTGCGCCATACCCGCCTGGCATACGGCACGCAACCGCGGCCAGTCGTCGCCCTTGAGCAGGCAATGGAAACGTCTTCTGCCGCGCAGCATGGCCAAGGGTGCCGGGGCCGGGCCCAGGACGGTCACCTGATGGCGCCGGGCCTCCTCCCGCAAGGCCGCGCCCACCCTCCCCACCAGGGCCACGTCCCCGCCCTCGGCAGGGATGGACAGACGCACCAAGGCCAGCTTCACGAAAGGCGGGTACCCCATGGCCCGGCGCATGGCCAACTCGGAGCGGCACATGCCCTCGAAGTCCGCATGGGCCACGAAGCCCCAGCACGGATGCTCGGGATTGCGGGTCTGCACAAACACCTGTCCCGGCACTTCCCCGCGGCCTGCCCGGCCAGCCACCTGCACCAGCATCTGGAACGAACGCTCCACGGCGCGAAAATCCGGCACATTGAGCCCCAAATCCCCGTCCACCACCACGACCAGCGAGACGCCCGGGAAGTGGTGGCCTTTGCAGAGCATCTGGGTCCCCACCAGCACCTGGGTTTTTCCCTGGGAGAACGCTTCCAAGGTCTCCTGAATGCGCTCGGGCCGGCGGCCGGTGTCTCGGTCCAGACGCGCCACCGCCACTTCCGGAGGAAGTTCGCGGCGCAGCCATTCTTCCAGCCGCTCCGTGCCTTCACCTAAGGGATCGAAGTCCCCGCCCCGGCACGTGGGACACAAAAGCGGAAACTCCAGGTGAAACCCGCAGTAGTGGCAGAGCAAAATCTCCCGGGACTTGTGCCAGGTGAGCGAGATACGGCATTGCGGGCAGCGCACCGGCTCCGCGCACCCGCGGCACACGAGAATGGGCGCATATCCCCGGCGGTTGTGGAGGATGACCACCTGCTCATCCCGCTCGAGGGCTGCATCCACGGCAGCGCGCACCTGCGGGGCAAAGACGGCGTCCCCATGGGCCCGCATATCCACCAAATCCACCCGGGGTACCGGCTGGGCGTTGGCGCGCTGGGAGAGCCGCACCAGGTGGATCCGCCCTTCCTGGGCCGCGTGGTAGACTTTGATATCCGGTGTGGCGGAGCCCAAGAGCAAAAGGCCATCGGTGGCGGCAATGCGCGCATGAGCCACTTCCTTGGCCTGGTACCCCAGGCCCTCGTCCTGCTTGAAGGAGGCGTCGTGCTCTTCATCGAGCACGATGAGCCGGGGGCGCACGGGCAAAAACAAGGCCGAACGCGTACCCACCACCACCGCCGGTCCGGTAAGGGAGCGCGCCTCCACAAAAAGACGCGCCCGCTGCGCCGGGGACAAATATCCGTGATATACCAGCACGGGTGCATGGGGAAAAACGGCCTGCACCTCGCCGGCGAGCTTCAAGGCCAGGGCCACTTCCGGCGCCAGGACCATGGCCTGGCCGCCCTCCGCGAGCGTCTGCTCCACCAAACGCAGGTAGACCGCGGTCTTGCCGCTGCCCGTGACTCCAAAGAGCAGCGCCGTGGCCGCCGAAGGACGGCGCAAAAGCGCGCCAAGCTCCGCCACTGCGCGTCGCTGCTCCTCATTGAGTGTCACCGGCTCCCTTACCGCACTCGGCAGCTGCTGCAAAACGTCCTCTTGGAGCAGCCGCACCAGGCCCCGCTCCACCAAGGTGGGCAGCGCGGCCACGCATTCCGGCCCCAATGCCTGCCGCAGACGTTCCCGAGTACACGGCCCATGGAGATCCAAATACCGCAGAACGGCCCGCTGCCGCTCGGCCCGGGGGCGGATGGGCCATGGGGGCGGGCTTACCAGCTCCACCACGAGCTTTGCCGCCTGCACCGGGACGTCCACGACCAGCTTCCCTGCAGCCAAGGCATGGGCCGCCCGGGTGGCCGTCTCGGCATCCAAGAGACGCTGCGGGGCAAAAGCAGCGCCATCCCAACGCAACCGCGGCACCTGACGCAACGGCGCGGGAAGGAGCCGTGCGAGCACCTCGCCTGGAGTCTGGATTTGGCGCACGGCCAAGGCCTCCACCATCTGCAGGTAGGCGGCGTCCAGCAAAGGCTCCCGGTCCAAGGGAAGAAGCACCGAACGCAGCGCCCCAGGGGGCGTTTCCGCCTCCAAGGCCGCAAGCACCCCCACCACCAAGCGCCGGCCCAAAGGGATGAGCACCCGCATTCCCCGCTGCCAGAGATGCCCGGGAAAATGCGGCGGCAATGCGTAGGTGTAGCGGGCGTACGGTGCCGCCAGCACATCAACGGAACATACGGCACAAGAGGACATCGATGGAAGGGGCGGAAAGACCCGCCCCGGAGCTTAGCGCACCGGCGGCAGAAAGTCCCGCAGCCGGGCGGAGAGGTCGTCGTGGAGTTCGTCGTCCTGAAGGGCGAAGTAGATATTGGCCGCCAGGTAATCCACCCAATCGCCGATATCGAAGCGCTGGCCGTAGAGTTTCACCGCCAACAGGCGGTTTTGGCGCGCCAACCCCGCCAGGGCGTCGGTGAGCTGGATCTCACCGCTGGCATCCGGGCTTGCGGCCTCCAGGTGGGAAAACACCTCGGGCGTCAGCACGTAACGCCCCACGATGGCCAGACGCGAAGGCGCGGTATCGGCAGAAGGTTTTTCGAGCACCCCGCGGATGCGGTACAGGCCCGGGGCGTATTCCTCGGCATCGATGATGCCGTACCGGGAGACCTTGTCCCGCGGCACCTCCATGACCCCCACCACAGGCATGTGCTCGTTGTGGAAGACATCGAGGAGCTGATGGATGCCTGGGTCGCGATGGAACATGAGGTCATCGCCCACCATGACGGCAAAGGGCTCGTCTTTGATGACCTCCCGGGCACAGGCCACCGCATGCCCCAGCCCGCGCTGCTCTTTTTGGCGCACCACGATGACGTTGGCCATCTCCGCCACCCGCCGTACCTCTTCCAGGAGCGCGGTCTTGTCGGTGCGCTCCAGGTACTGCTCCAAAGAGAGGTTGTGGTCGAAGTGGTCCTCGATGATGCGCTTATTTTGCTGGTTGACGAACACCACGTCCGAGAGGCCCGAGGCAATGGCCTCCTCGACGATGTATTGAATGGCAGGTTTGCGAAATACCGGCAAAATTTCCTTGGGGAGATTTTTGGTCGCCGGCAGGGACCGGGTCCCCCACCCCGCCACGGGGATGACTACCTTGCGCACTTGCATGGATCGCTCCTTAGCATAACAACATCGGTCGTGGCGCACGCACACGCCGGTTTCCTCGGAACCGCCATTACCGCTCCCCAAGGCCGGCGTCCACTGCCGCGCAGAGCTCCTGGCACCAATGCTCCACCAGGGCGAGGTCGTCGGCCTCCACCATCACCCGCAGCAGCGGCTCGGTCCCGGAGTAGCGCAAAAGCACGCGGCCGCGGCCGCGCAACGCCTCCTCGGCCGCAGTCATCGCCGCCACCACCTGGGGGACCTCCGGAAACGGGAGTTTTCGCGCCACCGGCACGTTCACCAATTTCTGGGGAAACGGCGTCAGCAGGCGGGCCATCTCCGAAAGCGGGCGCTGCCGGGCCACCATGATGCGCACCAACTGCAGCGCGGCGAGCAGCCCATCGCCCGTGGTGGCGTGGCGCAAAAAGATGATGTGCCCGGACTGCTCGCCGCCGAGCACAAACCCGCCACGGCGCATGGCCTCCACCACGTAGCGGTCGCCCACCTGGGTGCGCATGAGCTGCGCCCCCAGGCCTTGGAGAAACACCTCCAAGGCCATGTTGCTCATGACCGTGGCCACCACGGTATTGCCCGCAAGGTCCCCAAGGCGCAGCATCTCGTCGGCGCAGATGGCCAAGATCTGATCGCCGTCGAGCACCACCCCCTGCTCATCCACCACGATGAGCCGGTCGGCATCGCCATCCAGGGCCAAGCCCAAATCCGCCTTGTGCGCGCGCACCGCTTGCACCATGTGTTCCGGGTGCAGGGAACCGCAGCCCTGGTTGATATTGACGCCGTTGGGCTCCACCCCCAAGGGGATCACCGTGGCGCCGAGCTCCTCCAACACCAATGGCGCCACCCGGTAGGCCGCACCGTTGGCACAATCGAGCACGATGCGCAGACCATCCAAGGTCATGCCGGAAGGCAACGAATTTTTGAGGTGCACGATGTAGCGGCCGGGGCTGTCCT
Source organism: Desulfomicrobiaceae bacterium (assembly GCA_003530935.1). Classification (GTDB taxonomy): domain Bacteria; phylum Desulfobacterota; class Desulfovibrionia; order Desulfovibrionales; family Desulfomicrobiaceae; genus Thermodesulfomicrobium. Next base: position 1,245 of record DPEO01000086.1, on the reverse strand, counting down.
CGATCTTCCGCGCCCGGCCCACCTCGTCATGGGCAGGGGTCTTCCAGGCATGATGCCGGTCGAGCACCATGGCGGCGAGGGCGTCTTCCACCTCGTCGGGGAGCTTGAAGCCGTCTTTATCGAAAAACTTGATGCCGTTGTCCTGATACGGATTGTGGGAGGCGGAGATGACCACCCCAAGGTCGGCGCGCATGTTGCGGGTCAAAAAGCTGATAGCTGGCGTCGGCAGCGGTCCCACGAGGTAGACGTCCATGCCTGCGGCACACAGACCCGAGGTCAGCGCTGTCTCGAACACATACCCCGAAAGCCGGGTATCCTTGCCGATGACCACGCGGTGCCGTTTTTTGCCGTTGCGAAAATACTCGCCCGCAGCCAGGCCCAAACGCACCACCAATTCCGGCTGCATGGGATATTCGTTGACCCGACCGCGGATGCCGTCGGTGCCAAAAAGTCGTTGGGTCATGGGTTCTCCTCTTTGACGATGACCGTCACCTTCTCAGGCCGCAGCTCCAGGACGCGGACGTCTTCCGGGGCATCGAGCACCGGGACGAACGCATATTCACCCGGGGCAAGGCCCGTCCCAGGATCCACACGCAGATGGAGCTTGTCGCGCCAGTCTTTGTCCCGCAACAGCGCCACCGGCACCTCCAAACGGGCCCGGACGGTTCGGGGCTCCAGGGTAAACGCAACGTCACGGGAGACGGACTCCACGGAAAACTTGATCCACACTTCCTGGCTGATGGGCGCAAACCGCAGACTGTAGGCCACAGAGCCTACCTCGGCCCGGACCCCCGCAGGCAACACCAAGCGGACCCGGCCCGACACCTCGCGCCTGTCTCCAGGCTCCACGGTGACCGCCTCGGTGCGAATGGCCTTCAAGTTTTTCAAGGCGCTCGCCAGGCCGGTGACCACTACCTTCTCGGGGTCCACCGTGGCGTTGACCACGCGCATATCCGGTCCAGGCTCGCCGCTCCAATCGAGACGCACCGGGACTTCTTTCTGCTCCTGCACATCGGCTTCGAATTCCAGACGCGAGGGATTGAACTCCACGATCTCCACCGCGGAGGTGAGCGGCATGTTTTCCGGCACGAGCGGCACCACGTTTTTCCCGGGCCGCACCGTGGAAAGATCGATCTTGTAGGCCAACCGCACGTCTCCCAAGGCACGCACCTGATTGCTCGTGCCCCGCACCCGGGCTTGCACCTTGGAGGGAAAGCCAGACACCACCTCCATGCGCGGCGGGAG
>DPEO01000132.1 GCA_003530935.1 Desulfomicrobiaceae bacterium | reverse complement strand
ACCCTTCCTCTTCTTCCCCTTTCTCCTGGAGGTCAGCGCTGATGCGGATACAGATTGCCGTAGTGGCCGCCATCATGCTGGTGGTGGCGGCGTGGGAGTGTGTGTATGTGGTGGATGAAACCCAGCGGGCTATCGTGCTGGAGCTGGGCCGCCCGGTGGGCGACGCGCCCCAGGGGCCAGGACTGCACTTCAAATTACCCTTCATCCAAAAGGTGGAATACTTCGATGCCCGGGTGCTGGAATACGACGCCCCGCCGGCGGAGGTGTTGACCCGGGACAAGAAAAACTTGGTGGTGGACAATTATTCGCGCTGGCGCATTGCCGATCCGCTGCTGTTTTATCGCTCGGTGCGAACCATCCCCGGAGCACTCGCCCGCATTGACGATGTGGTCTACTCGCAGGTGCGTGAGGTGCTTGGCCGCTACCTCCTCACCGAAGTGGTGGCCTTGGAGCGGGCGACCATCATGGAAGAAGTGCGCCAGGCGGCGGATACCCGCCTCCATGAGTTGGGTATCGCGGTGGTGGATGTGCGCATCAAACGGACGGATCTGCCGCCGGAAAACCAGAAGGCCATCTATGGCCGCATGCGGGCAGAACGAGAGCGCCAGGCCAAGCAGTACCGTTCCGAGGGGCGGGAAGAGGCGGCGAAGATCACCTCCGGCGCGGATCGCAAACGGGCGGTGCTCTTGGCCGAGGCCAACCGCCGGGCTGCGCAGCTGCGCGGCGAAGGCGAGGCCCAGGCCACAGCCATCTATGCGGACTCCTTTGGTCAGGATCCCAAGTTTTACGGCTTTTGGCGATCGCTGGAGGCGTACCGCAATAGTCTGACCAATGGGACGGATGTGGTGCTCACCCCGCAGAGCGAGTTTTTGCAGTATTTGCGCTGAGAGGAGGAATGCCCCCCCCGGGCTGATCTTCCCGGAGGAACTGAAGGGCCTCAACGCGGATGCGCGGCGTTGGGGCCTTTTTTATGCTCAGGGGATGGGCGGCGTGGCGGCGCGAAGCGCCAGCACCCAGGCGCTCACAGGAAGCAGCAGGGCTGCGCCGAAGAGCAGGGCATCCAGCGCGCGGGTGCGGGGCGCCCATCGTTTGAGGATGCCGCCCGCCATCAGGCCGGTGATCAGTCCTGCCACATGGGATGCAAGGTCGGTGTCCTCGCCGCCCATACCCAGCAGGGCGAGCAGGGCAAGGCCCATGGCCACGGTGGTGGACAGCCGAAGCTCGCTGCTCCACGCCGCAAGCCCCACTGCGGCAAAGACCGCCGTGGAAAAGCCGATGGAGTCATGGGGGCTTCCCAGAAACCAGGCCACCAGGAGGTTGGCCATGGCAGCGGCGAGCATGGTGGCCAGCCAGGTGAGTCCTGCCCCGAAACGCCGGGCCGCCATGACGACAAAGAGCGCCCCGGCGGCGAGGTTGCCTATGAGGTGGGCGCCGTCGGCATGGAGGGTGAGGGCGGTAACGGCCCGCCAGAGTTCGCCGTTTTGTATGGCGTGGGCCTTGGCACTGCCGGCGTCGATCCAGGCGCTGCGCGGGATGGTTGTCAGGGGGAGGATGTTGGTGGTGACGAGGCCAAAGACGCCTTCGGCCAGAAGCGGGAGGAAGACGGTGTGTGTGCCGGAGCGAGGAGGGGGTGGCTCCATGGGCGGTTGGTCGAGCTCGCTGCGCATGGCCGCGATCTCTGTCTGCGCGGCGGGCGCGTGATGTTCGGGTACCAGGACTCGGAACCCACGGGCCGAACGGAGCACGCGGTAGGGAATGTCCTTGGCTGCCAGGGCGAGCGCCATGAGCCGTGCTTGGCTTCGGGAAAGGCGGGTGGCTATGGGTACCCAGGGGGTGCGGTCAGGGGAAGTGGACATGGCATGGACGAAGCCAAAGGGCTTGGAGGCGTTCCTCCAAGCCCTTATGCTCGTGTGGTCGGGATGGCGCGACTCGAACGCGCGATCTCTGCGTCCCGAACGCAGCGCTCTACCAGACTGAGCCACATCCCGAAAGCGAAGGCGCTCTTAGGCCAAGGCCTGACGCTTGGCAAGGATTTTTCGCGGTTTTTTTTTTGCGCCCGCCTTGGGCGTTTAGCCGTAGCGCCCGTTTTTTACCGTGAAAACGTATGATTCTAGTTCGGGACGGTCTTCCGCACTGGGGCCGTCGAGGTCGGCCTCGTCCCAAGACCATCCCGCATCCTGCCAGCGTAGCCACCCCAGGCGGGCCTTGAACGCGGCGTCCAGATACACCACCTGCACCCGCCCTTCTTCGGCCATGTGCGTATCCACGGCGATACCGACTTTGCGGCCATGGTGGGAGGAGAAGGGCATCGGATATCCAGGGCGGATTTTGGGGGGCATGGGACCTCCTGGGTGAATATGACACGGACGTTTCCTATCCTGAGGGGCTGTTTGGCGCAAGAAACGGACTATTTCGGGCTGGTTTTTGTGGAGGAACAGAGAGGGATGGACGGTGTTTTTTTTGTCCCCTTGCTTCCTTACGGGGGAGCCCGTAGCAAGGGACGCGACTGTTCTTTTGGGAGGTATGCGTATGGCGCTGTATCCTGTGATCCTTGCCGGAGGCTCCGGCACCCGCTTGTGGCCGTTGTCCCGCAAACTGTACCCCAAGCAGCTGCTTCCCCTTTTAGGGGAAGACACGCTGCTTCAATCCACCTGGAAACGTCTTGATGGCCTTGGCGCCGCGATGACGCTGGTGCTGTGCAGCGAAGAGCATCGTTTCATCGTGGCGGATCAACTTCGGGAGCTGGGCGCTGCCGCCCGTATCATCCTCGAACCAGTGGCCAGGAATACCGCCCCTGCGGTGGCCGTGGCCGCCTTGGCGGCCATGTGCCAGGACCCCGATGCGGTGCTCGTGGTGCTCCCGGCGGATCACGCCGTGGCCGACGCAACGTTGTTTCAAGATACGGTGCGCGCGGCGATGCCGCTGGCCGAGGCGGGCTATCTGGTGACTTTTGGCGTTCCGCCCACGCGGCCGGAGACCGGGTATGGCTATATCCAGCGGGCGGAGGCCTTGCCGGAGGGTGGCTTCCGGGTGGCGCGCTTCGTGGAAAAGCCCGATGCGGACACCGCGCGGCAGTATTGCGAACGTGGTGATTATTGGTGGAACTCGGGCATGTTCGTGCTGCGGGCCGACAGAGTGGTGGCGGAGTTGGAGCGCTTCGAACCGGATATGGTGGCGGCGTGTCGGGCCGCGTTGGGCACCAGTTGTCAGGATTTGGACTTTTTGCGTTTGGACGCCGAAAAATTTGCTGCAAGCCCCGAGAAGTCCATCGACTACGCAGTGATGGAGCGCACGGACCGGGCGGCGGTGCTCCCCCTTGCCACGGCCTGGAGCGATTTGGGCTCCTGGGACGCCCTGTGGGAAGCAGGTGCCAAGGACGCTTCCGGGAACGTGGTGCACGGCGACGTGCTCCTGGCGGACGTGCGTGATTCCTTTGTCCATGCCGAGTCGCGCTTGGTGACTGCAGTCGGCCTTGCCGATCATATCGTGGTGGAAACCACCGACGCTGTGCTCGTCGCCCCTCGTCACCGGGTGCAGGAAGTCAAACAATTGGTGGATACCCTCAAGGCGCGCCGCCGGCCTGAGGCGGTCACGCACCGCAAGGTCTTCCGGCCGTGGGGAAATTACGAATCCATCGACGCCGGCGACCGTTATCAGGTGAAACGTATTACCGTCCTGCCGGGGCAGGTGTTGTCTCTCCAGAAACATTTTCACCGCGCCGAGCACTGGGTGGTGGTGCAGGGAACCGCGGTGGTCACACGGGGGCAGGAGCAGATCCTCTTGCGAGAGAACGAATCCATCTACATCCCGCTCGGCACCGTCCACCGTTTGGAAAACCCTGGCCGCATCCCCCTGGAGCTCATCGAGGTGCAGGTGGGCCCCTATTTCGGGGAAGACGATATCGTGCGCTTGGAAGACGTATATGGTCGCAATCTTCAAGAGGCCGAAGCGTGAACGCTGCTCGCGGGATCGCTTTGCGTACCGCATGTCTTGCGGTTTTTTGGCGATTGACGCTCTATCCGTTTTCCCGTAGCTCCTCGCCACTTCCAGGATTGGGAAGACTGTTGTTTGGTAATCGATAATTGAAAAAATCCTGGGGTGTCCCAGGTAGAGTTCTGTTGTGGCCGTTGAGGCCGTGGATTCAACTATCTCCCGTTAAGGAGGAGACGCATGAAACGCTGTTTTCTGCTGGCTGTGGTCCTTGCCGTATTTGGCATGGCAGCTCCGAGCTTCGCCGCGGACACGGTACGCATTGGCGTGTACCTGCCGCTCACCGGCCAGAACGCCTTTGGCGGACAGTTGGAGCTGGAAGGCGTCCAGATGGCGCACGAGGAAGTGGGCGAGGTGCTCGGCAAGAAGGTGGAGCTCTTCGTGGTGGACAACAAGTCCGACAAGGTGGAGGCCGCCAATGCCGTGAAGCGCCTCATTGACAAGGAGAACGTCCAGGCCATCATCGGCACCTATGGCTCCTCTTTGGCCATGGCCGGCGGTGAAGTGGCGGAGAAGGCCGGTGTCCCCCAGGTGGGCACGAGCTGCACCAATCCTTTGGTGACCCAAGGCAAGAAGCACATCTTCCGTGTATGCTTCATCGATCCGTTCCAGGGCGCGGGCGCGGCCACCTATGCCATCAAGGACCTGGGGTTCAAGAAGGCCGCGCTGCTGGTGGATGTGGCCAACGATTATTCCGTGGGCCTGGCCAGCTTTTTCAAGCGCTCTTTTGTGAAGCAGGGCGGCGAGGTCGTGGCTGTGCTCAACTACCAGTCCGGTGACCAGGATTTCACGGCCCAGCTGCAGCAGATCATCTCCAAGAAACCGGACGTGCTCTTCATTCCCTCGTATTTTGCCGAGGGCGCCATCATCATGAAGCAGGCCAAGGAGCTTGGGGCGACCTTCAAGATCATGGGCGGCGACGCCATGGACAACCCGGAGATCGTCAGCATCGGCGGGTCGGCGGTGGAGGGCTTCATGCACACCACCTTCCCCTATGACCCCTCCATGCCGGACATGAACCCCGTGGCCCAGAAGTTCACGGAAAATTGGAAGAAGAAACATCCGGACAAGGACCCCAACGTCAACGCCGCCTTGGGCTATGATGCGTACATGATCATCATCGACGCCATCAAGCGCGCCGGCTCCGCAGAGCCCGCCAAGATCAGCGCGGCGCTGGCCGATACCAAGGGATTCGTGGGTGTTACCGGGGTGACCACCATCAATGAGACCCATGACGCGGAAAAGCCCGTGGGCATCGTGGTCATCAAGGATGGCAAGAAAACCTACGTGGGCAGCATCCAGCCAGAACTGTAATCCCCACAATACGGCCAAACCGGGGAGGGCGACCTCCCCGGTTTTTTGAGGTAATGGCATGACGATTGAAATTTTTCTCCAACATCTGCTCAACGGCCTGACACTGGGGAGTCTCTACGCCCTCATCGCCATCGGCTACACCATGGTCTATGGCATCCTGCGCCTCATCAATTTTGCGCACAGCGAAATTTTTATGTTGGGCGCGTATTTTGTTTTTTGGGGAGTGACTCTGTTTCATCTGCCATGGCCCCTTGCGCTGGTGGCTGCGGTGGCTGCAGTGGCCTTGGTGGGTGTTCTGGTGGACAGGGTGGCGTATCGGCCTTTGCGTGATGCCCCGCGCATCTCGGCATTGATCAGCGCCATCGGCGTCTCCTTTTTTCTGCAGAATGTGGCCATTGTGCTTTTCAAGGCCATCCCGCGCGAAGTGTATCGTCCTGAGTGGCTGGAAAACCCCATGATCATGGGAGGGGTGCGCGTGTTGCCCCTTACGCTCTTCGTGCCGGTGCTTTCATTGCTCCTCATGCTTGGCCTCATGTACATCGTGTACCACACCAAGCCGGGCTTGGGCATGCGCGCCATCAGTAAGGACATCGAAACCAGCGCCCTGATGGGCGTGCCGGTGAACTCCATCATTGCCCTCACCTTTGGCCTGGGTTCCGCCTTGGCGGCGGCCAGCGGCATCATGTGGGCCTTGCGGTATCCGCAGCTGCAGCCCATCATGGGAGTCATCCCTGGGTTCAAGGCCTTTATCGCGGCGGTGTTCGGCGGCATTGGGTCCATCCCTGGGGCGGTCATTGGTGGACTTGTGCTCGGGTTCCTGGAGATCCTCATCGTGGCCTTTTTTCCGGATTTGGCCGGCTACCGGGACGCCTTCGCCTTTGTGCTCCTGATCGTCGTTTTGCTCGTGAAGCCCACGGGCCTTTTGGGCGCACGTCCCGAGGAGAAAGTATGAAGCGGTACCACGTTTTTGCACTCAACTTCATGCTGGTGGGAGTGTTGGCGGCGCTTTTGGTCTGCGCCCAACGCTTTTTGGACGGATATTCTATCCAGATATTGAATCTGGTGGCCATCAATATCTTGCTCGCCCTGTCCCTCAACCTGATTTACGGCTTTACGGGGATGTTCAGCTTGGGGCACGCGGGGTTCATGGCCATTGGCGCCTATGTGTGCGCCATCTTGATCCTGTCTCCGGACCAAAAGGCCATGCTCTTCTTGTTGGAGCCTGCGTACCCGTGGATCGAGAGCGCCCACGCCCCCTTCGTGGTGGCGGTCTTTGCCGGAGGTTTGGCCGCAGCCGCCATGGCGGCGGTGGTAGGGTTTCCGCTCCTGCGCCTCGGCGACGATTATCTCGGCATTGCCACGCTGGGGTTTGCCGAAATCGTGCGCGTGGTGGCCAACAATGTGCCGCGGATCACCAACGGCGCCCTGGGCTTCAAAGGTATTCCAGCCTATGCCAACCTGTGGTGGAACTATGGGTGGTGCTTGCTCGCACTGGTGCTCATTGTGCGAATTTTGCGCAGCAACACGGGGCGGTGCTTCAAGGCCATCCGTGATGACGAAGTGGCGGCCCGAGCCATGGGGGTGAACGTCTTTCGCCTCAAGCTCCTGTCGTTTTCCCTGGGCGCTTTTTTCGCTGGGGTGGGTGGAGGCCTTTTGGCCAGCCTGCTTACGACTATCGATCCCAAGATGTTTCTCTTCGTGCTCACCTTCAACGTGCTCATGATCGTGGTCATGGGTGGTTTGGGTTCGGTGACGGGGTCGGTCATTGCCGGGGCTGCAGTGACCATCATCTTGGAGTGGTTGCGCTTCGTGGAAGACCCCATCACCTTGGGATCCGTGACCCTGCCGGGGATTCCGGGCATGCGCATGGTGGTGTTTTCGCTCCTCCTCATTGCGGTCATTTTGTTCCGTCGGGAGGGGCTGATGGGGACGCGGGAGATTTCCTGGGAAGGGATCGCCGCGTGGCTTCGGCAAAGGAGGAAGGCATGAACGCCTTGGTGGAAGCGCGCAGCTTGACCATGCGTTTTGGGGGCCTGGTGGCGGTGAGCGAATTTTCCGCGGCCATCGCACCGGGTGCCATCGTAGGACTCATCGGGCCCAATGGGGCAGGCAAGACCACGTGTTTCAACATGATCACCGGGTTTTACCGCCCAACCCAGGGGCAAGTGTTGCTGGATGGCCGAGACATCACCGGGCTTCCTCCCCATGCCGTGTGTGAGGCGGGCATTGCTCGGACGTTCCAGAATATCCGGCTGTTTGGCAATGGCACGGCCTTGGAAAACGTGCTGGTGGGCATGTACGTGCGCCAGAAAAGTTTTTGGTGGCAGTCGGCGCTGTTTTGGCCGCCGGCCCTGCGGGAGGAAGCGCGTCAGCGCACGCGGGCCATGGAGCTCTTGGATGCCGTGGGCCTGACCAGCGTGGCGGGAGAAAAGGCCTCCAGTTTGCCGTACGGCGCCCAGCGCCGTTTGGAGATTGCCCGGGCCCTGGCCACAGCGCCGCGGTTTTTGCTGCTCGACGAGCCGGCAGCTGGCATGAATCCGCAGGAATCGCAGGAGCTCATGGAGTTTATTCGCCATATTCGTGATGCGTTCTCCCTCACCATCCTGCTCATCGAGCACGATATGAAGGTGGTGATGGGCGTGTGCGAGCACATCTATGTGCTCGATTATGGCGTGACCATCGCGCAGGGCCCGCCCGCGGCCATCCAGTCCAACCCCAAGGTTATCGAGGCCTACCTCGGCGAGGAGGCGCTTGCCTATGCTTAAAGTCACCGATTTGCACGTCTCCTATGGAGGCATTCATGCCCTCCAGGGGATTTCCCTTGAGGCCCCTGCCGGCAAGATCGTCACCCTCATCGGGGCCAACGGCGCGGGGAAAAGCAGCACGTTGCGGGCCATTGCCGGGTTGATCAAGTCCAAGACCGGCTCCATCACCTATGAGGGCGAGGAGCTGACCACCTTGGATCCGGCCGCCATCGTGCGTCGAGGCATTGCCCTTTCCCCGGAGGGGCGGCGCATCTTTCCCCACCTTTCGGTGCGCGAAAATCTGCTCTTGGGGGCCTATAGCCGCCGCGACAGTGCTGGTATTGCGCGGGACATGGAATGGGTCTTCGATCTCTTCCCGCGGCTTCGGGAGCGCAGCGAGCAAAAAGGGGGCACCCTTTCCGGAGGCGAGCAGCAAATGCTGGCGGTCGCTCGCGCTCTTATGAGCCGGCCGCAGGTGCTCATGCTCGACGAGCCGAGCTTGGGGCTTGCCCCGCTTTTAGTCAAAGACGTGTTCTCCATCATCGAGCGTATTAACGCCGAGGGCCGTACCGTGCTTTTGGTGGAACAGAACGCCTTTGCCGCCCTGAAAATCGCCCATTACGCCTACGTGCTGGAGACCGGCCGCATTACGCTCCATGGCACGGGCGAAGAACTTTTGGCTGACCAGCGCGTCATTCAGGCATATTTGGGAGGATAGCTGGCTGCGGCCGAGTACTCCAAAGCCCGGGACGTTCCCGGGCTTTGTGCTATCGTGAGGAGCGCTTGGCGCTGGTGCGTTTGTTTTTGTATTATTTTTATTGGTTTAGAGCTGCTTTGGCCTGATGCTTATCGATAATTGAGTATTGAACGGCTTTGTGTATGGAGCGGAGGGCTGCGGCCCGATGGGAAACTTTGGGATCTTTCGAAGGAGGGGGCGCATGGCACGCGGTTTTCTCATAGTGATGGCCCTGGTCGTCTTGGGCGTGGGTGCTTCGAGCGCTGCTGCCGACACGGTGCGCATCGGCGTACATTTGCCGCTTTCCGGGCAAAACGCCTTTGGTGGACAGCTGGAGTTGGAAGGAGTGCGCCTGGCCCATGAAGAAGCCGGTGCAGTGCTCGGCAGGAAGGTGGAGCTCTTCGTGGTGGACAACAAGTCGGAAGAGGTCGCGGCGGCGAACGCGGTGAAGCACCTTATTGATACGGAGCATGTGCAGGCCATCATCGGCACCTACGGCTCTTCGCTCGCCATGGCCGGCGGTGAGGTGGCGGAGAGGGCCGGGGTCCCCCAAGTGGGCACCAGTTGTACCAATCCGTTGGTGACTCAGGGCAAGAAACATGTCTTCCGCGTGTGTTTTATCGATCCGTTCCAGGGCGCTGGCGCGGCGACGTATGCCATCAAAAAATTGGGCATGAAGAAGGCCGCGGTGCTGGTGAACGTGGCCAACGATTATTCTATGGGGTTGGGGAACTTCTTCAAACGTTCCTTTGTCAATCAAGGCGGAGAGATCGTTGCGGATCTCACGTATCAGTCCAGTGACCAGGATTTCACGGCCCATTTGATGTACGCCATCTCCAAGAATCCAGATGTACTCTTTATCCCGGCGTATTTTACCGAAGGGGCCGTCATCCTGAAACAGGCCAAGGCCTTGGGGGCAACCTTCAAGATCATGGGAGGGGACGCCATGGACAATCCTGAGGTTATTTCCATCGCTGGCCCGGCTGCAGAAGGCTTCATGCACACCACGTTTCCTTACGATCCGTCCATGGCGGATATGAATCCCGTGGCGCGGAAATTTACGGAAGACTGGAGGAAGAAGCATCCGGATCAGGAGCCCAACGTCAATGCTGCGTTGGGGTTCGATGCGTATATGCTGCTTCTCGATGCCATCCAGCGCGCTGGCTCCGTGGAGCCTGGTAAGATCAGCGCCGCGTTGGCCGAAACCCGGGGATTTTTGGGCGTAACCGGGATCACTACCATCAACGAAACCCACGATGCGGAAAAGCCCGTAGGCATCGCGGTGATTCAGGAGGGTAAGAGGGTCTATCTGGGCAGTATCCAGCCAGAGTTGTGATGGATCTCGCGGGCTGCCGAACCGGGGGATACCCCGGTTTTTTTATGGCGCGAGCCGTGGCGCTCGCCACACTATGAAAAAATCCCACGAGAGGTTGTCTCGTGGGATGGATTGTTGTGGCGTCCCCAAGGGGATTTGAACCCCTGTTATCGGCGTGAAAGGCCGGTGTCCTGGACCGAGCTAGACGATGGGGACGTTTGGCTGGGCGACTAGGATTCGAACCTAGATTGACGGAGTCAGAGTCCGCTGTCCTGCCGTTGAACGATCGCCCACAACGGAGAAAGCCATTTAGGGAGAAGGTGGATGTCTGTCAAGCAAAAAAACAGCCTGAGTCACGATTCTTTTTTACGGGATGCCATGGCGCGCAGCCGAGCCACGTAGGTGCGGTAGGCCCGCCCCACAGGAGAATCTTCAGGGAGCTGCAGCCCGCCGATGGGCGTAGGGCAAGGAGTTGGAGTCTTCGGGGGCGGCGGGGAGAGAAAGTTTTGATTGAGGGCTGTGCGGGAGCCTGGGAGTTCGAAGCGTACCTCTTGAAAATAGGGCTGCTCCAAGAGGGCGTTGGCCCGGTCGAGAAGGGCGGGACCGAGAAAGGATGCTTCTTGCAGAATGGCTGGGTGCTGTGCGCCGACGCGGAGCTCTCGGCCTTGATGCCCCAGGGGGACCAAGAGTTTTCCCAGCTCCGGTCCGGCGATTTCTTCCCAACGTTTCCAGAGCCCGGCAATGGCAAGCTCGAGCGCCGCCTCTTCGCTCAGGGCCGTGGCGATGATTTGCGAGGCGGATTGGAGGGCGCGGGTGCGGCGTTTGCTCCACATGATTTGTGCCTACGGGTTTGCCTTTGTCCTGACAAGGGGGCTTGTTTTGCGATGGGGCCTGGGGCATAGGGGAGACTGTCTTCAGGCAAAAACACACAACAACCACTTCACGATAAGGAGTCCTTTATGCTTTCCAAAGAAGAACGCCGTGCTAAAGTCATCGATGCCCTCAATCAGGCCCGGGGTATGGAACTCTACGCCATTACCCAGTACATGAACCAGCATTATGGTCTAGACGCCATGGATTATGGGGAACTGGCCGCCAAGGTGAAGCTCATCGCCATCGACGAGATGCGGCATGCGGAGATGTTCGCCGAGCGCATCAAGGAGTTGGGGGGAGAGCCCACCACCGATCCGCTGGGAAGTCTCAAGAAAGGACAAGGCGTGCGGGAGATCTTTCCCTTTGACGCCACCTTGGAGGACGACACCATCGATCAGTACAACCAGTTTGTCCTGGTGTGCCGGGAATGCGGCGACAGTGTGAGCCTCAAACTCTTTGAGACCATTATCGAGGAGGAGCAGGCACACATGAACTACTTCGACAACGTCGGCAACCACATCGCCACTCTCGGCGATACCTATCTTTCCAAGATTGCCGGGACTTCGGCGTCCACGGGGCCGGCGACCAAGGGGTTTGTTTTGGGAGGTTCTGCAGGCGCGTAACGGAAAAAGAAGGGCCTTATGGCGGCAAACGTATCTCGGGAGTCGGCGGCATTTATCACCTCGAAAGATACGCTCGAAGGGGTGTACCCAGGGCTCATCCTGGGCATCAATGCCTGTCGTTTGGGCATGGAGGCGTCGGTCTTTTATACCTTCATGGGGATCAATGTCATCCGGAAAGGCTGGATCGACAAGATCAAATTCCATCCCCCAGGGTTTATGGGGGCGATCCCAGGGATGGCAAGTGTTGCGACGTGGATGATGAAGCAAAAAATGGACGCGGCCAATATTCCGTCGGTTGAGGATCTTCAAGAGATGGCGCAGATGGAAGGGGTACGTTTTGTCGCTTGCCGTATGACGGTGGATATGATGGGGCTTTCTGAAGAGGATTTTATTGACGGTGTGACGATTATGACCGCGGAAGAGTTCCTCCGCTATGCTAAGGAGTGCAAAATTCTTCTCTATACGTGAGGGAAGATCTTTGGTGGAGGCAACGAACGCGGGCCGCTTCGATTTTTCGGAGCGGCCCGTATTTTTGGGATGCTGGATGGGTTACTGGGCGAGTTGTTGGTTGACGAAGTCCCAGTCGATGAGTTTGGCGATGAAATCCGCCAGATAGTCGCCGCGACGGTTTTGGTAGTCGAGGTAGTAGGCGTGCTCCCACACGTCCACGGTGAGCAGCGGCTTGATGCCGTGGGCAATGGGGGTGTCGGCATTGGCGGTCTTCATGATGGCCAGCTTGCCGTCTTTTTCCACCAGCCATGCCCAACCGCTGCCGAATTGGGTGAGTCCGGCCTCCTTGAAGGCCGCGGCGAAGGCCTCATAGCCCCCCAGATCGCGTTCGATGCGTTCGGCAATGGGGCCGGTGGGCTTGCCCCCGCCGCCGGGTTTCATGCACTGCCAGTAGAAGGAGTGATTCCATACCTGCGCTGCATTGTTGAAGATGCCCGCACGGCTGGCGTCCCCTGCCGTGGCTCGAATGATCTCTTCCAAGGTCTTGTTCTCGAGCTCGGTGCCCGCGATGAGCTTGTTGGTGTTGTCCACGTATGCTTGGTGGTGTTTGCCGTGATGGAAGTCCAGCGTCTTGGCGCTGATGGTGGGAATCAAGGCTTCTTTGCCGTAAGGCAGGTCAGGCAAGACGAAGAGCATGGGAGCCTCCTAAGGAAGATGAGTTATGGAAAACGATTCTATTGTGGACAATCGTCGGGGTCTGTCAAGAGAGTGGAAGACAAAAAAAACGCCCCGTTGCAGAGTGCTCCGGGGCGCGTACGTGTTTTGAGGAGCGTGCTTAGGAAGGAATGAGGGTTGCGGCGTGCTGCAGGCGCTCCAGCACGCGGTCTTTGCCCAACACCGCCATGGTTTCGAAGAGCCCGGGGCTGACGGTGCCGCCGGTAAGCGCCACGCGTAGGGGCTGGGCAATGGCCTTGAAGGGTTTGCTCACGGCATTGAGGTAGGCCCCTACGGCTGCTTCCAGGGCGGGAACGGAGAAGTCCGTGATCCCGGCCAAGACCTCCCGCAGCGCCGTCAAATGCTGGCGCGCTTCGGCGCCGAGGTGGGTTTCCACGGCCTTGGCGTCATAGGTGAGGTCTACGGTGGGCACGAAAAAGAAGGTCGCGGCCTCTGCCATCTCCCGCAAGGTCTTGGCCCGGGATTGGTAGAGCGGCACCACCTGGCGCACCAAGTCCTCGTCCGGGGCGCATCCCAGCATAGGGGTGAGGAGCTCCGCTACCAGCGGCGCCAGGCGTTCCGGCGAGCTGGTCTTGATGTAGTGGCTGTTGACCCAGGTGAGCTTGTGCATGTCGAAGACCGAAGGGGAACGGCCGAGTCCTTCCACGGAAAACTTTTCCAGGAGTTCTTCCAGGGAGAAGATTTCGTCGTCTCCGTGCGCCCAACCGAGGCGTGCCAGATAATTGACCATGGCCTCGGGGAGAAATCCCATCTCCTTGTAGGCCATGACGGACATGGCCCCGTGGCGTTTACTGAGTTTTTTCTTGTCCGGCCCTAAGATCATGGGCACGTGGCCGAAGCGAGGTAAAGGATAGCCGAGGGCTTCGTAGAGGAGGATCTGCTTGGGGGTGTTGCTCTGATGGTCATCGCCGCGCAGCACGTGGGTGACCCCCATGAGCGCATCGTCCACCACGACGGCCAACTGGTAGATGGGGGAGCCGTCGGCGCGGCGGATGATGAAGTCGTCGAGCTCCTGGACGTCCCAGGCAATGGTGCCCTTGACCATGTCGTCGAACACGATCTTGCCGGTTTGCGGGGTCTTGAAGCGCACCACCCGGTCTGGGCCCGGGCCCAAATTGCGCTCCCGGCAACGACCGTCATACTTGGGCTTGAGCCCCGCCGCCCGGGCGCGTTCGCGCATGGCGTCCACCTCCTCCGGGGAACAGTCGCAGTAGTAGGCATGGCCGGATGCCAAGAGCTTCTCCACGTGGTCGTTGTAAATGGCGGTGCGCTCGCTTTGCAGGTAGGGACCTTCGTCCCAGGCAAGGCCGAGCCAGCGCATGCCGTCGAGGATGGCCTGGGTCATCTCCGGGGTGGAACGGGCCTGATCCGTGTCCTCGATGCGCAGGATGAAGCGTCCGCCGTGCTTGCGGGCAAGCAGGAAGTTGAACAGGGCGGTGCGGGCGCCGCCGATGTGCAGGTAGCCCGTGGGGCTGGGGGGAAAACGGGTGACGATGGACATGGTTCCTCCGGGGCGAAAAAAATCGGCCCTGGTTAGGCAGGGCCGAGGAGTGTGTCAATCTTCGCCATTCGCAAGTGCTGCCAGGAGTTTTTCCGGGTCGCGGCGTTCGGGCACCGTGACATGGGGAATACGTCCTTCGTTCCAGTCTTGGGAAACATAGAGTCCGCAATAACATGCCCCGTATTCCGCTACATCAGGTTCACGGTACACGCATGGACACAAAATATCCCGATCAAGATCGAGCTTTCCCGAAGCAAGCCGGCATGGGCAAGCCATGTACCCATAGCGTTCTTTATTGACCAAAAGGCTCTCCAAGAGGTCCATGGTCATTTGCATATCTTTATTGAAGAAATATCCTTTGGGCTCTTGGATCGATTTGAGCTTTTCGTACAGTTCTTTGGTGGTCATAAGTTACGCAATGCCTCCTCGATTTCTTTCTCTTTGAAGCCAATGATGGCTTCTCCGTTGATCAAGATTGTCGGGAAAGAGAGCTTGGGGTTGATCGTTTTGATGTGCTCTACCATGGCTTTACGTTCATCACCGGTCAATTTGTCGACAAAGATGCAGTCATAGGTGACGCCGCAGCGATCCAGGAATTCTTTGGTGTGCTTGCAATGGATGCAGGTGCTGAGGGCGTAGAGGGTTATGGGGGCTGGTTGCGACATGGTTTCCTCCTTGCGTCTGGGATGGGGCTGGTATAGCCCCCGAGCCGGTGTTTGGGTAGTCTATTTGTGTGTGGGCGTCCATGCCCGGTAAGGAGAACACTATGCGCCAGGATTTTTTGGTTTTTGGATCGCCGCGCATTGAAGCCGATGAGATGGAGGCGGTCCTTGCATGCCTCAAGTCCGGCTGGATTGGCACCGGTCCGCAGGTGGCGGCCTTTGAGGCTGAGTTTGCGGCCTACAAGGAGGCCCCCCATGCGGTGGCGGTCAATTCCTGCACCGCGGCGTTGCACCTGGCGCTCCTTGCCGCGGATCTCGCCCCTGGGGACGAGGTCGTCACCACGGCCATGACCTTTTGCGCCACGGTGAACGCCATCATCCATGCCGGCGCCACCCCGGTGGTCGTGGACGTGGATCCTGCCACCGGCAACATGGACCCGGAGGCGGTGGCTGCGGCCATCACCCCGCGCACCCGTGCGCTCCTCCCGGTGCACTTTGCAGGCCGCGCCTGCCCCATGGAACCCCTCCTGCAGCTTGCCCAGCGGCACGATCTCACCGTTATTGAGGACTGCGCCCACGCCATCGAGACCGAGTACCATGGCCGTAAGGCCGGCACCATGGGGCAGTTTGGCTGCTTCAGTTTTTACGTCACCAAAAACGTGGTGACCGGCGAGGGGGGCATGGTCATTACCGCGGACCCAAAGGCCGCGGCCCGCATCAAGGTGCTCGCCCTGCACGGCATGAGCGCCGATGCCTGGAAACGTTTTGGTGACGACGGCTACAAGCATTACTACGTCACCGAGGCGGGTTTCAAATACAATATGATGGACATTCAGGCCGCCATGGGTCGCATTCAGCTCTCCAAGGTGGAGCGTTATTGGCAGCGACGCGGGGAGATCTGGCAGCGCTACATGGAGGCCTTTGCGGACTTACCCATTGATCTCCCGGCGCCGTTGGAGCCGGATCAGCGGCATGGCCTGCATCTCTTTACCATCGGCGTGGATGAGGCACGCTGCGGCATTGCTCGGGACGAGTTTTTGGGCGCCATGCGGCGGCAGAATATCGGGGTGGGCGTGCATTATCTCTGTATCCCCGAGCATCCCTACTATCAGCAGCGCTTTGGTTGGAGTCCAGACATGGTCCCCAACGCCCGTGACATGGGACGGCGTACGGTGAGCCTCCCGCTTTCGGCAAAGCTTACGGATGCAGACGTGGACGACGTCATCGCGGCGGTGCGCGGGATCCTGGCGGAGGCAGCGCATGGCGGCGTTTGACGGCCGCCGCATGGAGGTCGCTCTCAGGTGATGGATGTTTCCTCGTGGGATGCGGCCCTGCGCACCGTGGCTTGGCCGAGTGTCAAACTGGTGGCGGCGGTGGCGGTTGGGGTCTTGGTGGGCAATCTCATCGAGGCCTCGCCGTGGTCGCGCTGGCTTGCCCGCATGGCCCGGCCTGTGGCCCGGATGGGGCGGTTTTGCGATGTCTCTGCGGCCAGCTTTGCCGTGGCCTTCGTCTCCGGCTACACGGCCAATACCATGCTCGCCTCGGCCTACGAGGAAGGCCGCATCAGTCGGCGTGAGCTCATCTTGTCCAATCTGTTCAATAGTTTGCCTACGTATTTTCTCCATCTGCCAACCATGGTCTTTATGACCGTGCCGCTCATTGGTCGTGCCGCGGTAGTGTATCTGTCCATCACCGTGGGGGCGGCGCTGCTGCGCACATGCGGCGTTTTGGGCGTGGCGCGGTTGCTTTTGGGTGGTCTTGGCCGGTGCTGTCTGGAGGAGACGGCGTTGCCGCCTGCGCCGCAGGATCTCGCCGGCGTGCTGCGCGCGGCATGGAAGCGCTTTCGGCGGCGCATCGGCAAGATCGTGGCCATCACTGTCCCGGTGTACCTGGCCTTTCAGGGGCTGCATGCCTCGGGCGCCTTTCATTGGCTGGAGTCCCGGATTGTGGAATACCTCGGCAGCGCCTTGATCCCTCCCCAAGCCATGAGCGTCGTGCTGTTCCAACTGGCCGCGGAGTTTTCCGCGGGCATGGCCGCTGCCGGCGCCCTCCTCGACGCCGCGGCCCTGCCCGAGCGTCAAGTGGTGCTCGCCCTGGTGGTGGGCAACATCGTCTCTTCGCCCATGCGCGCCTTTCGGCATCAGTTCCCGTACTATGCGGGGATTTTTGCGCCGCGCCTGGCGCTGGAGCTCATTACCGCCAGTCAGGCCTTTCGGGTGCTTAGCCTCGTGCTCTGCGGCGGCATCTATGCCTGGCTGACGGCCTAGTGCTGTGGGGTGTCCACGGCGACGAGCTCTAGATTCCCCCACGCGCCGAGCATCTCTCCGCAGCGCACCAGGATCCCGTCAATACCGATCTGCTCCCACGCTTGCGCCAGGGCGAGGGCTCGTTCCACGTGGCGGGGGCTGTGCACCCGGTTGGCCAGGGCCGTGGCCGCGGCATCGGCCAGGGCGGCGTCGGCGGCGCGCACCACCACCAAGTCCGCGTCTCCAAAGCTCAGGGAATGGCCGATACGCGCTGATGAAGCACACAGAGCGCAGGGGAAGTCGTGGGGCGCGAGCCGCAAGCCGAGACGCATCCCGGCGGCAGGATCGTCGAGGATGCCCACCACCCGCTCGGTGCGGGAGATGAGGTAGTTGTCGCCGCCGTTTTCCACGAGCACTTCAGGGCTTTCCCGGTGCAGGGCCTCGGCCACGGCCTGGGCGATGGCTCCGGCCACGGCGGCCATGGGCCCCACGCCCGTGGCTTCGGCGGCGTGGTACATGCGCCTGACGATGGCTGGGGCGCGTTGGGGGCAGGGCAGCGGGGTGAGGGCGGAATAGAACTCCGGGTGGAGCTCCGCCCAAGCTTGGATCTGGCCGCGTAGGCGGCGGACTTCGGTGGCCGCCATGGCCGAGAGGTCCTGGTGGGCGGCGATCCAGAGGTCCGACTCTTCGATGACCACTTGGAAGGTGGTGAGGTCGGGGGTACGGGCGCGGTAATTGCGGATCCAGGAATTGGATTTCATGACGGATCTTGGGCGGCGTGCTCCAGAAGGAAGGTGAGCGCGGCTTCGGCGTCCATGGGCCGACCGAAGTAGTAGCCTTGCGCCAGGGGACACCCCAATTGGTGGAGGGCGTCCAGTTGCGCTCGCGTTTCCACGCCTTCGGCCACGGTGGTGAGGCGCAGTACTTGGCCCAGTCCCAGGATGACGCGCACGATTTCCAGATTGGAAGGATTTTCCAGCATGGAGTTCACGAAGGAACGGTCGATCTTCAGGGTGTCCACCGGCAGGCGGCGCAGGTAGGACAAGGAGGAGTATCCGGTGCCGAAGTCGTCCATGCATACGCCGACACCTTCCTGGCGCAGACGGTGGAGTTTGTGGCTTGCCTGCTCGATATGCCGCATGATGGCCGTCTCGGTGATTTCGAGCTTGAGGCAGGACGGCGGCATGTGGGCCTCGCGCAGGCTGGTGAGCACCGTGGTCGCGAGATTGGGGTGGGCGAGATCCTGGGCCGAGAGGTTGAGAGACAGGAAGAGGGTCGCCAACTGGGGATGCTGCTTGCGCCAGGAAGCAAAGATGCGGCAGCTGTTTTTGAGCATCCATTGGGTCAGTTGGGTGATGAGGTTGGCCTTTTCCGCCAGGGGGACGAAGGTGGCGGGTGAGACTGGCCCCAACCGGGGATGCTGCCAGCGCACCAGTCCTTCGAGGCCGACCACCCGTCCGTCAGCGACCTGGACAATGGGCTGGAAGTGGATGGAGAGCCCATCGCTTTCAATGGCGTGGCGCAGGTCGCCTTCCATGTGAATATTCTGCATCACTTGGGCGTACATGCGCCGGGTAAAGACCTTGAATCGGTTTTTGCCCGCGTTTTTCGCATGGTACATGGCGATATCCGCATCGCGCAGGACTTCGTCGGCCGAGGTGTAGCCGTCGGTATTGAGGACGACACCGATGGAGGTGGCGGGCTGGTAGGCATGCCCTTCCAGATCCACAGACTGGTTCATGGAGCGGAGGATGCGTCGGATGACCGGCACGGCATCCCGGGGAGACGAGATGTCCGCAAGCAGGATGGCGAATTCGTCGCCGCCCAGGCGTGCCACGGTATCGCCGGTGCGCACCGCTTGGGCGAGAACCCGGGCGATGTGTTCCAACAAGGTATCTCCCGCGGCGTGGCCGAGCGTGTCATTGACGCGCTTGAAGTCGTCGAGATCGAGCATCATGGCCGCGAAGCGTCGTTTGCGGCGGGCGAGGGCTTGGCTGAGGCGGTCGAGGAATAAGGTGCGATTGGGCAGGCCCGTGAGCTGGTCATGCAGGGCCTGGTAGGCCAGTTCTTCTTCGTAGCGTTTGCGCTGGGAGATGTCTTGGTAGAGGAAGAAGGCCCCGGCCACCCGGCCGGCCACGAGATAGGGGTAGCCCAAAATGGCCACGTCGATGCTGTGCCCCATACGGTGACGACGGGAGGTTTCCACGTGCACATTGGCCCCTGCCAAAACCCGCTGCACGAGGGAGGCGTGCTGCGCTTGACTGGCCTCGTCCACAAGCACGTCAAAGGCGTTGGGGATGTCCTGGGCCTTGAGACCGAAGAGATGGGAAAACGCGGCGTTGGCGGACTGCGGTCGGCCTTTGGGATCCACCACGAGGATGCCGAGCGGCGCATTGTCGAAGAGCTGCTGAAACTTGTCCTGGGTGGCGGCCAATTGTTCCTGGAGCTGTGCGTGCGCTGCGGCCAGGGCCAATTGGTCCGCCACTTGGTCCAGGAGCCCGCCAGCAGCCAGCAGCCGGCCTGCTTGGGACAGGCACAGGGCCACTGCGCCGGAGAATTGTGCCGTCGCCGGCAGGGGGGCGGCCATGACCCAGCCGTCGGCAAGCAGCGCTGCGTCCGTGCTGCGGCCGAGAAACTCCGC
>DPEO01000053.1 GCA_003530935.1 Desulfomicrobiaceae bacterium | reverse complement strand
GAAGACTCGATTATTCGGATTTTGCGGACTATTAATTGGGTGGCGCGTCGCAGCCGTGTCGATATCTGCACCCTTTCTCGGCACGCTCAAGAGATGCGCTCCATGAGTTTTCGCGATGCGCTCACGGGATTGGGGAATCGTCGCGGCCTGGAGGCTGTCTTTCACGAGGCCATGTGTCGGGGAGAGTCCATTGCCCTTGCCCTCATGGATTTTGATCGCTTCAAGGCAGTCAACGACACCTATGGGCATCTGGAAGGAGACGCTGTGTTGAAGATCTTTGGACGCGTCCTCTATGAAGGGGTGCGCTCAGAGGTGGACTATCCATTTCGTTTGGGAGGCGATGAGTTCGGCGTGATTTTTCGCCGCACGAACCTTGTGGATGCGTGCGATGCCTGCCGTCGCATTGCGGATCGCTTTGCTTCCGCCAACGCGCATGGATGCACTGTTTCTGTAGGAGTAATTTTCACACGCCTTGGGCCAGCGAGTTGTTTGCTCGATGTTCTATCGCAGTGTGACTGCGCATTGTATCAGGTAAAAACGCAAGGAGGAAATGGTGTTCATGGATTCGATATCGGGGGGGAGTAAATCTGCCTCCACGGGCTGTTCGGCCCTCACCATACATCAGATTGCCGAGGCATTGGGGCGGGCTGTGGACGCTAGGGACCCGGGCACCTATACCCATTCCGAAGAAGTCGCTGCCATAGGACACATCTTGGCGTTGCGCATGGGCCTTTCTCCCCGTTGGGCCGAGATGGTCCATATCGCTGGACATCTTCATGACATCGGTAAGATTCGCATTCCAGACCATATCCTCCGTAAGCCTGGCCCCCTGACTCCGACGGAGATGGCTGTCATGCGCACCCATGCGGAGGCTGGGGCCAGCATTTTGGAGCCTGTGGAGATCTTCCGTTTGCCAGGAGGAGTAGCGGATATGGTTCGTTCCCATCACGAGCGCTATGACGGCTCAGGTTACCCTCGGGGGCTCCGTGGCCATGCCATTCCTTTGGGGGCACGCATATTGGCAGTAGCGGATAGTCTTTCGGCAATGCTCGAAGGGCGGCCCTATAAAAAACCCATGGATTTTGATGTGGCTTTGCGGGAGATTCGAAGTCTTTCCGGAACCTGGTATGATCCGCGCGTGGTGGCAGCCTTGCTCGATTCCGTGGAGTCCGTACATCAGGCGTGGAGCGCTATCCGAGGGGAGCCTGTGCCCATGATCCTTGAGGATACCTTAGAAAAAGAGTGTTCCAAGGCGGATGGCTCGGCTTGAGTCGGGAGGTGCGTGTTTCCTGCACCAGGAACGGACACGGTCAGACACGAGACAAAGGCCCGGAGGAAGTTCCGGGCCTTTGCGGGGAGGAGGGAAGGAGGAAGGGTTAGTTGGCCGGGCCGCCGCCCATCATGCCGCAATTGCCCATCATGCCGCAGCCGCGCCCCATCTTGCGTCCCATGCCGCAGCCGCCCATGCCATAGGGCAGGGTGATGCCGAGCTCGCTCTTGACCTTGGCGCGGAAGGCGTCCTGCTTGGTGCGCACCTGGGCGCGCAGATCCGTGAGCTCCTTGATGAGGGACTGGATGGTTTCGGGCTTGGTGTTGGGGTTGGCGGCCAGGGCGCGCAGCTCTTGGTGCTTGGCCCACATGGCGTCCTGCAAGGGGGCCATCTCCGCCTGGTGGGCTTCCTGCAGGGCGTCAAAAGCAGCCTGTTTTTCCGGCGGGATGGGGGAGGCGTGCTGCATCATGCCCATCATGCCGCCCCCATGGCCCATGCCATGGCCCATGCCGTAGCCCGATCCATGTCCCGGAGCAGTGGTGTTGGCGGCAAGCACCGGGGCAGCGAAGAGGGCGCACAGGGCGATGGTGGCGATGGCTTTGGTTGTCCGTTTCATGTTGCAATCTCCTTGTGTTGAATGGTTGGGAGGAAGAGGATGCCTTCTTGTATCCAAGGAGCGTGCCAACGTTCAAACGGCGGAAAATCAGGGCGGATGCGGTGGTTTTGCGGGGTGTGGTGGATATAAACTTTCCAGTTGTCTGGTCACGGTGGTTGGAAAGTATCCATCTTAGGATGGCGTGGTGAGTTTGGGGTTGGAGCGGTGACGGTCCCGGTCACGGCGGGTCTTTTTTTCGAGGTTCTGGGCAAGGGCGGCGTTCAGGTCCACGCCGGTTTGGTTGGCCAGGCACAGGAGCACGAAGAGTACGTCCGCCATCTCGTCAGCCAGATCATCCTTTTCGTGGGGCTTGAAGCTTTGGTCGCCGAAGCGGCGCACCATGATGCGCGCCAGCTCCCCCACTTCTTCCATAAGGATGCCGAGGTTGGTGAGTTCGGAGAAATAGCGTACGCCGATGGTGCGCACCCAGGTGTCAACGATCTCTTGCCATGCGTGCAGGCTGCGGTCATGTGTGCTTTCCATGGCCAAATGGTAGCCTTTTTGCTAGGATCCGGCAACGCTGCGCACGAAGGAGATCTTCCGTGGAGATGTTTTCGGACCGGACGCATCAGCTGGCCGAGCGGGTGGCTGGGGTGGCCTGGGTGATGGCCATGGTTTTGGCCGTGGTGGTCTCGGCCCTGGCCGTCATGCACAGCGGCCGCATGCAGGAAACCGCCGCCCAGGTGCTCATGACCCAAGGAGACACCTTGATTCGGGTCCTGGAGGCCGGGGCGCGTATGGGCCACGCCGGCGGTGGGCTCTTTGGCCTGGGGCGGGTCATGGATGAATTGGTGGGCCGCAGGGACGTGGAGGCCGTGGCCGTGCTCGACCACGACCTACGCCCCATGGCGGTGAGCGCCCGCACCCGCCGGGTGATCGAAGGGCTCGATTTTGCCTCCTTGGTTCCGGAGAGGTATCCCAAGTTTCGTATCCTTGCGGATACGGAGCCGACGCTCTTTGTGGTGTACCGGCGTTTTCGTCCAACTCCTCGGCCCCTGGGC
>DPEO01000031.1 GCA_003530935.1 Desulfomicrobiaceae bacterium | reverse complement strand
GTGCGCCACCGAGCCCTACCCGCTTTCCCGACACGACGCTCTTCCGCTCTCCGTGGCCGCGGTGGCCACCTGGTAGTCCCGGCCCAGGTTCAGGGCGAGGCTGTCGCGGATGGACTCTTCGTCATCGATGATCAGAATGCTCATGCGCATGGGGCACGTCCGTTTCGGGTTGGAGGCGTGGGGGCGTGGCGGATGCGGTGGGGAGATCCACCACGAAGGCCGCGCCGCCCAGGGGGCTGTCGGTGACCTGGACTGCGCCGCCATGGTCCGCCAGGATGCGCTGCACGATGGAGAGCCCGATGCCGGTGCCGTCCACGGCGGTGGTGTAGAAGGGGTCGAAGATGCGCTCCCTCTCTTGGGTGGGCACCCCGGGGCCGCTGTCTTCCACGCTGAGGCGGGCATGGGCGGCGTCTTTTTTCACCGTGATGCGGATGCGTGGGCGTCGGCCAGGGACTCCTCGGGCCGCCCGGGCGGCGTTGTCGGCGAGGTTGACCACCAATTGCTCGAGCAGCGTGGGGTCGCCCCGCACCCAGACGGGTTCGGAGGGTAGTTCGGTCTGGAGTTCGACCTCGTGCTTGCGCAGCGTGGCGGCCATGAGCCCCACGGCCTCGGTGACGGGATTGCGCAGATCGAGGTGCTGGAAATGGGGCGTCGAAGGCTTGGAGAAGTCGAGGACCCGGCGGATGACCGCCTCGATCTTGCCGGCAGCGGCGCCAATTTTGGCGGTGAGGGAGCCAAGCGCACGCGCCGTCTCTTCGGGAAGCTCCTGCGCCATGGCCTCCAGGGCATAGAGATAGCCGAGGATGCCGGAGAGGGGGTTTCGGATCTCATGGGCCAGCCCTGCGGCCATGCGGCCGAGGGAGGTGATCTTGTCCAACAGCAGGACCTGGCGGGCGAGGCGTCGGGTCTCGGTGACGTCGGCCAGGAAGACGGCCAGGCGTCCGCCGGCACTGTCCTGGGTGCGCACCAAAGTGACGCGGACATCGTAGTCTTGGGGAGGGCCGGTTTGGCTCACGCTTTGGACTTCGCCGGTGGCGAGCGCCGTGGCCATGGCCGTGTGACAGGTGGCGGCCAGGGCTTCGTCGAGCACGTCCGCAAGACGCATGCCCAGGAGCGACTCGCGGTTGCCGCCGATGCGCTGGGCCGCGGCGTCGTTGATCTCGAGGATGACGCCGTCTTCGTCCACCAGGAACAGGGATTCGGAGGGGGCGTCGAGCAAGGCCCGGGCCTTGGCCTCGCGGTCGCGCAGCAAGGCCTCGGTCTGGCGGCGCTGCTCGATTTCGAAGGCCAGGTCCCGGGTGCGGCGTTCCACTTCGATGGTGAGCCCGGCCTGGGCCTTGCGCAGGGCGTTTTCCGCCTGGATGCGCTCGGCCACTTCCCGCTCCAGTTCGGCGTTGGCCTCGCGCAGGTGGCGGGTGCGTTCGGCCACCGCCAACTCCAGATGAGCGGCGTGGCGCTCCAGGGCCGCTTGGGAGGCGCGCCGCAGGCGCAAGGCCAGCATGGACAGGGCGAGCATGGCACACAAAAGCGCCACCCCGAGGGCGGCGGCCCAGGTCCATTCCTTGGGGATGCTGTAGAATCGAGGCGGCGCAAAGAGGATGCGGGAATTGGGGGGGAGTTTGGCGTGCGGGATGTCGAAGCGGAGCAGTTGGCGGTCGTCGAACATGGGCACCGTGGGGGTCTTTTCCACCACCGGCGGCAGGGCGCCGGTGCCAAGGACCTCCGTAGCCATGACTCCGGCGGCGTGGCCGTGGGCGTAGGCCTCGATCATGACGCCGCCAAGACAGCCGCTGCCCAGCTCGAAGTCCCAGAAGCCGTAGATGGGGACCTGGGCGTACTGGGCGAGAAAACGGTTTTTGTCCCGGTAATCGAGGAGGATGCCCTCTTCATTGCGCAGTACGCCGTGCACCAGGATCACCTGGCCTGCGCTGAGAGTGGGCAGGCGCTGGCGCAGGGTGGCGGCGTCCAGGTTGTTCCAGAAGGTGAAGGTGACGGGTGCAAATTGGGGGGCCGTGGCGCGGAGCTCCCGGTCCGTGATGTCGTCCGGGGAGACCTGATCGCCGCCGATGATGACAAACTCCCGGGTGCCCGGATGCAGGCGGAGCGCCAGACGGATGGTCTCGGCCAGGGCCGGAGTTTCCGCCAGGCCCGTGACGCGGGCAAGGCCGGCGAGCATGTGTGGCGTAAAGCCATTGACTCCGCAAAAAACCACCGCGGCCTGCGGAAAGTGCGGGGCCAGTTCGGTGCGCACGAAGTCCAGGGCCACATTGTCGCAGGCCAGGATGAGATCGAAGCGCTGGCCACGGAGCTTGGCGCGTAAGAGTTCGGCCAGTCGGGTAAGGTATTCGGGGCTGGGGTTGCGTTTGGTGTCGAGGTATTCCACCCACAAGAGGGCTTCGGGGAGTTTTTCGCGAAAGGCATCGAGGATGCCGCGGTTGAGCTCGTCGGTCCAGGTGAGCCCGGGATGGTAGGACTGGAGCACGAGCACGCTGGGACGCGCCCCGTGCGCCGCGGCGGCGGAGGTGAGCAGCATGAGGAGGACGAAGAACCGGAAAAACCGTGCCATGGGCGGAGACGTACGGACTTTGGCCGCAGGCTTCAAGGCCCGAGGCCATTGACTTGATGCAGGAAGCGGGTACGGAGCCGGGCAGCGTTTTTGCTGCAGAGTCGTGGAACACATAAGGAGAAGGCATGGCGCCAACATGGGCAGTCGCCTTGGGCGGCGGGGCGGCCCGGGGATGGGTGCATATCGGTGTGCTGCAGGCCCTTGCCGAGGCGGGTCTGGCGCCGCAGGTGGTGTGCGGCACCTCCATCGGAGCGGTGGTGGGCGCGGCGTACGCAAGCGGCAACCTGGAACGCCTGACCGCGTGGGTGACGTCGTTGACCAAGTTGGAGGTGGCGCGGTTCTTCGAGCTGGATTTTTCCCTGCGCGGTGTGGTGGATACAGACCGCCTGCGCCGTTTCCTCGCCCAGCACGTGGCGCCGGAGGATTTGGATATCGCCGATCTTCCGGTGCGTTTCGCCACCGTGGCCACGGACATGGAGAACGGGCGGGAAATCTGGCTCAAAAAAGGCGGGGTGCTGGACGCCGTTTGGGCTTCCATCGCCTTGCCGGGGCTTTTCCCGGCCATTCGCCATCGTGGCCGGTGGCTGGTGGACGGCGGGCTGGTGAACCCGGTGCCTGTGTCCGTATGCCGGGCCTTGGGGGCGGAGGTGGTCTTGGCCGTGAACCTCAATGCCGACATCGTGGGCAAGCACCTTCGCCGCCGCACGGCGGAGCCCGGCAAAAACGGCCGCTTTCCGGCGTGGATCACCGAGTACGCCAACCGCGTCTTTCCCGGCATGG
>DPEO01000091.1:26438-48267 GCA_003530935.1 Desulfomicrobiaceae bacterium | reverse complement strand
CGCTATCAAGAAGCATGGCAGCGCACGATCTGGAACGCATGGGGGCTGGCATGAGCCCTCAATTGGTCGTGGCCCTGGACTTTCCCCAGGCGAAATCGGCCCTGACCCTGGCTCAGCAGCTCGTGGGGGTTACGTCTTGGGTGAAGGTCGGCCTCGAGCTCTATCTGGCCGCAGGGGCACGCATCGTCGCCGACCTCAAGGGACTCGGCTTTCGGGTTTTTGTGGATCTCAAATTTTTGGACATCCCTAACACCGTAGCCGGCGCAGTGCGCCAGGTGTGCGGTAGCGGCGCGGACATGCTCACCGTGCATGCCTTGGGTGGCAAGGCCATGGTGCAGGCAGCATTGGCGGCCCGGGACGCGGCGGGCACCAAGACCCACGTGGTGGCCGTAACGCTGCTCACCCACCTCGGCCCCGCAGACCTGCCGTGGGCGATGATGCCCTTGCCGGAACTCGCCGGCGACTTGGCGCGCCAGGCGCACGCCTGGGGCGCGGACGGAGTGGTCTGCTCCGGACAGGAGGCGGAAAGCATCCGCGCGGCCACCAGCCCCGATTTTCTCCTCGTCACTCCGGGGCTCCGCCGTCCCGAAGACCACGTCGGCGACCAAACCCGCATCTGCACCCCCCAAGCAGCCGCCAGAGCGGGGAGCAATTTTCTGGTGATGGGCCGGCCCATCACCGGGGCGACGGATCCCGCTGCCGCGGCCCGACAAATCATGGAGAGTGTCCGCATGGGGGACGACGCATCATGAAGGAAAAAGAGAACGATCAGGCCCGCATCAAAGGCGTATTCTCCTCGGAAAAGGTCGCCAAGGTGGGTGCCGGCACCACGGTGCGCAAAACCACCCAGACCATGTACTGGTTCGCGGAGGAAGACGAAAACGGCATCATCTGGGTGCAGCCCCTCAATCCCAACTACGTGCCCTCCGGCCCAAAGCAAGAGGTGCCCCGGGACGAATTTCTGGAAAACTACCGCCCGGAGCCGGAGTTCTACACCCACAAAGTCTATCCCAATATCCGCAAACTCAACCAGACCATCGCCCGGGCCGAACGCCACCGCGCCAATGGCGAGACCTATTCTGCGGAATACGAATTCACCAATGCCCTCAAGATCGACGAAGAGAACATCCGCGCCAATTTTGGTCTGGGCCTAACCTACCTCGATCGCGGAGACACGGCTCGCGCCAACGATGTGTTCGAACGCCTGGTGAAGCTCGACGCCGCCTTCGAGCCCGAGCACAAACACCTCTTCAACGATTTCGGCATCAACCTGCGCAAAAACGAGATGTACGACCAGGCCATCCGCTACTACCAGCGCGCCTTGGAGCTCTCCCCCACAGACGAGCACCTGCACTACAACATCGCCCGCGCCTACTTTTCCAAGGCAGACCTGGAAAATACCGTGGCGCACCTGCGCCAGGCCCTGAGCATCAACCCCGATTTCGCCATCGCCAAGAAATTTCTCGTATACCTCAAACAGCAGGGACTGCTGCCGGCCGCCACGGCCCCGGCAGCCCCATCTCCACCCAGCGCCGACTCCGGCGCAAATCACACGCCCTAAGGAGTACCCATGCCGACGTTGTCCGCCACCCGGGTTCAGGTGCAACCGCAGCTGGACCCGGAGACCTATCTGCTTCTTTCCCAACGCAATTTTCTCGACGCCAAGGCCCTTATGGAGCTCACCGCCGCCTGGGAGCGCTGGATGCCTGCGGCGCACACCTGGCGCATCGGGGGGCGCAAAGGCTACCTGCTCGTCTTCCTGGACGCTGCCGTCGAGGAGGAAATCGACCCCCTCTGGGAGAACGCGCCAGCCCAAGCCTTCGCCCGCGAGGCCATGGCCCAGGCCTTGGTGCTGGGGTATCTCACCGCCCTGCGCCCGGGAGTGCGACGCAAAGGCTGCGCCCCGGTGCCCACGCCCACCCCGGCCCTCGTCCAGGCCATTGCTCCATTGGGCATCGAACTTCACGAAAGCGGGGCCTTGTCCCGCAAGTATGCCACCCTCACCTACGCCTCAGGCGCCTTGGGATGCGAGAGCTGTCACGTGGAAGCCGGCTGTCCCAAGCGCCTGGGACTAGACATCCAGCCTTAAGAAGCGCCTCTATGCAACGGGTTGTCGGCAAAGGACTTGGCCAGAAGTTCTCTCCACGGACTCAAAGTATCCTCGCTGGATGCCGAGACGGGGCCTTCCAAAAAGGACTTTCGTGCTCCCACAAGGGGCCGCGCTGAAGAGTCCAACACTCCCATGCCGCCAAAAAACAACTTTCGTGCGCTACGCCGAAAACCGCCAAACACCGAAGACCGCCCAAGTCTTGCTTGGCAACAAGGATCTTGGTAGCATGATCGCGCTTCATGACATATCCACCTCTTTCCCTGGCGGCAGACCATGGCAGACAAACCCCTCTCCTTGACACAGGAAATCGCTCGCATTGACGAAAAACTCCTGACCCTCATCGCCCAACGCACCCGGCTTTTGGCCAAGGCCGCCCAAAGCCGCCGCGCCAAAGGAGTCGGGATCACCGACGCGCAGCAGGAAAAAACCCTCTGGAATACCTGGCGGCTGGCCAGCGCCAAAGACAATCTCGACCCGCAACTCGTCCGCCGCCTCTTCCACCTGACCAACACCCTGGCTTACGCCCAGGCGGAAAAAGACGGCGGCACGGGCTCCCTCTGCCTGTATCCCCGCCGCAAGCCGGTACACATCGACCTCGACGCCCCGCGCGACCAGATCCTGGCGAGCATCCTCATGGTACTTGCCGCAGTCAACGCCGAGCCCGTCACCGTCGCCCCCTTCCAAGGCACGGATCTGTCCCTGGAGCTCATGAACGCCCTGCGGCAATTCGGACTCAACCTCACCGCAGAGGCGGAGTCCTACTCCAGCACCCCGGTGCCTTCGTGGAGCGCGGACAACACCATCGTCTATGCAGGCCAAGGAAAATTTCATCTCTACCTGCTGCTCTGCCTCAGCCTTGGCCGGGTCACCAAGGTCAAGTTCACCGGGGCCACCCGCCTCAAGGTGCACGACCTGCGCCCCATCCAGGATTTCCTGCCAACCCTCGGGGCGCGGCTCACCACCATCGAACCCCACAGCACCGGGCTGCCCGCCCGCCTGGAAGCCAGCGGCCAAATTCCCGACAGCGTCACCATCCCTCCGGGTTTTTCCAAAAAGTTCATCCTGGCCCTGGCCGTGGCGGCCACCACCTATCCCAAAGGCCTCGTCATCCATGTGGAGCCGGGCTACAAAACCAGTCCACTCCTGCGCAAAGACATTGGGTTCCTCCAGGAACTCATCCCCGAGATCCAATTCCAGGACGCCACCATCGTCGTTCCGCCCGGGCCCGTGCGCCTGGGGCTGCGCCACGCAGACGTCCCCATGGACCCGCTGCTCTCCCTGCACGTGCTGGCCTTCCCCTTCTTTCATGGCGGCACCGCCCGGCTGCGGGGCACCTGGCCGCCCCATCACCCGCACCTCCAGAGCGCCCTGGACCTCCTCGAGGAACTCGGCCTGCGCCTGGAGGCTGCAGAAGGACATATCACCGCCACCATGACCGAACCGCCCCAGGCGCTGGACGCAGACCTCTCTCCCTGCCCGGAGTATTTTCCGCTCATCCTCGCGCTCTCTCTGGGGCTCAAGGGACCAACCACCCTGCGCCTGCCCCAGGAAGAACTGCTCGACACCGGCGCCGAACTCCTCACGGCCCTGGGCGTGGACTTTGAGCGGACGGCGACTTCACTGCGCCTCAATCTTCCGGTGCACGGCCGCGCCCCGGAAGGAACCTGGCAAAGCCCGGACCCCTTCTGGACCCTGGCGGCGGCCCTGGCATCCTTCACCCGCCCGGGATTTTGCATCTCCGGCGCGGACAACGTCTCGTCCGTATGGCCCTGGTTCTGGAAGATCTACATGAACCTTCCCGAACCCCAACTCTTTCTCTCCCAACCACAGGAACCGGCCGCTGTTCATGAACAACCCAAACGCAAACGTATCCGCATCCAATCCTGACACCACCATCGTCCACTTGGAACGAGAAATCGCCGCCTTCGAGTACGAACAGGCCCAATTGCGTTCCCGCATCCGCGCACTTCGTGACGCCGAGGCCCAAGAACCGGCGACATCCCACGCAGCCGAAATCTTCGCCCTGCAGCAGGAAAAACTCCGCCTGGATACGGAGATCCTCTTTCGACGCAACAAAATCCGCCTACTGCACAGCCAATGGGCCTAAAGCCCGTTTTTTTCCATAGCAAGGAGCCTCCATGCCACACAGTCTTGCCCATAAAATCATCGCGAGTCATCTCGTCTCCGGCGAGCTCACCGGAGGTACGGAAATCGCCCTCAGCATCGACCAAACCCTCACCCAGGACGCCACCGGCACCATGGCCTACCTGCAATGGGAAGCCATGGGGCTCGACCGGGTACGCACCCAGCTCTCCGTGAGCTACGTGGATCACAACACGCTGCAAATGGGCTTCCGTAACCCCGATGACCACCGCTACCTGCGCACCGTGGCCGCCCGGTACGGCATCGTGTTCTCGCCTCCTGGCACCGGCATCTGCCATCAGCTCCACCTGGAAAACTTCGCCAAGCCTGGCACCACCCTCATCGGCTCCGACTCCCACACCCCCACCGCAGGCGGCATGGGGGCGCTGGCCATGGGGGCCGGCGGTCTGTCCGTGGCCCTGGCCATGGCTGGAGAGCCATACACCCTCACCATGCCCAAGGTGTGCCGAGTGTGGCTCACCGGCAGGCTCACCGGCTTTGCCTCGGCCAAAGACGTCATCTTGCACCTTTTGGGGCTGTTGACGGTCAAAGGCGGCGTCGGGGTCATTTTCGAGTATGCCGGCCCTGGTGTGGCCACGCTCACCGTACCCGAGCGGGCGACCATCACCAACATGGGCGCGGAGCTCGGGGCCACGACCTCCATCTTCCCCAGCGACGAGCAGACCCTGGCCTTTTTGCGCGCCATGGGCCGCGAGGCGGACTTCACGCCCCTAGCCGCAGACCCGGATGCCACCTACGACGACGAAATCCACGTGGACCTCTCCACCCTGGTGCCCCTGGCCGCCGCGCCCCACATGCCGGACCGGGTGGTCCCTGTGGCCGAACTCCATGGCCTGGCCGTGGACCAAGTGGCCATCGGCTCGTGCACCAATTCGTCCTATGCGGACCTCAAGGCCGTGGCGGAAATCCTGCGCGGCCACCGCGTGGCGCCGTCCACGGACCTGCTCATCTCCCCCGGCTCCAAGGCGGTGCTCAAGATGCTCGTGGCCGAAGGGCTCCTGGACCCCATGCTCGACGCCGGAGGCCGGCTCCTGGAGTGCACCTGCGGCCCATGCATCGGCATGGGGGGATCGCCTGTCAG
Source organism: Desulfomicrobiaceae bacterium (assembly GCA_003530935.1). Lineage (GTDB taxonomy): Bacteria > Desulfobacterota > Desulfovibrionia > Desulfovibrionales > Desulfomicrobiaceae > Thermodesulfomicrobium. The sequence continues at coordinate 42,913 of DPEO01000091.1, read as the reverse complement.
CGGCGGGGTCAGTGTGCGCACCTTCAACCGGAATTTCGAGGGCCGAAGCGGCACCCAGGACGCCCAGGTGTACCTGGCAAGCCCCATCACCGCCGCCTTCTGCGCCCGGGAAGGCCGATTTACCGATCCCGCCACCTGGAAGGCAAACATCACGCCCCCGCAGCTACCCGCGACCATCCCGTCCATCCGCCACCTCTTTCTCTTCCCGCCGGAAGATGGGACGGACGTCACCGTGGAGCGCGGCCCCAACATCGTGCCCTTGCCGCCCTTCGACGCCCTGCCTGAGTGCCTGGATCTGCCCATCCTGCTCAAGACCGGGGACAACATCACCACCGACCACATCATGCCCGCCGGTGCGGCCATCACCGCCCTGCGCTCCAACATTCCGGCCATCAGTGAACATGTGTTCGCCCGCGTGGACGGCGAATTCGTGGCCCGGGCCAAGGCCGCCGGCCAGGGCTGTATCCTGGGCGGCGAGAACTACGGCCAAGGCTCCAGCCGCGAGCACGCGGCCCTGGCCCCCCGCTACCTGGGGGTGCGTGCGGTCATCGCCAAGTCCTTTGCCCGCATCCACAAAGCCAATCTCATCAACTTCGGCATCCTGCCGCTGACCTTGGCCAATGCCGCGGACTACGATACCCTGGCCCAGGGCGAGCGCCTGCGCCTGGACACCACGACCCTCGCTCCGGGCGCACCGCTCACCGCACAGACCACTTCCGGAACAACCGTGGAGCTCCGCCACGACCTCACGGCCCAAGACATCGCCGTGATCCGCGCCGGGGGCCTGCTCAATTGGGTCAACGCCAAAAAACGCCACGAGGACGCCCATGCTTGATATCCTTCGCCAAGGAGCGCGCTCCTGGGGCATCAAGATCATGTTCGCCATGATCATCGTGGTCTTCGTGCTGGCCTTTGGCATCAGCCGCATGGATCAGGGCCGGCGCGGCGCCGTGGCCTTGGTCAATGAAGAGCCCATCTCGGTGCAGAGCTTCCAGCGGGCCGTGCAGAGCACCATGGACCGTCTGCGCGCCCAAAATCCGGGCATCTCCAGCGAGGTCTTCGACGCCCTGAACATCCGAGACCAGGTCTTCCGGCAACTGGTGGGCTCCACCCTCCTTGTGCAGGAAGCCAAAAAACTCGGACTTTTTGTGACCGACAGCGAGCTCGCCGCCGCAGTGCACAAAATCTCCGCCTTTCAGGAAAACGGTCGATTCTCCCCGGATCGCTACCGCCGCACTCTGCAATCCCAGGGCCTGACCCCCGCTCTCTTCGAAGAAGACTTCCGCAAAGATCTCGTGGTGGACAAGCTGCGCACCGCCATCGTCGCCGCCGGCAAGCTCCCCGAGGCCCAGGCCAAGGACCTCTTCATGGTGCTGGAGCGCACTGCGGACCTCGACGTGCTGGTTTTTGCCGCCTCCAATGAAACCGCGACCATCACTCCGGAAGACATCGCCGCCTACCACGCCGCACACACCGAGGAATTCCAGGAGCCGGCCAAAGCACGGGTGCGTCTTTTGCGCATCACAGCAGACACCATCGCCAAACCCGAAGCCGTCTCGGACGAGGCGGTGCGCGCCTACTACGAAGCCCACGGCGACCAGTTCCGCGAGCCCGAGGCCGTGCGCGCCCGGCACATCCTGCGCCTGCTTCCCCCGCAGGCCAACGCCACCGAAGAAGCCACGGCCCGCGCCGAGCTCACGGCCAGCCGCGCGCGCATCCACGACGCCGCGTCCTTTGCCGCCGAGGCCAAGGCCCACTCCCAGGACGGCAGTGCAGCCCAAGGAGGGGATCTGGGCTGGTTCGAGCGCGGCCGCATGGTGCCGGAATTCGAACAGGTCGCCTTTTCCCTGCCGGTGGGGCAAGTCAGCGACATCGTCCGCACGCCCTTCGGCCTGCACCTCATCTTCGTGGAGGAAAAGCGCCCCGCCCGGCAAAAGCCCTTGGAACAGGTGGCCAGCGACATCCGCGGCCAACTGGCCCGCGACCAGGCCACGGAAACGCTGGGCGACACCCTGGACCTGGCCTTGGAGCGCATCGCCCGCGGCGAAGACGTCAACGCCGTGGCTACGGCCCTCGGGCTTGCGGTGCAGGAACCCGCGCCATTCAGTGAAGCAGACGGTCCCCAGGGAATTTCCCTCAAGCCGCAGGACGTGAAGGCCCTCATGCTCCTTGCCCCAGGCACGACCACCAAGGCCCCCATCCTGCTGCCGGATGGCTATCTCCTGGCCACCAAGGTGGAGGACATCCCGGCCCGCACCCGCACCGTGGAAGAGACCCAAGAAGAAATCCGCCAACGCCTCACCCGGGAACGCCAACTGGCTGCCGCCAAGGCCAAGGCCGAGGCGGCCCTCAAGGCGCTGCCCCAGCTCGACCCAACGGCCCAACTGCGGCCGCTCAGCGGGGTCAACCGCCAAGGGCAGCTTGCCGGTATCGGCGTCAGCGCTGCACTGGGAACGCAACTATTGCATGCCGAACCCGGCGCCTGGCTCCCCGAGATCTATCCCGTGGGCGATGCCTTCGTGCTCGCTCGGGTGCGCGCAGTGCACCCTCCGGACGAGGCGGCCTGGGAAGCGGTACGCAGCCAATGGACCCAGTCCCTGCGCGACCAAGCCGCAGAGCAGGTGTTCCAGGCCCATCTCAAGGAGCTGTGGGACAAGGCCCGCATCGAGATCCTCATCCCGGAGCTCATCACCCCGTCCAAGTCCTAAGCGGACACCGACAACGCCAAAAAACGCCCCAGAAACATGGCTTCTGGGGCGTTTTTTATAAAAAATCCAATGAGTTCATGCCAAATCCACCCACTGCACCTGCGGATCTCCCGCACCCAGGTGCATGATGGCAAGCCCGCCCGGGCCGTCGTCCCGCGGCCACATAAGTGACCCCGGGTTGAGGAGCCAGCGGCCATCGGGCAGGCGCTCCCAATGGCGCTTGTGGGTATGCCCATAGAGGACGATGGCGGCGTCGGGAAATTGCGCCGCCACGGTCGCGCCCACGTGGGAGCGCGGCCCCCAGCCGTGAGCCATGCCCAACACCCGGCCCGCGACCTCCACCCGCCGCAGCCGCGGCAGACTCGCCTGCAGCGCAGGATGATCACAATTGCCCGCCACGGCCGCAAAGCAGGGATGGGCGTTCAACATGGCCCACACGGCCTCGCCCACGGCGTCGCCCAAATGGAGCACCATGTCTGCAGGCTCCAGATAGCGACGAAACACCGCAAGCAGCGCTGCATCCGGCTCCATCAGATGCGTATCCGACAGCACAGCAATGCGCATGGGTACGATCCTTACCGTGGCGGCTCCACCACGAATTCGCACTCCACCCAGAGCGGCGCTCCAGGACCTGCCACCGCCGAGGCATGGAGCAGAGTGCGCACGAAAGTCACCACAAACCGCTCAAAAGCCACATCCCCCGCCAAGCGCTGCACCGCGTATTCATGAATACGGCCGTCTTCGCCCACGCGCAGGCTCACCAAGGCACGCCCAGGGGCGGAAGCTGCGGCCTCGTTCCAAGCCAGGCGAATGCTCCTCTGGATGGCGCGCAGCCGCTCGGTTTGTGCTTCCGGACGGCTGGTGGCCACCCGCAAGAGATTCACCGACGGCGCCACCAAGATCACGTCCGAGAGCACTACCCGCCGACGGGAACGAGCCTCCCCGGCCAAGGCTTCCCGCCAGGATGAACGAGAGAGCGCAACTTTCGGGAGCCCCCCCCGCCATAGGGCCATGGCCTGGGGTGCCAACGGCGCAAGATGCACCAGCACGGACAACAGGGCACACACCCCCCAAAGCCGTCTAGTGCCGACCATTGCCCCGGCGCCACCAGGAGGCATCCGGACCGGCAAACCACCAGCGGGTGTGATCCGCGGCCACAATGGCCTGCGCCATGGCCCGGCCCACTTCGGTGCGCAGCCGGGGGATGGCGTGGGAGAGCCACTTCTCCGCGTAGGGGTTGCCCCGGTCCTGCTCCTCTTTGAGATTGGCGATGAAATCGAGCTGGTCCGCATCGTGGGCCAGACGCGCCTCGAGGGTGGCGGCGGCGTCCAGCTCCCGCCACAGGCCGAGGCCTTCCGCCTCCAGTCCGGTGCCGGCGAGGGCGTCCCGTAGGGCGGCCTCGGCATCCGTGGTGTTGTAGAGGCGGTTGACGTAGTTGAAATCCCCCACCCGCGCCTCGTGCACGTCGTGGAACAGACAAAGCAGCACCGTGCGGGCCACATCCGCGCCCGCCTCCCGGGCAAGGAGCATGCCGATCATGGCGGTGCGAAACGAATGTTCCGCCACGTTCTCCGCGCCGGAGCCCAAAAATTGGTAGCCGGTGCGCGGCGTCTTGCGCAGCATGCCCAGCTCGAAGATGAAATCCGCCACGCGGTCCCAGGAAGAAACCGCCCGGCCTGTGGCATCAGGTTCGGTAGCTCGCATTGATCCGAATATACTCCTCGGTCAGGTCGGAGGCCAAAAGTTCGCACCCGGCCTCCCCTGCCCCCAAATGGATGTCGATGGTCACCTCGTCGCGCCGCAGGGCCGAAGCCAAAAGTCCGTCCCAATCCGCAGGCAGGGGAAGCCCTGCGGCAAAGACGGTATGCCCCGCCAAGTCCACGCGCACGCGGTGGGCTTCAAATTGGGCGCCGCTGCGGCCCACCGCAGCCACGATACGTCCCCAATTGGGGTCGCGGCCGTAGAGGGCGGTCTTCACCAAAGGGGAATTCCCCACGGCCCGGGCGACACGCTGGGCGTCCGCAGGGTCTGCCGCCCCAGAGACCCGGATGCGCAGCACCTTGGTGCCGCCTTCCGCGTCCTGCACGATCTGAAAGGCCAGCTCCTGGCACACGTCCAGCAAAGCGGCCTCGAGTTCCGGCAAGGCGTGCTCCGGCACCACACCGCCGACGCCGCTGGCCAAGGCCAGCACGCAATCGTTGGTGCTCGTATCGCCGTCCACGGTGATGGCGTTGAAACTTGCGTCCACCGCCCGGCGCAGGGCAGCCTGCCACCAGGCGGGCTCCACTTGCGCGTCACAGAGGATGAACCCCAGCATGGTGGCCATTTGGGGACAGATCATCCCCGCGCCCTTGGCCATGCCCGCCAGGCGGATGGTGCGCCCCTGCACGGTGATCTGGGCCGCGGCCACCTTGGGAAAGGTATCCGTGGTCATGATGGCCCGAGCTGCATCCACCAAAGGCACCTGACCAAGACGCTCCAAGGCCATGGCGACCCCTGCGGGCCAGCGCTCCAGCGGCAGTTGTTCGCCGATGACCCCCGTAGAGGCCGGCAAGACCTCGTGCGGAGCGATGCCGGCAGAAGACAAGAGGTCCAAGGTGGCGCGGCAGCGGCGCATGCCCTCTTCTCCCGTGCAGGCATTGGCCTGACCCGAGTTGACGAGAATGGCCCGGATGCCCTGGGGATTGGCCGACAGATGCTCCCGGGCGATACACACCGGGGCGGCCTGAAAACGATTGGTGGTAAAAACCCCTGCGGCAACTGCCGGGACGTCCGCCACCACCAAAGCCAGGTCCAACCGATCCGGCCGCCGGAAACCGCACGCCGCGGCCCCCAGCCGGAATCCCTGAGGAAGTTCGGTCACCGCGATTCCTCCATCATCATGAGTATCATGCATTTTCGTCGCCATCCAGGGGGCCTGTGGCCCCGGCGCATTGCTGCACGTCCCCCGAGAGCAACTCCTGGAGCGAGATGGCGTCCAATTCCGCAAAAAGCACCTGGGAAACCCGCTGCCACGCCTGACGCGTGCGGCAGCCGTCGGCGCGGTGGCAGCGCTCGGACTCGTCCACACACGGGGCGAGGTCCTGGAGCTCTTCCGTGCAGCGCACAATGGTCCCAAGGGAGATCGACGCGGGGTCTGCGGCCAAGACATAGCCGCCGGCGACCCCTCGCCGACTCGCCACCAAGCCGCAGCGACGCAGAGACTTCATGATCTGTTCGATGAATTGGGGAGTAATGCCGGTGCGCGCCGCCACATCCGACACCGGAGAGGGCGCGCTTGCGGCATGTTCGGCCAAATCCAATAAAATTCGAGTGGCATAGCGAGTGCGGGCAGAAATACGCATGCCTTCTTTTGGCAAAATTCCGCGCCCCCGGCAAGCAGCAAGGGGGAAACACGCGTCCGCCGCAGGCCGCCCGTGCCCCTTGCTTCCCAGGCCCCCCACGCACTAGACAGGGACATGCGCCACTTTCCCGCAGCCAATCTCAAGCGCCTGTGCACCTACCGCATCGGCGGCACCGCCGAAGTGTTCGAGCCCGAGACCATCGACGAGTTCGTGGAAATCGCCTCCCGCTTGCGCCGGGAAGGCCGACCCTTTTGGGTGCTGGGCGGCGGGGCCAATACCCTTTTTGGCGACGCCCACCTGCCCTTCCCCCTGCTCTCCACCCGGGGACTGCAGCGCTGGGAGATCCGCGGCACGGAGATAGCGGCCGAGGCCGGGGTGTGGCTGGACCGGTTGGTGGCGGCCACGGTGCGCCGCGGGCTTGGCGGCCTGGAAAAACTCTCGGGGATCCCCGGCAGCGTCGGCGGGGCCGTGGTCATGAATGCCGGGGCCTACGGCGCAGAAGTGAGCGACTGCCTCGAATCCGTCACCGTGCTCACCCCAGACGGCGCGGTGCGCACCATGCCGCGCGCCGCCTGCGGCTTTGCCTACCGCGCCGCGAGCGGACTTACTGGCGCCATCGTGCTGGCGGCGCGCTGGCGCCTGGTGCCGGACGATCTCGCCACGCTCCAGGGCCAGCGCCGTCAGATCCTGAGCCGCCGCAAGCACAGCCAGCCTCTGGAACTTCCCTCCGCCGGCAGCGTCTTCAAACGCCCGCCCGGAGACTTTGCCTCCCGCCTGGTGGACGCCGCCGGTCTCAAAGGGGCGCGCGTGGGCGGCGCACAAGTCTCCCCCAAACATGCCGGATTCATTGTCAATGTGGGTGGCGCCCGCTGCGCCGATGTCCTGACGTTGATAGAAACCTGCCGCACCACGGTAGCAGAACGCTTTGGAGTGCACCTAGAGCTCGAACAACGGCTCTGTGTGGAAGCCCTCGTGTCTCCACGCTAATCCGCTGCTGTAGGGTTTACAGCCACGCTTGGGGGGACTACAAGACGCCGGAATTTTCCTGCGGCCACGCGCCGCGCATCCTCCGTAACCAGGAAAACTGTCTATGAAACGGTTCCTTGCCCAGTGGCGCCAGTATTTCGTCTTTGGGGCCATCTTCAGCTTCTTCTTGAACCTCCTTGGCCTCACCTTTCCCTTGTACATGCTCTCGCTTTTCAACCACGTGCTTCAAAGCCGCAGCGTGCCGACCTTGGTGGCGGTGTCCATCGCCGCGGCCCTGGCCGTCATCACGCAAGGCGCGTTGGACTTCATCCGCTCACGCCTCTTGGTGCGGGCGAGCATCGCCATCGACGACACCTTGAGCCCGGATGTGCTGCGCACCATGCTCAAACAAGCCGCTGCCCCGGGGAGCGACCAATACGCCGTGGGCCTGCGTGACGTGAACACCGTGCGCAACTTCCTCACCGGCACGAGCATCTTCGCCATCTTCGACATGCCGTGGTCGCCCATCTACATCGCCTTGGTGTTCGTGCTCCATCCCCTTCTCGGCTGGGTGGGCCTGAGTGTGGCCGCGGTGTCCATCGTGTTGAGCATCCTCTCGGACAAAGTGAGCCGCAAGCCCATCGAGCAGGCCAACCACCTGGCCAACGCCGCCCAGCGTCTCATCGGCACCGCGGTGCAAAACTCCCATGCCATCCAATCCATGGGCATGCTCCCCGGTGTGGCCGAGCAATGGCACAAAATGAACCGCCTGGTGGTGGCCCTGCAGACCCGGGCGAGCAAACGCGCCGGCTTGCTGCAGAGCATCGTCAAGATGCTGCGCCAGTCCATCCAGATGGCCATGTACGGCTTGGGTGCGTATCTCGCCATCACCAACCAAGCCTCCGCCGGGGTCATGTTCGCCTCCTCGGTCCTCATGGGCAAGGGGCTGGCCCCCTTGGACATCCTCATCAGCTCCCTCAAAAACTTCATCGAGGCCCGAGATGCCTACCACCGCCTGGACAAGCTCTTCTCCGCCCCGCCGGAGCCGGAGCGCATGGAACTGCCGGAACCCAAAGGCGAAGTGCGGGCCGAAGCCGTCTCCCTGGCCGTAGGGGGCCGCACGCTGCTCCATAACGTCAGCTTTGCCTTGGCGCCAGGAGAATCCATGGGGCTCATCGGCCCCAGCGCGGCCGGCAAATCCACCTTGGCCAAGGTGCTCCTCGGCATTTGGCCGCCCTCTTTGGGCAAGGTGCGGCTGGACGGTGCAGACATCGCCAGCTGGGACTCCGAACGCCTCGGGCCGTATCTGGGCTATCTCCCCCAGGACGTGGAGCTCTTTGCCGGCACCATTGCCGACAACATCGCCCGCCTCGGCCCCAAGGATCCGGACAAGATCATCGACGCGGCCCAGAAGGCAGGAATCCACGAAATGGTGTTGCGCATGCCCAAGGGCTACGACACCCCCATCGGCCCTGGCGGGATAGCCCTCTCGGGAGGTCAACGCCAGCGCATCGGCCTTGCCCGCGCCATGTATGGCAACCCCAAGTTCATCATCCTCGACGAACCCAACGCCAGTCTGGACGAAGAGGGCGAACAGGCCTTGCTGCGGGCGCTCGCCCAGCTCAAGGAGCAGGGGAGCACGGTGATCCTCATCACCCACAAGGCAAGTCTCCTGGCCAGCGTCGACAAGGTGCTCTTCCTGCGCGACGGGCAACTCTTGATCTTCGGCCCGCGGGATGCCGTGTTCCAGAAACTGGCCGAGGCCAACATGGTGCGCGTGCAGCGCGTGCAATAGGAGCACCTCATGACCTCCAAAAAAAAGAACGACCTCCTGACGCCAGACAATCCGCGGACCATCATCACCGCGGGAATGGTGGTCATCTTCCTCTTCTTCGGCGTGCTCGGCACTTGGGCCGCGGTGTTCAAGCTGGCCGGCGCGGTCATCGCCTCGGGCGAGGTGCGGGCGAGCACCAACCGCAAGGCCGTCCAGCACCTGGAAGGCGGTATCGTCAAAGAAATCCTCGTGCAGGACGGCAGCCGCGTGCACAAAGGCGACGTCCTCATCCGCCTGCAGGGGGAACAAACCCGCGCCTCGGTGGACCTGTTGCGCGGCCAGTTGGACGTGCACCTGGCGGCCGAGGCCCGGCTGGAAGCCGAACGCGCCCTGGCCAACGAAGTGCACTGGCCGGAAGAACTCACCAGCCGCAGCGCTGACCCTGACGTGGCCGCCATCCTCACCGCCGAAGACAAGCTCTTCCAGACCCGGCGCACCACGCTGGAGAGCCAAGTCGCCCTGATCAAGGCGCAGATCGAACAAATCAACGAACAAATCCAGGGCTACAACGAGCAGCTCCGTTCCACGGAAGCAATCATCCGCTCCCTGGAAGAAGAACTCCACGCCAAACGCACGCTTCTGGAAGGTCGCTACATCGAAAAATCCCGCATCCTGGAGCTGGAGCGCATGCTCGCTTCCCATCAGGGGCGGCGGGGAGAAATCCTGAGCGCTTTGGGACAATTGCGGGAAAAGTCCGCGGAGCTGACGCTGCGCATCAGCACCACGAAAGACGAATTCGTGCAGCAAGCCACGGCCCAACTCACCGACACCAAGGCCCGCATCCTCGAGCTGCGTGAACGCCTGCGCCCCTTGGAAGACGCCCTGGCCCGCCTGGACATCACCGCGCCCATCGACGGCACCGTGGTCAACCTGGCGGTCCACTCCGTGGAAGGGGTGATCCGGCCCGGGGAAACCCTCATGGAGATCGTGCCGGAAAACGAACCCTTGATCCTCGACTGCAAGATCCTCACCCAGGACATCACCAGCGTATACGTGGGCCAGCCCGCTGAAGTCCAGCTCGTGGCCTTCAAGGCCCGGACCACGCCCATGATCCCGGGCAAAGTGATCTACGTATCCGCCGACCGGGTGCTCACCCGCACCCCCCATGGCGACATGCCCACCTACGTGGTGCATGTGGAGGTGGACCGGGCGGAGCTGGAAAAACACAACCTCTACCTGTCCCCGGGCATGCCGGTGGCCGCCTTCCTCACCACCAAGGAGCGCACCATCCTGGCCTACTTCACCGACCCTCTCTTGGAGTATCTGCGCCATGCCATGCGGGAAAACTAGTCTCCTCAGTGTGTGCCTCGGACTGGCGCTGCTGCTGGGCGCCCTGCCCCTGAAGGCGGAGGAAACCCCTGCGCCGCTCACCATGGAAAAGGCGGTGGAAGAAGGGCTGCGCGCCAACCAGGGCATCCAGGCCGCCCAATCGGCCATGGCCCGCGCCGAGGCCGCGCTCAAGGCCGCCTGGGGCGCGCTTTTGCCCCGCGTGGACGCCTCCTACTCCCGCAACCGTATCCACAACGACAGCGAAGCCTCGGAGCGCGACGCCGACTACCTCAACCAACACACCACGACCTGGACCATCAACCTGCGCCAGCCGCTCTTTTACGGCGGCGCGTTGGTGAACCAAGTGGCCAAGGCGCGGCTCGAGCGCACCCGCCAAAAACTCCTGCTGCGCCAAACCCAGGTAGATCTGGCAAGCGACATCCGCCAGACCTTCGTCAACATCCTGTGGTACCGGGCCGCGGCTCGGGCCTACGCCACTTCGGTGGAGCGGCTCCGCGGCCATCTCCAGGCCGCCCAAGCCTTTTTCCAGGTGGGGGAAAAACCGTGGCTGGCGGTCCTGGAGGCGCAAGTGGATCTGGCCGAGGCGGAACAAAACCTCGCCAAGGCGCGCAACCAGGAGCGGGTCTTCACGGTGAAACTGCAAAGCCTCCTGGGCCGCTCCACGGAAGAAGACGCCCACTTTGCCGGCGAACTGGCGGACTTCGTGGGGGAATTCCCCTACTCACGCGAAGAATGCATCGCCCGCGCCAATGCCCTGCGTCCGGATGTCCGCGCCCTGGAGACCATGGCGGAGATGGCGGACAAAGACATGCGTATCGCCGCCTCCGACGCCTTGCCGCGGGTAAGCCTCAATCTCGGCTACACGGATCAGAACATCGACTACGACAACTATCCCCAGGCCGAGGTGGACCGCCAATACGTCTCCGGCGGGATACAGCTCCAATGGAACCTCTTCGCCGGCGGCCAAACCTATCAGGAAGTCCAGCAGGCACGCCATGACAAGGACCGCCTGATCGCCAAACGCGACGAGGCCCGCACCCAGGCGCGCTCGGAGATCACCCAGTTTTTCTTGGAAATGCAGGATGCCCGCAGCCGCATGGACGTGGCCAAGGCATCCATGGCCTCGGCCCAAGAGGCCTTCGAAATGGCGGAAGTGCGCTTCAAAACCGGGGAGGGCACGGCTACGGACGTGCTCGACGCCCAAACCCGCGTAGTCAACGCCGAGCTCTCGCTCGCCCGTGCCCGGGCCGAGTACCTTCAGGCCCAATTCGCCCTGCTGCGGTCCGTGGGGGTGCTCAACGTCAACGAGATCTATTCCTTTCCCGTGGCGGAAGACTAATCCACTCCACACGATGCCCCCAAGCAAACACCCCTCGAAACCATACGGCTTCGGGGGGTGTTTGCTTGGAACCTGCGCGCCGCGCGCTATACCCGCACCACGATGGGCACGACAATGGGGTCGCGATCCAAGACGTTGCGGAAAAAACGTCGCAGGGATTGGCGGATGCGGTCTTCCATCTTGCGGGCGTCCTGGCGGGGATCCGACTCCACGATGTCGAGGATGAGGCATTGGGCGTCCTGGAGGAGATGGGCAAATTGCTGCTCGAAAATAAAGCCCTTGGACTGCAGGCTCGGGCCAAAGACCACGGTGCCGTACTCGTCCTGGACCAAAAGCGCCACCACCATGCCTTCGCCCGCCAAGATCTGCCGCTCCTTGAGCACGCTCTGGCCCACGTCGCCGACGCCCTTGCCGTCCACGAGCACCGAATCCGCCGACACCTGATCTTCCAAACGGATGCGGCCATCCGCCATCAAGGTCACCGGGTGGCCGTCTTCGAGCACCAAGGCCCGTTCCGGCGCAACACCGCATTCCACCGCCAGCTGGGCGTGCTTGACCAGATGCCGGTATTCGCCGTGCAGGGGGACGAAAAACTTGGGCTGTACCGTACGGATCATGGTGGCCAGCTCCTCGCGGTGGGCGTGACCCGAGGCGTGGATGGCCTGGATTTTTTCGTGCAGCACCGTGGCGCCGAGGCGGTAGAGATCGTTGATGACCCGCGTGATGGCCCGGGTGTTGCCGGGGATGAAGCTCGAGGAGAGGATCACCAGATCCCCGGGCTCGATGGCAAGCTGCCGGTGCTCCCCCCGAGCCACGCGGCTCAAGGCGGAAAGGGGCTCGCCCTGGGAGCCGGTAAGCAGGATGATGGCCCGGTCCCGGGCGCTCGCCGGCAAAAGCTCCAATGGATGGCACCGCCCCGGATCCATGCGGAGCAGCCCCAAATCCCGGGCGATCTCCATATTGATGGACAGGCTGCGGCCCGTAAATGCCACGGTGCGGCCTTGGGCTGCGGCGATGTCGAGAATTTCTTGAATGCGTTGGATATGACTGGAGAAAAGGGTCACCAGCACCCGGCCGGGGGCCTGGCGGATGACCTCATCGAGGGTCGCCTGGATTTCGCGCTCGGACAGGGAGTGCCCCTCGCGCTCCACATTGGTGGAGTCGGCCAAAAGGAGCTGCACCCCGGGCTGGGCAAAGCGGGCAAAGGCCTCCAGGTCCGTGGCATGACCGCCGAGCGGCGTGGGGTCGAGCTTGAAATCCCCGGTGTGGATCATGCGGCCGGCCGGAGTCTCCAGGCCCAGGCCAAAACCTTCCACGATGGAATGGCATACGGCGATGAACGTGCATGCAACGTCGCCTATCTCCACGCGATCTCCGGCGCGCACCGGCCGTGGGTCCCAAAGCTGCTCTTGGCCCCGCTCCTGGAGCTTCTTGAGCACCAGACGCAAGGTGAACTCAGAGCCATACACCGGCGGCCGGGAAAGCCCAGGGAGCAGCCACGGCAAAGCGCCGATGTGGTCTTCATGACCGTGGGTGAGGACAATACCGGCCAGCTTGTGGCGGCGCTCGAAAATAAAGTCCAGACGCGGAATGACCACGTCCACCCCGTAGAGCACGGCATCCGGAAACATGAGCCCGCAATCCACCACGAGCATGCTCTGTGGCGTTTCCAACGCCAGACAGTTCATGCCGATTTCGCCAAACCCTCCCAGGGGCGTGATGGTCACCGAAGATGCAGCCATGAGTCCTTCCTTTGCGATAAGCGTATATGCGTGCTTGTACGGTACGAGGGGCAAAAAAACAAGCAACAGGCCGTGGCAGCGACCTGTTGCTTGCAGATACGCCTTGCGCCCGGGCCGAACTCTAGGCCTCGGGGCGCTTGGATTCAGCGATGACGGTTTCCGCAATCTGCGGCGGGCATTCCTCGTAGTGGTCGAACTCCATGGTAAAGGTCCCCTGGCCGCCGGTCATGGAACGCAAGGTCTGGGCGTACTGCATCATCTCCGCCATGGGCACATGGGCCCGCACCTCGGTGACGCCGCCGCTGGAATCGGACCCAAGCACCCGGCCGCGCCGGCTGGAAAGGTCGCCGATGATATCGCCCATGTACTCATCCGGGATGAACACGCTCACCAGCATGACCGGCTCCAGCAAAATGGGACTGCACTGCTCCATGGCCTTTTTGAAGGCCAGCGAGCCCGCGATCTTGAAGGCCATTTCCGAAGAGTCCACGGAGTGGTACGAACCATCGTACAGGGTCACCTTGAAGTCGATGACCGGATACCCCGCCAAAAAGCCTCGGGCTGCGGCCTCCTGAATGCCCTTGTCCACCGCCGGGATGTAGTTGCGGGGGATAGCGCCGCCCACGACCTCGTCCACGAACTCGTAGCCCGCGCCCCGAGGCAGCGGCTCCATACGGATCCAGCAGTCTCCGAACTGACCGCGGCCACCGGACTGCTTTTTGTGCCGCCCCTGCACCTGGGCCTTGCCCTTGATGGTCTCCCGGTACGGGATCTTGGGCGTCTGCAGCAGGATGTTGGCCTTGTACCGGCGCTTGGCCTTTTCCACCGCCAGTTCGATGTGCAGCTGTCCCATGCCGGACAAGAGCATGTCCCCGGTGTCTTCGTTCCGCACCAAGTGCAGACAGATGTCTTCGTCCAAGAGCTTCTGCACCGCGGCGAACACCTTGTCCTCGTCGCCCTTTTCCTGCGCCGCCAGGGCGTAGCTGATGATGGGCGGGGTGAGCTTGGGCGGGACGAGCACAAACGGCGCCTTGTCCGCACACAAGGTGTCTCCAGTGGACGTGTTCTTGAGCTTGGCCACGGCGACGATGGCCCCCGGCCCCACCGGCTCCTTGCACGGGACCTGCTTTTTCCCTTCCAAGTACAGAAGGCCGCCGATTTTTTCCTTGTCTTCCTTGGTGGCGTTCATAACCTGCATGTCCGGAGTCAGGACCCCGGAGAGCACGCGCAGGATGGAAAGCTGGCCGGTAAAAGGATCCGAAAGGGTCTTGCACACAAAGGCCGCCAAGGGCTCCTCCGGGCTGGAGGCTCGCGTGGCGCCGTCCTTGCCCTGCCACGGGGCCCGCGCCAGGGGTGAGGGCAAAAACCGGGCGATGGCGTCCAAAAGCAACGCTCCGCCCTTGGCCGCCAAGGCCGCCCCAGGCACCACCGGGACCAAGGACTGTTCCTGAACGCCCTGGCGCAGCCCCGCCTCCAGGTCCTCGGCGGAAAGCTCGCCCGCGTCCAGATAGCGCTCCATGAGCTCCTCGCTGGTCTCGGCGATGTTCTCCACCGCCACTTCCCGCGCCGCCTGTACCTCGTCCTGCATCTCCGCCGGCACCGGCCCTGCGGTCAGCGTCCCGTCTTCACCGAAAAACCAGGCGCTGTCCCCAAGCACGTCCACCACGCCGCGGAAATCCGCCTCGCTGCCGATGGGCAGAAAGAGCGGCACGGCCCGCACCCCAAGCACCGAGGAGAGCCCGCCCATGGCCATGGCAAAATCCGCCCGCTCCCGGTCCATCTTGTTCACGAACACCAAGGCGGGCAGATTGAGCTTACGCGCCTCGCCCCAAATCTTTTTGGTAAGGGGCTTGACCCCATCCAGGGCGTCCACCACCAGCACGACGCCGTCCACAGCGGTGAGCAGATACGGCAGATCCCCGATGAAATTGGTATCTCCCGGCGTATCCACGAGAAAGTGATCCGCCCCCTTCCACGTGAAATGAGCAAACCCCGGCTGGATACTGCCGCGGCGTTTGATCTCTTCGGGTTCGTAGTCCAAGGCCGTGGTGCCTTCTTCAATCTTGCCCTGACGCGACAAGGTCCCGGAAGCCACCAGCATGAGCTCCGCCAGCGATGTCTTCCCGGTGCCGCCATGTCCAATCAGGGCATACGTCCGTTGTTTCTCCAATCGATCCTGCATACGGGCCCCCTTTCCACATAGATTTGGCGCGTGCGCCAGAAAATCGGGTATCTGGGAGCAGCCTGCCGGCTGCGTGCCTGCTCGCCAAGACTTGCCTTCCTGCCGTGATTGTTCCAAGCATCAAGGCCGCCTGCGTGGCCCGGCAGAGACGCCATGCAGAGGCATTCAATTTTTTCAAGATTTTGGCCCTATAGAGAGGGGGTTGGGAAATTGTCAAGACAGGCTTTTTTTCCAGAGAGTTATCCGCAGCATCCACAAACTCCTCGGCTTTTTTGGTGTTCTCCCCAGCACATCGACGCCACAGGCCCGTGGCTCGTATGGTCCGAGGCGCCCAGCCCCGAACTTGCCGCCTCGCTGGCGCGCTCGGGCGTCCTCTCGCCCATCCTCGTGGACGCCTCCCAAGAACCCGTGCTGCTCGTGGACGGCTTGGGCCGCCTGCGTGCGGCGCACGACACCGCCCCGGTCCTCTGCCTGGATATCGGGCCGCTTTCCCCGCAGAAACGCCTTGAGCACCACCTCGCCGCCAATTTCCACAAGCCGCGCACCGAAGCCCGTCTGGTGACCGCAGCCCGGAGAGCAAGCTCCCTCGGCGTGGCGTGGGACGATGCCCTCGCCCTCTTGGCCGTGCACCCGCACTCCAAGACCGCCCGCCTCCTGACGGCCTGGCTCTCGCTTCCGGCAAGCTGGGATCAATGGATCGTCCGCGGCCACGCCTGCCTGGCCGTGGCGCCAATCTTGGCCAAGCTCCCCCCGGACGACCTCGCGGCCCTTACCCCGGTGGTGGCCGCCTATGCCTGGTCGCAGACAAGCCTTGCCCAACTCGTCTCGTGGCTTCAGGAAACCGCCCAGCGCACCGAACAGACGCTCCGCGACCTCGTCTCTTGCCTGGAGATCGAAACCGCCGGTCAGCTCTCCCCCAAGGACGCCATGGCGCGCATCCTCGAGGCCGCGCGCCGGCTGCGTTACCCGGAGCTCTGCCGCCTGGAAGAGGCCTGGCATGCCGCAGCCAAGAGCATCGGTCTTCCTCGCCCCTGGCGCATGGAACGCACGGACCAATTCGAGACCGGACA
>DPEO01000091.1:0-26109 GCA_003530935.1 Desulfomicrobiaceae bacterium | reverse complement strand
CCGCGGCACTCCCCACCGCCCTTCGCCAGCGCATCGACCGCGTGGTGGTGGATGCGTCGGTGGCGACCTCGGAGCTCGCCTGCCGCGTGCGACGCGTCCTCCCAGAGGCCGCCTGGCACGTACGCACTCCCGAGGAACCGGCTCCCTGCGATGCCCATACCCTGTACCTCAAGGACTTCCGCGGCCGCTTCCTGCGCCCATGCCCCGGCACCAGCCAGTACCGCTGCTGCGGCTACCACATCCTGCACATCGGGGAGAATTGTCCGCTGGCCTGCTCCTATTGCATCCTCCAAGCCTATTTCGACGATCCCACCCTCAAAGTCTGGGCCAATTGGGACGACCTGGAGGCGGAAGTCACCTCCGCGCTTCAGGCCTCTGCCCAGCGGCGCTGGCGCCTGGGGACCGGCGAATTCACCGACTCCCTGGCGCTCGAGTCCATTACCGGCATGAGCGCCGCGCTCATCCGCATGCTGGAGCCCTTTGCCAACGCGGTCTTGGAACTCAAATCCAAGGTGGTGGACCTCTCCTGGCTTGCTCACGTGCGCGATCCTCGGCGGGTGCTGCCCGCCTGGTCCGTCAATGCCCCGGATGTGGTGGAAAGCGAAGAACACGGCCCCCGGGCCTCCCTGGAAGAGCGCCTCGCCGCGGCCAAAGCCTGCGCCCATGCAGGGCTGCGGGTCTGCCTCCACTTCGACCCCATCCTCCATTACCCGGGCTGGGAACGCGGCTACCGCCATGCGGTCACCGCCATTGCCGACACCCTCCGGCCCGAACAGGTGGCCTACATCAGCCTGGGATCTTTTCGCTGTATGCCACAGCTCAAAAGCCGCATCCAGGAGCGCTTCCCGAGCGCCCGCTACATCCACGCCGAGATGATCCAGGGGCTGGATGGCAAGCTCCGACTGCTCAGGCCCCTGCGCGTGCAGCAGCTCGCCTTTGTGGCTGGCCTGCTGCGCAAAGCGGGATTCGGGAGCAAGCTCTATCTCTGTATGGAGTCCGACCTGGTGTGGCGGGCCGTTCTTGGCACCACCCCTCAAGATTTCGGGGGGCTTGCCCGGCGCTTGGAGGCCTTGGCCTTTGGGGACGACGAGGGGCTGCGCCGGTGACCTGCGCCAGCGCCCGACCCCACCGTCTTCCGCGGCCACACCTTGCCCCCCCGCGGCGGGCGCGGTAGGGCGCACAGCGCTGCTGCGCTCAGAGGAGGAATCCCTATGAATGGTTTGACCTGGAAAGGAAACGCCAAGGCCCACCGCATCGTCGCCGTCCTCTTCGTGCTCCTGGCCGCCGGCGCCGGATATCTTTGGTGGAGCCATGGCCGGGAGGGAGAGCACGGACGACGCCTTCGTGGAAGGCCATATCCACCCCGTGGCCGCGCGGGTTTCCGGCACCGTGGTGCAGGTGCTCGTGGACGAAAACCAGGTGGTGGAAGAGGGCCAGCCGCTTGTCCTCCTGGACCCCACGGACTACGAAGTCGCCGTGGCCCAGGCGCGGGCGGACCTCGCCACCGCCGAGGCCGTCCTTGCCTCCGCGTCCGTAGGCGTGCCGCTCCAGGCCAACCAGACCGATCTTCAGGTGGCTGCGGCCACGGCAGCCGTGGAGGCCGCCCGCCGCGCCCTCACCGAGGCCGAAGCCCAGGTCGCGGCCGCCGAAAATCAAATCCGCGGGCTCGAGGCCGCCCTCCAGCTGGCGCAACTGGACTTGCAGCGCCAAACCCGACTGCGCGCCCAAGATCTCGTCCCCCAGGCGGCCCTGGATGCCGCGCGCACGCACCACGACCAGGCCAAGGCCGCCCTGGACGCCGCCCGGGCCCGTCTTGCCGCGGCCATGGCCGCCCGCGATCGCTTCGCAAGCGAGGTGGAACGCGCCCAGGCCGCCGCCAAGCTGGCCTCCACCGGCCAGGACGTGACCACCATCAAAGACCTGGAGCGCCGCGCCGCTGCGGCCAAGCGGGATTTAGCCCGGGAACGTCTGCGTCAGGCCGAACTTCAACTTTCCTATACCCGCATCCTCGCCCCTGCCCGAGGGCAGGTGAGCAAAAAGAGCGTGGAAGCCGGCATGGTGGTGGCCGCCGGCAAGCCGCTCTTGGCCATCGTGCCTCTCGATCCGGAGCGCTTGTGGGTCACGGCCAACTTCAAGGAGAGCCAGATCGGCCGCATGCGCCCAGGCCAGCGGGTGGAGATCACGGTGGACGCCCTGCCCGGAGTGCGCCTCACCGGACAGGTGGACTCCATCATGGCCGGCACCGGCGCGGTCTTCTCCCTCTTCCCACCGGAAAACGCCATGGGCAACTACGTCAAAGTCGTCCAGCGGGTGCCGGTGCGTATCCGGCTCGACCCCTATGACCCGGCGCAGGTGCCGCTGCGCTTGGGACTCAGCGTTGTCCCCACGGTCTTTGTGGAGTAAACATGCAGCCGAGGGCGGCCAAATGGTGGATCACCGCCAGCGTCATGATTCCAACGCTGCTGGAGATCCTCGACACCTCCATCGCCAATGTGGCCCTTGGACACATCCAAGGCTCGCTCTCCGCCGGCCAAGACGAGGTCACCTGGGTGCTCACCTCCTACCTCGTGGCCAACGCGGTGATCATCCCCATGAGCGGCTGGCTCGGGCGCGTCATGGGCCGCAAGAACTACCTCTTGGCTTCGGTGCTGGTCTTTACCGCCGCGTCCATGCTCTGCGGCCTGGCCACCAGCCTGGAAGCCCTCATCTTCTTCCGTATCCTGCAAGGGCTGGGCGGCGGACTGCAACCCGTATCCCAAGCCATCCTCCTGGAAACCTTCCCCCCCGCCGAGCGGGGCCTCGCCATGGCCGTATTCGCCATGGGCGCCGTGCTCGGCCCCATCCTGGGCCCCTTGCTGGGCGGGTACATCACCGACCACGTCTCCTGGCATTGGATCTTCTTCATCAACGTGCCCACAGGGGCGCTCGCCGTCCTCATGATCCAGACCTTCGTGGAAGACCCGCCGTATCTTGTGCGTCGCCAAGCCGGAGAAATCGTGGACACCGTGGGACTTACGCTGCTCGTCGTGGGACTGGGCTGCCTCCAGGTGCTTCTCGACAAAGGGCAGCAGGAAGACTGGTTTGCTTCTCCCGCCATGACCACCTTGGCCGTGGTGGCGGTAGTATGCCTCACCGCCCTCGTCTTCTGGGAACTGCGCCACCCCAACCCGGTGGTGGATCTCCGCATCTTCGCCGACCGCAACTTCGCCACGGGCAATGTGGTCATGTTTTTCGGCTTCTTCGCCTTTTTCGGGGCCATTGTGCTGCTCCCCATGTACCTCCAGCACCTCATGGGCTATACGTCCTGGCTCGCGGGCGTGGTGCTCGGCCCCAGCGGGGCCATCATGCTCCTCATTTTGCCGGTGGTGGGCCGGCTCACCCAAAAGATCGACGCCCGCCTCATCCTCTGCTTCGGCCTTGTGGTCTCCGGGCTCTCTTTGGTGTACATGTCCCGCTTCACCCTGGAGATCGACATCGGCACGGCCATGATGAGCCGCAACATCCAGGCCATCGGCATCGCCTGCTTCTTCGTGCCCCTGTCCTATCTCACCATGGCCTTCGTGCCCAACGAACGCATGAGCAACGCCTCGGCCTTGTTCAACCTCTTGCGGAATCTCGGGGGATCCTTCGGCACGGCCTTCGTCACCACCATGCTGGCTCGGCGCGCGCAATTCCACCAGGCCCGCTTGGTGGAGCATGCCACCCCATACGATCTCCCCTTCGCGGAAGCCGTAGACCGATTACACTCCCTCTTGGGCTCCGCAGAACAGGCCCTGGGAGTCCTGTACCAAGCCACCCTGCGTCAGGCGGCCTACATGGCCTATATGGACGTCTTTCACCTCCAGGCCCTGTTTTTCTTCGCGCTGGCGGTGCTCATGTGGATCGTGCGCCGCCCGGTCCACGGCGCGGATATGCCCATGGCTCATTAGACACCGCGGGCCCAATCGATGCGCCAACCGAGCAGGAGGCGGGGGCTCCCCCGCCGTCCTCTCAGACCACCGGACGCGCGGTCCCGCGTCCGGCGCGGTTCCTGGAATACACTGGAGTCGTCGCAGTGGCGTAGCGATACCAGCCCCAGACGAACAAAGTACGCCTGGTTCATGTGGCTCGCGCCACTGTTCCCCTTTCCGGGCCGGCAGAAAACTTGCGCCCCCAAGTCATCCCACCACCCCGGCTCGGGGAATAGCGCCAGTCACGGCGGCTGCCATGCCTGGCGCACAAAAAGAAAACGCCCTGAAAGCTCAGGGCGTTTTCTGTGGTGTCTTGGTGCAGTGGGAGGGACTCGAACCCTCACGGGATACCCCACTACCCCCTCAAGATAGCGTGTCTACCAGTTCCACCACCACTGCAAGGCAGGAGGAGCCTTTAGCTATCTGCTCCTTCCTTGTCCAGCATTTTTTTACTCGCGGGAAATGGCGCTGGCCGGACAGCTGTCGATAGCTTCCTCCACACAGGACGCCGTGGAGTCCGGGTCCTTGACCATGGCCTTTTCCTCGCCATCGATCATGGCAAACACTTCGGGGCACAGTTCCACACAGGTTTCGCAGCCCACACATTCATCGTAATCAATGACGATACCCATAGGAAACCTCCTCTTGTGGTAAATGGGTTTGCCTCCCTGTATCCAGCCATGAGGCGGCCCGCAAGGGGGAATCGCCAATGACCACGTTTTTCCTCCTGGCATGATTCTGGCTTTGTCCTCCCCACGGAGGGCATATGACAGAACACTCCCCGACAACGCGCCCATTTTCCCCCCAAACCCTCGAAGCGCATCACTGGCCGCCGCGTCAGGCCTTTGACGGACTGCCGCGTTCCCATGCATGGGCGGTCCCCTGGTCGGACCTCATGATGACCATGTTTATCCTCTTCGTGGTGCTCTACGCGGTCCAAGCCCCCCGGCCTGCGCCATCCGGCGCACGCGAGGTCCCGGTGCAGGCGGTCTTTCCCGCCGTGCTCCCCCCGTCTTCGGCCCTGCCCGGAGATATTCTTCGTGCCGCGGAAGCCATGCAACACCTCGCGGACTCCCCGGGAGTGCTTACTGTAGAGACCCTCCCCGGCGGGGTGCGTCTGGCCGTGACGCCGGACGCCGCGCACACGCCCCAGCCACTCCTGCCCCGTGTGGCCGCAGTCCTGACGCAATCCGCGGCAAAGGTGCATGTCATCGGACATAGCGCCCAGGGGAGTTCCTGGACACAGGCGGCCCAGGCAGCCGAGAGAGTCGCGCAGACCTTGCAGCAAAGCGGCGTGCTGGAAAACCGCCTTTGGGTCACCGCCCGAAGCAGCGAAACCCACGATCCAGCCCTTGCCCAGGGGTGGGTGGACATCGTCTTGGGATCGGCCGAGGTCCTGCCCCCGCCGAGCATTCCCCAGGAAACGCCAGGATTCACCGCCTGGCTGCACGGAGGTTCGTGATGGATCGGCGCGCCATCTTCACCTTGGCCGTGGCCGTGGTCATTCTGACCGCGGGGTTTGCGGGCAGCGGAGACCTGCGCACCTACGCCAACCTGCCTGGGTTGCTCGTCGTACTCGGCGGCACTTTGGCCGCAGCCGTGGTAGCCTTCCGGCTGGAACGCCTCGGCCACGTCCTGCGGGTCGTGGCATCCTCCTGCCGCGCCCGGCGCATGGAGCCCGCCAAGATGGTGGAAATTTTGGTGGATCTTTCGGTCAAAAGCCGCATTCGCGGCATTCAGTCCCTCAGTGAAGACGAAAAAGAGGCCTCGCTCCTGTTTTTGCGCCAGGCCCTAGGGCTGGTGGTGGACAACCATTCCCAGGAGCATATCCGCGACCTGCTCGGCACGGAAATGGCCTATTTCCAGCAGCGGCGCGAAGAATCGGAACGGGTGCTCAGGGTTCTCGCCGAATTCGCCCCTGCCTTTGGGCTGGCGGGCAGCGTGGTAGGGCTCATGGGTATGCTCGCCGGCGTGGGCGACGTGGGGGCCATGGTACGCTCCATTCCTGTGGCCCTCACCTCCACCCTGTACGGCGTGCTCCTCGCCCATCTGGTCTTCCTCCCCTTGGCCGCCCGGGTACGGGAAAGCACCGAGCACGAGCTGCTCTTACAGCGCATCGTGGCCGAGGCCATGCTGGCCATCCAGGCGGAGCGCAATCCGCGACATTTGGAGATGAAGCTCAAAAGCTTCCTCACCCCGGCCGAACGGGGCGGCAGGCTCGTATCCCTCGCCCGCATCCAGGAACGTTTCGGCATCGGCCGCCCGGAGCCCGACGACGCGACCTCAGGCGGGGACATCCCCCCGCAGCAGAGCGATACCCCGGGCGTAGGCACGGAACACGTCGCCCCGGTCGAGCAGGCCCACAATCCGGCCTGATTCGGGATCCAGCACCGGCAACTGCGGCAGGTCGCTTTCCACGAACCGCAGCAAAGCGGAAGATAAATCATCGTCCGGAGTCAAGGTCGGGCACGGCCGCACGATGTCCCGAGCCACCACCAGGGGGCACAAGACATCCTCAAAAAGCACGGAACGGACGTCATGAAGGGTGACCGCCCCATGGACATGACCGTCGTCGCCGAGCACAGGGAACACTTGGTCGGTGGAATGGACCATGAGATCCGTCATCTCCCGAAATCCAGCGCCTTCGTGCAGGGAGGCCACCGGCCGAGGCGTCAAAGAATCCGCAACCCGGAGGCGCTCCAAGACATTGATGACCGTCTCGTCCGCATGGGCTGGAGAGGCGAACTTATCGTCCACCTGGTGATCATACAAAAAGGTGCGCCGACAGGCGGCAAGGCTGACTGCGGAAGCAAGCATCAAGGGGACCAAGAGCCCATAGCCGCGCGTCAGCTCGCACACCATCACCAACGGCCCCACCGGCGCCCGGGCGATGCCGGCAAAAAATGCGGCCATGCCCACGAGCACGTACGCCTCGGGGTACGCCACCAAAGCCGGGGCCACATCCTGAGCCACGCGCCCGACCACCCCGCCCACCATGCCTCCTACCAGCAAGGCAGGAGCAAACATGCCGCCGCTCAACCCGGAGCCCAAGACCATGGTGGTGGCCAGCGTCTTACCCAGGGCCAAGAGCGCCAGCACCACAATGTCCAAACGCCCCTGGATGGCCTGTTGCAAATACCCATACCCGCCTCCGGCCAAGGCGGGAAAGGCCATGGCCAAAAGCCCCATGGCCGCGGCCCCCAAGGCCATGGAGGCACCAAGGCCGAAGCGCTGCGCCACCTCGCCAAAGATCCGCGTCTTGGCCCAGCGGAAAAAATGCACGTACCCCATGCCCGCCCCAGCACAGGCCAGACCCAACACGGCATAGAGTGGAAGTTCGGCCATGGTGGTCAACATGAACTTCGGCACGTGAAAAATGGGCTCGGTGCCGAAAAACACCGCGAACACACTGTAGGCCGTCACGGACGAAAGGATGGAGGGCACGAGAGCCCGAGCCTCGAAGTCTTCCCGATACAAGACCTCCACCGCGGTCAGCGCCCCACCCAGGGGGGCGCGGAAAATGGCCCCCAAGCCACCGGCCGCCCCCACTAAAAGGAGCAGCCGCCGCTCCTTGGTCGAAAGTCCTAAACGGTCCGCCAGCCAGGAGGCACAGCCTGCGCCCAAAAGCGACATGGGCCCTTCGCGACCTGCGCTGCCGCCTGCAGCAATAGTGAGGATGGCCGTGGTCACCCGCACCAAGGGGATGCGCAGATCCAGGCGGCCTTCGCGGTGGTGGAAGGTATGGATGAGGGTATCCGTTCCGTCCGTGCCTCCCGGCGGCATACCATGCAAAAAACGGCGAACCAGAAAGGCAGTGAGCCCAGCTACGGCGACCAAGGCCGCCAGCACCACCCATGGCCGCCAGGGCCCCACCGGGACATGAAACAACTCTTCGCCTGCGGCCCCGGGCAAATCGAAACCGGCTCCCATGCGCAAGATCAACACGGAGGCCGCCTCGATGAGGACAAAGAAAGCGCTCGCCCCAAGGCCGGCAATGACTCCGGTCAGGATGCCGAGGATGGTCCAACGGCCATGGGGGTGCGTGTGCCAAAGATGCGCCGCATGGGCGCGCAGCCCTGTGATGGAAAAACTCATGCCTTGGCCTCGGGCAAAGAAAGTACGCTGCGGGCCAACGCCACATCCCGGCCAATTTGATCTCGCAGTGCATCCACACCGGCAAACTTGCGCTCTCCACGCAAGCGCTGCACGAGGTGCAAGGCCAGATGGCGACCATACAAATCCCCAGAAAAGTCCAGCACATGCGCCTCCACGGACAGCACGTCCCCGCCGAAGGTCGGGTTGAAGCCGATATTGAGTACCGCCGGATGCTTGATCCCTTCCCACTCGGCCCAGGCACAGTACACCCCGGTCTTGGGGAAGAGTTCATCGGTAAGCAGCAGATTGGCTGTAGGAAAACCGAGCACCGCGCCGCCCCGCCGATGCCCCGGGACCACCGTGCCTTCCACGCAGTAAAACCGCCCCAAAAGGGCACGCGCCGCCCACACATCACCGGCCAAGAGCAGATCACGGATACGCGTGGAGCTCACCACCACCCCGCCCACCAGCACCGGCGGCAACTGCTCCACGGTGAAGCCCAAGCACGCTCCCAATTGGGTAAGCAGAGCAAAATCCCCTTTGCGGCCTTTGCCGAAGGCATAGTCGTAGCCGATGAAAAGCTGCCGCACCCCAAGGCCGTGTACCAAGACTTCTTCCACGAAACGCTCCGGGGGCATGGAAGCCAACACCGCGTCAAAGGTGAGCGTCAGCAGGGCGTCCACGCCCAAGGCGGCGACGCAACGCTCTTTTTGCGCCGGCGTGGTGATGAAGGGCGGATGTGGCCTGCCGGTGAAGAACCGCAGTGGATGGGGATCGAAGGTCACCACCACCGAAGGAACGCCCATGGCCCGGGCAGCGTCACGGGTGCGAACAATCAGGGCCTGATGCCCCACATGCACCCCGTCGAAATTGCCGATGGTCAAACACGATCCGGCATCGATTCCAGGGATATGGCTCGGTTCATGGACATGAATCATACTCGTGTGCCTCCCCACGGGAGGACGCTGTGTAGCGCAGGCGCCGCCAAGCTTCAAGGAAAGAACCGCTGCTTCCGTTTTGCGCGTCTTTGCGGCATACGCCAGTGCATCCGGACCATAAAGCACGGAGGCCCGCATGCGGCGTCTACGCATCCCACTCATCATCCTTGGCATCTGCATCGCCCTGGCCTGGGGCGGCGCGCGCGTCATGAGCCGCGATCTCCCCCAACGCCTGTCCGCCTGGATGACCCAGGCCCTGGGACGGCCCGTGACCATGACCGATGCCACCATCCGCCTGCTGCCGCTCAGCATCCAGGTCTCCGGACTTCGTGTCGCCGGGCCGACGCCGCAAGAAACACCGGTGATCGCCATCGCGGACCTCCGCGCCCTCGTGCATCTGCCCGCACTCCTCTCCGGCCGCATCGTGGTCCGCGAAGTGCGCCTGAACACCCCGCACATCTTCGTACACCGCACCGCACCAGGGGGATCCAACCTCCCGCCACGCATCCTCCCGAATCCTTCCAGCGCGCTCTCGCCGCCGGTCCACGCCGGCGCCCTGCAACTTCCGGACATCACGTGGCAGGTAGACCAACTCGCCGTGACCAACGGCCAGGTGGACTTGCACGACGACGCCGGCAACCGCACCGTCCGCGTCCAGAACATCCAACTGCATGCCCGCCCCATCGCCCCAGAAGCCCCCGCAATCATGGACCTTGCCTGCTCCTGGCAGGCTGGAGAGGCCCACGGGACGCTCACCATCAAAGGCACGGTGTACCCCAAGCCCTTGCGCCTTGCCGCACCCGCGCTCACGGCGTCCATCACCGCTGCGCAGGGAGAAATTTCGTCCCTGCACGGTCAGCTGGACGTCACCATGCAGCCGGTCTCCACTTCCGCCCAACACCCCTGGCCATGGCTTTCAGGCCTGCATGGCACCAGCACGCTTGCGGCCGAAACCATCCGCTGGGAAAACGTCCAGGCACCGCATGCAGAGGCCGAAATCTCCATCGCCCAAGGGCGCATCCAGATCCCCCGCCTCACCGCCGCGCTCGCCCAAGGCGCCATCGACCTCGAAGGGGAGATGGACGCCCGCAATCCGAATCTCGCCGCGCAATTGCGCCTCCAGGCCCGTGACCTGGACCTCGCCCAACTCTTCGCCATGCTGGGCGCTCCAGGCCGTATGCGCGGCACCGCCGTCGGAGACGCCACCCTCAAGGCCCAAGGGGCAACTCTCGACGCCATCAAAAAGACGCTCGCCGGGGAGATCAGCCTCCGTTTGACGGACGGCGCCGCGCTCGGTGCGCCCCTGGGGGCGGCGCTGCGCACCGCGGCGCCACTCTTGGTTCCACCCACCCTTCCTGACCAGCTCGACGTGGCCTTCACCGAGCTGACAGCCCAAGGTCCAATGCACAAAGGCGTACTGACGGCGGACATCTCCGGCCATGGTCCTTGGTTTACCGTGGCGGGGGCAGGGCAAGTGCATCTCCCGCAAAACCGCCTTGATGCGGATCTGCGTGTCAGCGCCACGGCCCAGGCCGGCCGCGAGCTCGGCCCCCTGGCGGCCGTCGCCCAAACCACCCCGGTCCCCCTTCAAATACATGGCCCCATAGACGCCCCAAAGGTGCGCGTGGACCTGCAACGCCTCTTGCTGCGCCAGGCGCCGCCCAAGGCCATCGAGCAACTCCTTCAAAAACCCGAAGAGATCCTGCGGGGCTTGCTCCCCTAAAGAGACATCGTTGGCATTTTTCGCTTGACATCCGCCCGCACTGCGCCTAGATGCCCCCTCGTTCGACGCCGAAGTGGTGGAATTGGTAGACACGCTAGGTTCAGGGTCTAGTCGGGGTTCCCCGGTGGAGGTTCGAGTCCTCTCTTCGGCACCACAAACATCGGCCGTCTGGCAGCACCAGACGGCCGTTTTGCATCCCTCCGCGGCCCGTTCACGCAGGGATGAAGGTCGAGGCCATTTTTCTCGTTCACTCCGCACGTCCGCGTCTCCTCTGGTTGGGCACTGCGCCTTCCCGCGGGCGGAGGAAAAAACCATGGAGGAATCCGTATGGCGTATGTCAGCATGAAGCAGATGCTGGAGACTGGTGTGCATTTCGGCCACCAGACCCGGCGGTGGAACCCCAAGATGCGGCCCTACATCTTCGGCGCCCGCAAAGGCATCCACATCATCGATCTCCAGCAGACGGTCAAACTCTACCGCAAGGCCCACGACTTTATCGTGGACACGGTCGCCCGCGGCGGAAAAATCCTTTTCGTGGGGACCAAGCGTCAGGCACAGGACACCATTCGCGCCGAAGCCGAACGCTGCGGCATGTTTTACGTCACCCACCGCTGGCTGGGGGGAACCCTCACCAACTACCAGACCATTCGCTCCAGCATCAATCGGCTCAAATCCCTGGAAGCCGCCTTTGCCGACGGGAGCATCAACCGCTTCACCAAGAAGGAAGTCTTGCGCATGGAGCGGGAGATGCAGAAGCTCAACACCACCTTGGGCGGCATCAAAAACATGGAAGAGCCGCCGGCTGCAGTTTTCATCATCGACCCGCATAACGAAGAAATCGCAGTGAAAGAATGCCGCCGGCTGGGCATCCCGGTGGTGGCCGTAGTGGATACCAATTGCGATCCCGATCCCATCGACTATGTCATCCCGGGCAACGATGACGCCATCCGCGCCATCAAACTCTTTGCCGGCGCCATGGCGGACGCCTGCCTGGAAGGCCAGGCCCTGGCCCAAGAACGCGGCGTCGAGACCGCAGAGCAGCCCGAGGCGGCTTTTACCCAACCGGAAGACGCCCCGGCAGCCGATGACGCCGCCGCGAATGACAATCAGGACGAGGAGGAACTGTAATATGTCCATTTCCGCTTCCATGGTGAAAGAACTGCGCGAGCGCACCGGCGCTGGCATGATGGATTGCAAGAAAGCCCTGACCGAGTGCGGGGGCGATATGGACAAGGCCATTGCCTGGCTGCGGGAAAAGGGCCTGTCCAAAGCGGCCAAAAAGGCGGGCCGGGCCACGGCCGAAGGCTTGGTGACCATTGCCATGGCCCCGGACGGCAAGGCTGCGGCCATGGTGGAGCTCAATTGCGAGACCGACTTTGTGGCCAAGAACGAGGAGTTCGTCGCCAAGGCCACGGCCATCGCCGAAGCCGTGCTCGCCTCGGGCGCCACAACCCCGGAGGCCCTGCCTGCAGAGCTCACCGATCTCTCCGGCCTGATCGGCAAGATCGGCGAAAACATGCAGCTTGGCCGCCTGGCCTACGTCACCGTGCCAGGCGAGGGCGTGATCGGCAGCTACATCCACTCCAACAACAAGTTGGGCGTGCTGGTGGTCCTGACGGGCCCGGCGACGGCGGAAACAGCCAAAGACGTGGCCATGCAGGTGGCTGCGGCCAATCCGCTGTGCGTCTCCGCAGATCAAGTCCCCGCCGAAGCCCTGGAGCAGGAGCGCGCCATCTACCTCAATCAGGCCAAACAGGAAGGCAAGCCCGAGGCCATCGCCGAGAAGATCGTGGAGGGCCGCATGCGCAAATACTACCAGGAAGTCTGCCTGGTGGAGCAGCCCTTCATCAAAGATGACAAAAAGGCCGTCAAAGACATCCTCGGCAAAGGGGTCCAGGTGGACCGCTTCGTCCGCATCGCTGTGGGGGCCTGAACCCACATCGCCAAAAAGGGCCGCAAGGCCCTTTTTTTATGGCACACGCGAAAACAGCCTCGGTTGCGCTTCCAGCAGGAAATGCATAGTGTCACGCGGCCGTTGGGCCGCCCGTTTTGCAAAACCAAGGAGTCCTCATGTCCCAGTTGCGCTTTAGTCGCGTCATGCTCAAACTCAGCGGCGAAGCCTTGGCCGGTGACCAGGGCTTTGGCATCGACCCCCTCACCACTCAGGCCATCTGCCGGGAGCTGGCGGAAGTCGTCACCATGGGCGTGCAGCTGAGCCTTGTCATCGGCGGCGGCAATATCTTTCGCGGAGTCTCGGTCTCGTCCAAGGGCATGGACCGCGCCTCGGCGGACTACATGGGCATGCTTGCCACGGTCATGAACGCCCTGGCCGTACAAGACGCCATGGAAAAACTCGGGGTCTCCACGCGGGTGATGACCGCCATCACCATGAAAGAAGTGGCCGAGCCCTACATCCGCCGCCGCGCCATCCGCCACCTGGAAAAGGGCCGCGTGGTCATCTGTGCCGCAGGCACCGGCATCCCCTACTTCACGACGGATACGGCCGCCGTCCTGCGCGCCATGGAGCTCAAGTGCGACGCCATCTTCAAAGCCACCCGCGTGGACGGTGTCTATGACAAGGACCCGGAAAAACATCCCGACGCGGTGCTCTACCCCACCCTCACCTACCTGGACGTGCTCCAGCAAGGGCTCAAGGTCATGGACTCGGCGGCCATTTCCCTGTGCATGGATAACAAGCTCCCCATCGGGGTCTTCAACCTCTTTGTCCCTGGCAATATCAAACGCCTCATGTTGGGCGAACGTGTGGGAACTTTGGTTCAAGGAGAATAAACCATGGAAAAGCACCTTGAAGAATGCACGACCAAGATGCAAAAAAGCATCGACAACCTGGCGAAGGAATTTTCCCGTCTGCGCACCGGACGCGCCACCACCGCATTGGTGGATCATATCAAGGTAGAGTACTACGGTACACCCACGCCTCTGGCTCAAGTGGCGTCGGTCTCCATTCCCGATAGCCGCACCATCGCCATCTCGCCCTGGGATCGCAATGCCTTTGCCGCCATCGAAAAGGCCATCATGAAGTCGGATCTGGGGCTGACTCCCGTCAACGACGGCCGCACCATCCGCATTTCCATCCCGCCGCTCACGGAAGAACGCCGCAAAGATTTGGTGAAAATGGCCAAGAAATATACCGAAGAGGCCAAAGTCGCCATCCGCAACGTGCGCCGGGATATCAACGAGTCCCTCAAAAAGAAGAAGAATGCCAAAGAGATGAGCGAGGACGAATTCCACAAGGCCCAGGAAGAAGTCCAAAAGGTCACCGACGACTTCATCCACAAGGCGGATACCGCCTTGGCGGCCAAAGAAAAAGAGATCATGGAAATCTAGTCCATGCCCATCCTTTCGCATCTGGCCATTATCATGGATGGTAACGGCCGCTGGGCCCAGGCCCGG
Source organism: Desulfomicrobiaceae bacterium (assembly GCA_003530935.1). Lineage (GTDB taxonomy): Bacteria > Desulfobacterota > Desulfovibrionia > Desulfovibrionales > Desulfomicrobiaceae > Thermodesulfomicrobium. The sequence goes on along the minus strand of DPEO01000091.1, from coordinate 11,989 downwards.
GGCCTTGCCCGCAGCGCAGGGCACCGGGCCGGCACCCTGGCGGCCCGGGAAATCGTACGTGAAGCCCGTCGGCTTGAGATCCCGAATCTCACCCTCTATACCTTTTCGCGGGAAAATTGGCGCCGCCCTCCCCAGGAAATCACGTTCCTGTTCGAGCTGCTGCGCGAGTTTCTTTCCCAAGAATTGCCGGAACTGGAGCGCACCGGGATCCGGCTACGGGTGCTGGGTGAATTGGACGACATCCCGACTCCCACCCGGCAGGTGCTCCAACACGCCCTGCGCCGCACCGCCCACGGCTCCGCCATGACCCTGGCCCTGGCGCTCAACTACTCCGGAAGGCTTGAGATCGTGCGTGCGTGCCAACAACTCGCCCAGCAAAAAGAAATCATCACCGAAGCATCCCTGGCCGCGCACCTCTTCACTGCGGACATGCCGGACCCGGACCTCATCATCCGCACCGGCGGAGAGCTGCGTCTGAGTAATTTTCTCCTCTTCCAGAGCGCCTATAGCGAGCTCTACTTCACGGACACGCCCTGGCCGGAGTTCTCCCCCGAACACCTGCACCGCGCCCTGGAGGATTTCCGCCGCCGCCAACGCCGCTTCGGTGCAGCCCCGGAGGAGGCATGACCCAAGCCCACCGCCAACGCATCCTCACGGCCCTCATCCTCATCCCCCTGCTTGCGGCGGCGATTGTAGCCGGAGGCATGCCCCTGCGTCTGGCAGTCAGCCTCGTCGCGGCCCTCGCCCTCGGGGAATACCTGGCCATGTTCTGGGACCTGCGAAAACGCCGGCTGGCCCTCGCCCTGGTCCTTGGCGCAGGAGTCGGCCTCATGTGGCTGCCTGCCTCCTGGCCGGAAATGGCCACCGCGCCGCTGCTCACCCTCGCCGCAGGCACGGTGTTCCTGACCCGCAGCGGCAAAGACGCCTCCCTGGCGGCCCACGACGCCCTTGTTGCCCTCAGCGCCCTGCTCTATGTGCCGGTGCTCCTGCGCCCAGGCCTGCAGCTCGCCCCCCTGGATCTCGGCTTCATTCTCCTTGGGACCATGTCCACGGACACTGCGGCCTTTTATGTCGGCTCCCACCTGGGGGGCCCCAAACTCTGGCCCCGGGTGAGCCCCAAAAAGACGTGGTCCGGCAGCCTCGGCGGCCTTGCGGCCTGCATGACGGTCTGCACCCTCTATGCCGTATGGGCGGGGAAGGCGGATCCTGGCCGAGCCGCATGCATCGCCGCGGTGGTGAGCGTTACCGCCCAAGGGGGCGATCTTATGGAATCAGCCATCAAACGCTGGAGAAACATCAAAGATTCCGGAACGATGCTTCCTGGACACGGGGGAATTTTGGATCGCATCGATAGCCTTTTGACCGCGCTTCCCGTCTATGCGGCCCTGACCCATTTCTTGCCCTTGTGGACATAGCCATGGAGTATATTTCTCCCCTTTCCCACCGTTTTCTCCAAAGCGCCGCTGTGCGCAGGCTGGTGGTCCTGGGCGCCACCGGCTCCATTGGCGCCAGCACCTTGGCGGTGGTGCGCCGCAACCGGGAGCGCTTCCAAGTCCTGGCCCTGGCCGGGGCCCGCAATCTGAAGCGCTTGGCCGAGCAGGCCGCGGAATTCCGGCCGCCGTTTCTGGGGATCCTTCAGGCCGAAGACAGCGCGGCCCTGCGGGAGCTCCTGCCCGCCGGCTACCAGCCGTACCTCGTCTTCGGCCCCGAAGGCTACGTCCAACTGGCGCGCCTGCCCGAGGCCACCCACGTCGTGGCCGCCCAGGTGGGCGCCGCCGGACTCCTGCCGGCCCTGGCCGCAGCCCAAAGCGGCAAGATCCTCGCTTTGGCCACCAAAGAGGCGCTGGTGCTGGCGGGGCACCTCTTCCGCCAGGCATGCCACGCAAGCGGGGCCGTGCTGCTGCCCGTGGACTCGGAACACAACGCCATCTTCCAGGCCGTACAGGGCCACGGGCTCGCACAAGTGCGCCGCCTCATCCTCACGGCCTCGGGCGGGCCGTTTCGCACCGCCTCCGCCGCCGAGCTGGCCGCCGTGACCCCCGAGGCGGCGCTGCGCCATCCCAATTGGTCCATGGGCCCCAAAATCACCGTGGATAGCGCCACCCTTATGAACAAGGGACTGGAATTCCTGGAGGCCATGGCCCTTTTTGGGGCAGCCCCGGAAGAGATCACCGTCCTCGTGCATCCCCAATCCGTGGTCCACTCCCTGGTGGAGATGATCGACGGCTCACTGCTTGCCCAATTGGGACCGACCTCCATGGAAGTCCCCATCGCCCATTGCCTGGGCTACCCCAAGCGGGTGGCGCAAGACCTCCCCGTGGACCTCACGGCCAAACCGCTGACCTTCGAGACACCGGACGTGGAACGCTTTCCCTGTCTGCGCCTGGCCATGGAGGCTGCACGCCACGGCCCCAGCGCCCGCATCGCCCTCAACGCCGCCGCGGAAGTGGCGGTGGAGGCCTTCTTGGCCCGCCGCATCCCTTTCCTTGCCATCCCGCGCCTCATCGCCGCCACCATGGAAGCTACCGACGCGCAGCCTGCGGCCACGGTGGAGGAGATCCTCCATCAAGACCGCGCGGCCCGAACCAAGGCCGCCCACCTCCTGGAGGCCCTTGCATGACGAGCATCCTCGCCGTGATCGTCGTCCTTGGCGGCCTCATCTTTTTCCATGAACTGGGGCACTTTCTCATGGCCCGGGCATTGGGTATCGGCGTGCACGTCTTCTCCCTGGGCTTTGGGCCGAAGCTCCTCTCCTGGAGACCAGGCGCCACCGAATATCGCCTGAGCCTCGTCCCGCTCGGCGGCTACGTGCAGCTTGTGGGAGAAAAAGAAGACGCCGACGATCCTGCGCCCATGGAGGCCCAATTCATCCTGCGGCCCCCCTGGCAGCGCATGCTGGTGGTGCTGGCGGGCCCGATCAGCAACTTCTTCCTCGCCTGGATCATCTTTTGGGGTCTTTTGGCCACCCAAGGCATGGAAGAACTGCTGCCGGTCATCGGCAAGGTCACCGCCGAGAGCCCTGCAGCGGCGGCAGGTCTTGCTCCTCAAGACCGCATCCTCGCCATCGACGGCGAAACAATCCACACCTGGGACGAGCTGGTCACCGCCATCGAAACCAGCGACGGCCGCTCCCTCACCATCACCGTCAAACGCCAGCAGACCACGTTAGAAGTACGCGCCACCCCGCAGGTGCAGGAAAAACGCACCATATTTGGCGAAATGCGTCGCGCTCCCATGCTCGGCATCGCCCCGGCCGGGGTGACCGAGCGCCGCATGCTCTCCGTGCCCGAGGCCGCCTGGGAAGGGCTGCGGCATATCGGCCAGGTCACCAGCCTCATGCTCCAGGGCATCATCAAGCTCATCGAACGGGTCATCCCGTGGAGCGACGTGGGCGGGGTGATCCTCATCACCGAGCTCATCCACCGCGAAGCCCAGAGCGGACTCGTGCAGCTTTTGGCGCTCACGGCGCTCATCAGCGTCAACCTGGGTGTACTCAACCTCCTGCCCATCCCGGTGCTGGACGGTGGACATATCCTCTTCTATTTGCTTGAAACCATCGCCGGCCGCCCGCTTCCGGCCAAGGTGCAGGAGGTCGCCCTGCGCATCGGCATGGCGCTGCTCATCACCCTCATGATTTTGGCAACCGTCAATGACATCCTCCGCCACATCCCCTGACACCAGCGCCCCGCTGCTCGTCCTGTGCGGCGCCGAAAATCTGCTCCACATCGTCTTGGGGCAGGAAGGCGCCGTGCTCCACGCCGAGACCATCCACTGCCCCGGCGCCTCGGTGACCGTGCTGGCGCCCGCCATCGCACGCATCCTTGCAGCGCACCGAATCGCAACCACGAATCTTGGCGGCATCGCCGCGGTGTGCGGCCCGGGGTCCTTCACCGGGCTGCGCATCACCCTGGCCACCGTGGCAGGACTGGGCATGGGCGCCCAGATCCCCATGGCGGGGCTGGAGCTCCACCGTCTGCTCGCCGCCCAGGTCCCCTGCCCAGGACGGCTGTGGGTGGCCACCTATGCCCGCGCCCACATGGTCTACGCGCAGCGCTTCGAGCACGGCCGCCCCACCCGCCCCGTCCGGCCCCTCTCCCATCAGGAGTTTCGCGCCCACGTGGAGGCCCAGCCGGGACTTGCCGTAGGCAGCGGCATCCGCCGCCTGGAGCTCCCAGATACCGTCACCGCCCTGCCCACGCTCTTCGACACCCCTTGGCCCGGGACCCTCATGGCCGCCGCCGCCACGGCCGCCTTCCATCGCCATCCGCCAGCGCCCCTCTATCTGCGTCCAAGCGACGCCGAAGAAAACCTTCCCGCCATCGCCCAGGCCCGCGGCCTCTCCGAGGCCGAGGCCCGGCGCCACATCCCCGAGTTCGTGGACCTTCCTCCCCTGTCCTGACCCAAAAATTCCGAAATCGCCCTAAAGTATTGCCGCCAGCGGCCGATACAAAGGGCACACACGGAATACATCGGCACGGACGCCAAACCCTTTCACGGAGGAAACCACCATGTCTCTCGTCATCAACAACAATCTCATGGCAATGAACGCGGCGCGGAACCTCAGCTCCTCCTACGGAGCGCTGGCCACATCCACCCGCCGCCTGTCCTCGGGCCTGCGCATCACCACCGCAGCGGACGATGCCGCCGGGCTCGCCATCCGCGAACTCATGCGCGCGGACATCGCCTCCCTCAAGCAGGGCATCCGCAACGCCAACGACGCCATCTCCCTCATCCAGACCGCCGACGGCGCCCTCCAGGTCATCGATGAAAAGCTCATCCGCATGAAGGAACTGGCCGAACAGGCGGCCACCGGCACCTACACCTCGGACCAGCGCCTCATCATCGACTCCGAGTACCAGGCCATGGCCTCGGAAATCACCCGAATCGCCAACGCCACCAATTTCAACGGCATCTATCTCTTGAACGGCAATCTCTCGGCCTCTACCCCGCACGTGGTGGACTGGGCCAGCGCGCATGATGGTTCAGGCCTCAACTCCACCGGCCCGCTCAAGGTCCACTTCGGCACGGGCAACAGCTCCGCCGAGGACTACTACTACATCGCCATCCAGACCGCCACGGCATCGGCCCTGGGCGTGGGCAACGCTGCAGACTCGAGCCGCGACAACGGTTCCGGAATTGCCGGCGCAGGCTACAGCATCTCCACCCAGCAGGCGGCGCAAGAGGCCCTGGCCGCCCTCAACAAGGCCATCGTTTCCAAGGACAACATCCGCGCCAACCTGGGCGCCCTGCAGAACCGTTTGCAAAACACCATCACCAATCTGCAGATCCAGGCCGAGAACCTCCAGGCCGCCGAGTCCCGTATCTCCGACGTGGACGTGGCCACGGAAATGACCCAGTTCGTGCGCAACCAGATCCTCACCCAGTCGGCAGTGGCCATGCTCTCCCAGGCCAACAGCCTGCCGCAGATGGCCCTGCAGCTCATCGGCGGATAGCCCCCGCCCCAACCCGCGGCCAAATGGCCGGGTCGCGCGCCGCGGCCCGGCCATTTTTCATAGAAAAGGCGGCACGGCCATTGCATAATAGCATATAGACTTTCGCGGAGGACCTCATGGCCGACACCACGACAAGCACGGAGCTCCTTTCCGGCGCCATCCGCTTTACGGGGCTGGGCTCAGGCACGGATTTCGACTCCATGGTCACCAAACTGGTGGATACGGAACGCATCCACCAGCGCCGCCTGGAGGCATGGAAAGCCACGTGGGAAAAGAAAACCCAAGCCTTTCAAGAACTCAACAGCGCGCTGCTGACCCTGCGCACCACCCTGTCGGGAATGGACTCCTTGGACGAATTTCTCGCCAAACAGACCGTGTCTTCCAACCCAGCAGCCCTCACCGCCACAGCCAGCAGCAGCGCCGAATCCGGGGCACATACCGTGGAGGTGGTGGGGCTCGCCGCCACAGACACCCTCATGGGCACGGCAGTTTTTTCCGCCCCCAGCGCGGACATCACCGGCGGCGTGGCCCGCTCCATGACCTTGGTGGTAGGGTCCACCCAAATGACCGTGGACGTGGCAGCAGGCACCACGCTGCAACAGCTCGCGGACATGATCAACGCCCATTCCCAAAATCAGAATCTGGTGCGCGCCACCCTCATCAACGATGGCAGCGGCTACCGTCTGCAGCTCAGAGGCATGGAGCTTGGCGCAGGCAACGACGTCCTCATCGACGATGGACTCACCACCGTGCCCGGCTTTTCCTCCGCAGATTTCGTCCAGACCCAAAACGCGGCCAACGCCCAGCTGCGGGTCGATGGCTGGCCGGTGACCCCTGCGCCCACGGCCACCATCCTGCAGGCATCCACGGGACTGACCGCGGCAACGGACCCCCTCTCCGGTACCCCCGGAGACTTCAAGTTCGCCGCTGGAGGTACGCTCTACACCGTCTCCTTGGGCGCCGGCGCCACCCTCCAGGATCTGGTGGACGGCATCAACGCTTTAGGCAGCGGGGTCTCCGCCAGCCTTGCCACGGAATCCGGCTCCCAAGTGCTCGTGCTCACCGGGACCCCTGGAGCGGCCAATACGGTGCGCGTCGTGGATTATCCCGGCACCACCCTCGCCGGACTCGGAGCATCGGCCTTCACCCAAACCCAAGGGGCCACCGACGGTTACCTGGAGCGGGCGAGCAACTCCATCAGCGACATCATCCCCGGCATCACCATGAACCTGGTGCAGGCCGGCCAAACCACCACCCTCACCACAGCCACGGACGTGTCCGCTGTCGTGGACAAGGTCAAAACCTTTGTGGACGAGGTGAATACCGTACTCACCAAAATCCAGGAACAAACCAAGGTAACCACCGTGGGCTCCCAAACCACGGGATCGCTGCTCACCGGCAACTACGGCCTGCAAATGATCCAGCAGCGCATCAAGAATATCCTCGCCTCCAAGGGTCTGGGATTTGACCGCGACCTGGATCCGGTCACCTCCTTGGGCAGTGTGGGCATCACCACCGACACCGCTCAAGGCTCTCCCACCTTCGGTCTTTTGGTGCTCGACGAAACGGCCCTGCGTTCGGCCCTCAACACCGATCCTCAGGCCGTAGCCAGTCTCTTCGCCGCAGACTACGTGACCAGCACCAAGGAGATGGTCGAAGATCCTCTGAATCCCGGCCAGTACGTGGCCGCCGCCTCGCCCCACTTTCAATTCAGCTCCCTGGTGCGTGGGGTTACCCAAGCCGGCGAATTCTCCGTCACCTACACCGTCTCCGGCGGGAGTATCAGCGCCAGCCCACCTCCCACCATCGGCGGGTATCCCGCCTCCATCGACGGCACCAAGATCACGGCCATCGGTGACGACAATCCAGCCAAAGGTCTGGTCATCGATGTCATAGATATGACGGACGGCTCCTACTCGGGCACCATCTTCGTCAAAAACGGCAAGGCCCTGGAGCTGGGTGACGAAGTCGGCCGCCTGACCGCGCCCCTGGAAGGGCCGCTCAAGATCCTCGAAGACAACTACCAGGACATCATGGATAGCATCGACAAAAAGATCGCCTTCGAGGAGCGGCGGCTCACCCAATTGGAACGCACCCTCCGGAACCGCTTTGCGACCCTCGAATCGGTGCTCGGCACCTATGACCAGCTCTCCTCCATGCTGGGATCCCAAATCAACAGCCTGCCGAAAAACTCTTAGACAAGGAGTACGTGCATGCAGCGTGCAGCCCTGGCATACCGCCAAACCCAAGTGACCACCGCCACTCCGGGCCACATCGTGGTGATGCTCTTCGAAAGCGCCATCACCGCATTGCAGCAAGCCAAGACCAAGATGCTGGAAAAGGATTACGCCACCAAAGGCATCCTCATCTCCCAGGCGCTCGACATCATCGCCGAGCTGGACGGATCCCTGAACAAGGAAAAAGGCGGCGAGCTGGCGCAAAACCTCCACAGCCTCTACACCTATTGCACCTGGCAATTGGTGAACGCCAACATCCAGATGAATCCCGCCTTGCTGGACGAAGTCGCGGGGATCCTCGAGACCCTGCGCTCGGCCTTTGCGGAAATCGTCAAGGAACCCAAATAGTGTGCGGCATCGCGGGACTGCTGACCAACGCCCCGCGCCAACCGCGGGAAATCCAGGCATTACTTTCCGCCATGGCCCAGCGCATGGCGCACCGCGGCCCGGACGGTGAAGGTTTTTTCGCCGACGCCCATTGCGGTCTGGCTTCGCGGCGCCTGGCCATCATCGATATCCCCGGCGGCAGCCAGCCCATGGTCCATGCGCCCACCGGGGCGGTACTCGTCTTCAACGGTGAGATCTACAACTATCAGGAACTGCGCGCCGAGCTTGCGGCCCTGGGGCACTCCTTTGCCACACGCTCGGATACCGAGGTGCTGCTTGCGGCCCTCATGACATGGGGGACCGACGCCATGATGCGCCTGCACGGGATGTTTGCCTTCGCCCTCTGGGAGCCGCAGCGCCGCACCCTTACCCTGGGCCGGGACCGGCTCGGCAAAAAACCCCTGGTCATGGCGCAGGTCCCTGACGGCATCCTCTTCGCCTCGGAGATCAAATCCCTCCTGGTCCATCCCCAGGCGCCCCGGAGCCTGGACCCCACCGCCCTGGCCCAGGCCATGGACTACGGGTTTGCCGTGCCGCCCCGTACCTTCGTGCGCGCCGTCACCCAACTGCCCCCTGGGCATTGGTGCACGATTTGCGCAGACGACGCCCCCTTGCGCCTGCGCCCGCAGCGCTACTGGCAGCTCCCCGAAGACCTCGATCCTCCGGCCAGCCGCGCTGAAGCCGCAGCCCAGCTCACCCACCTCCTCTCCGAAAGTGTCGCCCAGCGGCTGCATGCCGACGTGCCCGTGGCCTGCTACCTCTCCGGCGGCATCGACTCCAGCGCCGTGGCCGCCCTCACCGCACGGCACAGCACGGCCCCGGTGCAGACCATCTCCATCACCTTTGCCGAGCACCACAGCGACGAATCCCCCTTTGCCCGCATGGTGAGCCGCCACGCCGGTACCCAGCACCACGAATTCCGCTGCCGCCTGGACCCCGAGGACCTGCCACGCCTCATTTGGCACTTGGAAGCCCCGCTGGTGACGCTGCTCCACCTGCCGCTCTATCTGCTCGCGCGCACGGCCCGGGAGTTGGGTTTTCGGGTGGTCCTTTGCGGCGACGGCTCCGACGAGGTGCTTGCCGGCTACGATTATTTCAAGTTCTTGAAACTTCTGCCCTTCATCGAGCGGGCACCCCAACGCCGCCTGCCCCTGCTCTGCCGCGTGCTCCCGCCGGGCACGGACCGCGCCGCGCTCCCCGGCTGGTACGCCCACCTCAAGGCCGCCCCCTGCCGCCATCCGAGCCTACCCTACCGCTTTCAGGCCTTCCGTTTTGCCTCGGCCCTCATGAGCGACTCCACCCTGGCGGCCATGGCCGCCAACGCCCACGAGCGCAGCCAAGAAATCCCCGCAGTGCCGCCTGCGCGCAGCCTCGTGGATCAGGCGCTGTTTCTCGAGGCCCACATGCGTCTGCCCGGGCTCACCCTGCTTTTGGGAGACGCCATGAGCATGGCCCATGGGGTGGAGCTGCGCTCGCCGTTCTTGGATCACCGCTTGGTGGAATGGGCCTTTCGGATCCCCGCCCATTGGAAGCTCAGGGGGCTCACCGAAAAGGCCCTGCTCAAGAACGCCATGGCCCCGATCCTTCCTGCCGCCATCTGCCAGCGTCGCAAGCAACCCCTCGCCGCGCCCGCGCCCTGGTTTGTGCGCACGTTCCGGGAGATGATCGGCGACACCCTCGCCCCGGCCACGGTGCGGCGCCTCGACTACTTCCGCCCGCAATTTTTGGAGGCCGCCTTGGCGCGCTTCGACGCCGGGGGCGAAGACGCCGCAGGCATCCTCGTGGTGGCCTTCTTCCTCCATCTCTTTCACGAGCAGTTCCTCAAAAGCGCCACGGCCTAGCCTCGGCGTGCCAAGCCGCCTAACCCAGGCAGGCAAAGCCGCCGCCCACCCACGGGCACACCCCGCACGGCACCTCGGCGCCGTAGCAGTCAGCGACGAACGGCTCCGGACTGCCGTCCACGAAGTTGCAAGGCACGACGTTACAGTCAAAACACCGGGCAAAGCTCCCCTGCGCCTGCGCACGGAAACGTCGCGCCTGGGGGCTGTTCCACACCGCCACCGGATCGTCTGCAGGAAGGCGCCCGAGGATACGTCGGGCTACGGCCACCGCCTGCCCCTCAGGATACACCACCGCGCTGTGCCACACAAAATGGCACGGACTGAGCGATCCGTCTTGGGCCACAGCCAGGGTCGGGGTGGCCACGAACGGACAAGCTCCGGGCTCCTGCACGGCCGTTGCGGGAAGCTCCACCTCCATGCCGTGGCGCGCCGCCACCTGCTGCACCTGCCCCAGGACTCGGGCGACGGCGTTTCGCCGCGTCACCGCCTCGGGCTCCAGGGCCCGCACCACCCGGCTCAAGGGGACCTCCACCCCCTCGCGCTGGGCTGCGGTCAGCATGGCGCGTACTGCAGCCACCCATTGCCGCTCCTTGGGGCCAGGAAAGGGGTGGTAATACACTTGGTCCAAACGCCGCATATTGAGCCCCTGATCCACGAACTCTGCCAGCGCCGCACGGGCGAAATCCAATGCGCGCTGGGAAACGGCGGTGTACAGGCTCTGCGCCGCATCCTCCTTGCGGTAGGGGATGAGATGGGAAAGGATCACAAAATCCGCGCCCTGCCGGCCGCACCAGTCCACGGCGTCCGCCACGAAGGCGAGATTGCTTTGGGAGAGCACGAGCTCCGCCCCGAGGCGCACTTGGCGGCCACGGCTTCGGGCTGCCGAACGCATATGGACAAAGGCCTGGGCAATTCCCTCCACCGTGGCCCCAGGTCGCAGCCTCCCCAAGACGGCGTCCTCCTGCGCGTCCACGGAAAAGGCCACCTGATCCACGCCTGCGGCCACCAGCTCCCGCGCCAGCTTCTGGGTCAGCAGCATGCCGTTGGACTGAAACCCCACCCGTACCCCGGGATTCCACGCCTTGGCTTGGGCCACCCATTCCACCAAACGCGGATGGAGCAGGGGCTCGCCGATGCCCGAGAGCACGAGGCTCTGGCACTGGGCAATCACAGGACGCAGGGCCGCAAACACCTCCGGCGCCATATGGGCATCCGGGAGATCCCAGCCCTGGGTATGTTTGACACAGGACGGACAGGCCAAATTGCACCGGGTGGTCACCTCCACCACCACGCGCGCAGGAAATTCGCAGTTCAATACGCCTCCTTATGCCGCCATGCCCGCGGCCAAACGCCCCAATGCGGCCACCGCATCTTCGATCTGGGAAGTCCACGGCACCGCCGCGTTGAGGCGGACAAAATGGTCCAACTGCCCGTGGAGAGAAAAAATCGTGCCAGGCGCAATGCCGATCCCCTGCTCCCGGGCGCGGAAAAAAAGCTCCACGGCGTCCACGGACCTGGGGAGTTCGATCCATACCACGCCCCCGCCTTGCGGCCGCGTCTGGCGCGTGCCTGGCGGGAAATGCCGCGCCACGGCAGCGGCCATGGCCTCCATGCTCCGGGCGATGCGGGAGCGCAAGCGCCGCACATGGCGGTCATACCGCCCCTGACACAGGTACGCCGCCACCACCATCTGCGGCAGGGTGGCGGAACTCACATTGGTGGTCGCCTTCACCGCCAGGGCCTTGGCAAACCACCGGCCCGGCAGCACCCAACCAATACGGTAGCCCGGGCACAAGGCCTTGGAAAACGAGGAGCAGGTAAGCACCATGCCTTGACGGTCAAAGGCCTTGGCCAAAGGCGGCCGCCGCGGGGCCAGGTGGAGGTCACCGGCCACGTCGTCTTCGATGAGCGGGATGCCGCGTGCAGTGAGGATGTCCACGATCTCGGCCTTGGCGGCGTCGGGCATGAGACTCCCATCGGGGTTGTTGAAGTTGGGCGTCAGGATGCATGCTTGAATGGAGATCTGCTCCACGGCCCGGCGCACGTCCTGCGGCCGGACGCCATGCTCCGG
>DPEO01000024.1:7503-15953 GCA_003530935.1 Desulfomicrobiaceae bacterium | reverse complement strand
TCCTTTTGGCAGCCAGTGCTGGCCCGGTTGCGCCGCTTCTCCTGCGCCCCACCCGCGGACACCATCTGGCTTCCCGGCCCTGACAACGGACTGGTGCGCCACGAGCTGGCCACTGCGGCCCACGCCCTGGGTCTTACCCCCCGCCTGCTTCCCGCAGAAATCCCCGCCCCAAGGCTGCGCGCCCTCCTTGGGGCCGAGCGGCCCCGCCTGGTGCTCTCCATCAATTTCCACGGCCTCGACCCATGGGGAGAAAACCAGGCCATCCTTCAGACAGCCCAGGTCCCGGTGGTGGTCTGGTGCGTGGACAACCCGTTTCATCTCCTCGCCAAGGTCAAGACCCGCGCCTGGCGGAACCTTCCCCTGGCGGTCACGGACCCTTGGTTTGTCCGCCCGCTGCGCGAGATGGGCGGCCAGGCATTCTTCCTGCCTTTGGCCACCTGCCCCCGAGTCTTTGCCCCGCGTGCGGCGCCGCCCTCCCTGGCAGCGCTCTTCGTGGGCCGCACCCGCTTTCCCGGCTCCGAGGCATTTTTCGCCGCCGCCCATCCGCCTGCCGCGCTCTGTCAACGCGCCCGGCGGCTGGCGCGCTGGAGCCGTGCCCCGGACCTTTCCTGGTGGTGGGAACGCTGCAGCCGTCCCCGGCCTTGGCCCGGACATGCCATCCGCGCCGTGGGCCACGGGGCGGACGAAGCCTCGCGTCAATGGCGGGCCAGCGTGCTGACGGCCCTGGCCCAAGCGCTCCCTCTCACCGTCGTGGGCGATGCCGCCTGGCAAGAGCTGCTCCCTCACGCCCACATCCTCCCGCCCGTGGACTACTATGGCCCCCTGGCCGACACCTATGCCCAGGCGGCCGTCACCTTAAACCTGACGAGTCTTCTCCTTCCCCAGGGGCTCACCCAGCGCCACTTCGATGTCTGGGCCTGCGGCGGATTCCTCCTCTCCGACGCAACGCCAGGGCTGCGCCTCTTTCCCCGGGAACTCACCGCGCCGGTGACTTTCGCCACCCCCGATCAAGCCGTCTGCCGCACCCAATACTTCCTCAAGCATGAATGCGAACGGCGCGATCTTGCCGCTGCCTGGCAGGCGCACATCCTCGCCCACCACACCTACACCCAGCGTCTCGCCGCCCTGCTGGAAGCGACCACCCACCCTTAGCCCTTGCCGGAGGCGCGGACGATGCCTAATGGATGCAGTCCCGCAACCCCAACCCATTGACGTATGAATACTGCCTGCATCCAGATCCGCGGCGCCCGCCAACACAACCTCAAGAACATCGACCTCGACATCCCCCGCGACCAGCTCACCGTGGTTTGCGGGCCGTCGGGCTCGGGCAAGAGCACGCTGGCCTTCGACATCGTCTACGCCGAAGGCCAACGCCGCTACGTGGAGTCGCTCTCCACCTATGCCCGCCAATTCCTGCCCCAGATGGACAAACCCGACGTGGACGGCATCGAAGGGCTCACCCCGGCCATCTCCCTGGAGCAGGCCACGGTGTCGCGCAATCCCCGCTCCACGGTGGGGACCGTGACCGAGGTCTACGACTTTCTGCGCGTCTTCTGGGCCCGCCTGGGCATCCCCCATTGTCCGCAATGCCACGCCCCCATCACCGCCCAGACCAGCGACCAGATGGTGGACAGCATCCTCGCCCTCCCTGAAGGCACCCGCTTTCTCCTGCTCGCCCCATTGGTGGAACACAAAAAAGGCACCCACGCCGATCTGCTGCGCAAGCTCAAGAGCCAAGGATTCGCCCGGGTGCGGGTAGACGGCGAGATCCTGGGCCTCGACCCCTTGCCCGAGCTCTCCAAGACCCACAAACACACCATCCACGCAGTGGTGGACCGACTGGTGCTGCGGCCGGATCTGCGCCGCCGCCTGGCGGACTCGGTGGAGCTGGCCCTGCGCCTGGGCGAGGGCCGGCTGGCGGTGCAGCCGGTGGGCCCCGACGGCGCGGCAGGCGAAGACATCCTCTTTTCCGCCACCGCCGTGTGTCCCCGCTGCGCGGTGAGCCTGCCCTCCCTCAGCCCGCAGCTTTTTTCCTTCAACAGCCCCCAAGGGGCCTGCCCGCGCTGCGGCGGCATCGGCAGCATCGAATTCTACGACCCGCGGCTGATGGCTCCCAATACTGGCATGAGTATCGCCGACGGCGCCCTGCTCCCCTGGCGGCATCCCAAGGCCCTCTCCCGCATCCGTCCCGATTTGGAACGCCTCGGCCGCGCCCTGGGATTTACCCTCCACACCCCCCTTTCCCAGCTCAGTCCAGAGGCGTGGCAGGCCCTTTTCCACGGCCATGCCCAAACCAGCTGGCCCGGACTGGTGCCCCTGCTCGAACGCGGACACCGTTTGGGGGGCATCTGGCGTGACGAACTCTCCCGCTTTCGGCAAAGCACCACCTGCCCGGCATGCAACGGCGCCCGCCTCCGCCCCGAGGCCCTGGCCGTGCTCGTGAATCGCCTCTCCATCTTCGACTTCTGCTGCCTGCCCGTGGAGCGCGCCCGTACCTGGCTCGACGCCTACGAACCCGCTCCAGGCAAGCAGCCCATCGCCGAGCCCCTGGTGAAAGAACTGCGCCACCGCCTGGGATTTCTCGCCGCCGTGGGCCTCGACTACCTCACCCTGTCGCGCTCCATGAGCACCCTTTCCGGGGGCGAGGCGCAGCGCATCCGCCTGGCCGGACAACTGGGCTCCGGCCTGGTGGGAGTGACCTACGTGCTCGATGAGCCGAGCATCGGGCTGCATCCCCGCGACAACGAACGCCTTATCGCCACCCTGCGCAGTCTCCAGAACCGAGGCAACACCGTATTGGTGGTGGAGCACGACGAAGCCACCATCCGCGCCGCCGACCACGTCATCGAGCTCGGGCCGGGCTCCGGCCTTTTGGGCGGAGAGATCGTCTTCGCTGGCCCGCCCCAGGCGCTGGTGGCCGAGGCGGCGACCCTCACCGGCAAGTACCTGCGCGGCGAGCTCACCATCCCCCGGCCCACCACACGCCGCCGCCCTACAGGACAGATCACCTTGCGGCAGGTGACCACCAACAATCTCCAAGGCATCGACTGCGCTTTTCCCCTCGGCAACCTGGTGTGCGTCACCGGGGTATCCGGGTCCGGCAAGAGTTCGCTGGTGATCGACTCCCTCGCCAAGCACCTGGCGCTGCGCTCCGGCCTGAAGGTGGACTCCCCAGGACATATCGGCGGCATGGAGGGAGCCGAGGCCGTGGAGCGGCTGGTCATCATCGATCAAACCCCCATCGGCCGCACCCCCCGCTCCAACCCCGCCACCTACACCAAGGTCTTTGACGATATCCGCGCCCTGTTCGCCGGCACCAAAGAAGCCAGAAAACGCGGCTACGCCCCGGGACGCTTCAGCTTCAACGTGCGCGGCGGCCGCTGCGAGGCCTGCCAGGGCGACGGACAGATCCGGGTGGAGATGCATTTTCTCCCGGACATCTTCGTCACCTGCGAGGTCTGCGGCGGCAAACGCTACAACCGCGAGACCCTGGACGTCCTCTACCGGGGGAAATCCATCGCCGAGGTGCTCGAGATGAGCGTGGCCGAGGCCAAGGAGTTCTTCACCGGCCACAGCGCGCTCACCCGCAAATTGGGGATTCTGGAGGAAGTGGGCCTGGAGTACCTGCGCCTTGGACAATCGGCCACCACCCTCTCCGGCGGCGAGGCCCAGCGCATCAAGCTCTCCCGGGAGCTGGGCAAACGCAGCCTCCCCGGCACCCTGTACATCCTCGATGAGCCCACCACGGGGCTGCACATCCATGAGGTGGGCAAACTCATCGCCGTGCTCCAGACCCTGGTGGACCGCGGGGCCTCGGTCATCGTCATCGAACACAACCTGGACGTGGTGGCCGCCGCGGACCACGTCATCGACCTCGGCCCCGGAGGCGGGGAAAACGGCGGCCGCATCATCGCCCAGGGTACGCCCGAAGAGCTGGCCGCCACCCCCGCATCCATCACCGGGCGCTTTTTGCGACCTGAGAACGCAGCACGCCCGGCCTAGCGCGAACGCAAATACGCCGGCCCCTGGAGCAGAAAATCCTGCACGTAGCGGGTCACCGCCTCCTCCAGGGACCGAAACGGCACCGTGCAGCCCCGGGAGCGCAGCTTTGCCATGCTTGCGCAAGTATAATACTGATATTTCTCGCGAATCGCCTCAGGCATAGGAATGTAGCGAATGCGCGGCTCGCGCCCCATGGCGGCAAACACCGCCCGGGCCAGGTCGTTCCAGGTGCGGGACCGGCCGGTGCCCACATTGAAGATGCCGCCCACGGCGGTGTTTTCCAGCAACCACAAGACCACCTCCACGCAGTCCTCCACGTAGACGAAGTCCCGCTGCTGTTCGCCGTGGGCATAGTCCGGCCGGTGGGAACAGAAAAGCCGGAGTTCCTCCGTGGCCGTGATCTCCGCCACGGCCTTGCACACCACCGAGCGCATCTCCCCTTTATGGTACTCGTTGGGACCAAAGACATTGAAAAACTTGAGGCCCGCCACGGCGTCCAGAAGTCCCTCATCCCGCACCCAGAGGTCAAAGAGGTGCTTGGAATAGCCGTACATGTTGAGGGGGCACAGACGGTCGAGCTGGGCGTCGTCGTCCTCGAAGCCGAGGCCGCCGTCTCCGTAGGTGGCGGCAGAGCTGGCGTACACGAAGCGCGCCCCCTGCTCGAGGGCAAAACGGCACAGAAGCTTGGAGTACTCCACATTGTTGCGCATCAAGTAGTCGGCGTCCCGCTCGGTGGTGGAGGAGCAGGCGCCCATGTGAATGACGGCCTCCACCGGCTCGGCCCACGGGGAGCTCCGCAGCCTTTGGGCGAATTCGTCCTTGTGGACATAGTCCCGGTAGCGCAATCCCACGAGATTTTTCCATTTTTCCGTGCACCCCAAATTGTCCACCACCAGGATGTCGTCCACCCCGCGACGGTTGAGGCCCCAAACGATAGCGCTTCCCAAAAATCCGGCCCCGCCGGTGACAATGATCATCCATCCTCCATGGTATGTTGGCGTCGCACCCGGACGCGAAACCTCGCGGGCCCCCGCCTTAGCTGTTGAGGCGCCAGAGCTGCCCATTGAGCACCGCGGCAAAGCTCACCCAAGCCCAATACGGCGCAAGCAGCCACGCGGCCAGCGGACGAATCTTCCAGAAGGCGATCATGGTCGCCACGATGGCGAGCCACAGCAGCACAATGTCCACCAACGCAAGATCCGGCCGGTGCAGTCCAAAAAAGAGATATGACCACAGGGCATTGAGGACGAGCTGAAACACAAAAAGTCCCAAGGCCACGCGCGCCGCTGCGAATCCCGCCTCCCGCCACACCAGCCAGGCGGCGATCCCCATCAGCAGGTAGAGCAGCGACCACATCGGGCCAAAGACCGCATCCGGCGGGGTCCAACTGGGTTTGATAAGTTCAGCGTACCACGGACCAGGGACAAAGCGCGAGCCAATCCAGCCGGCCACAAAGGGCATGGCCACCCAAAACATCAGTCCCCAACGGGAATACTTCGTCGGCATACACCCTCCCTCGACAACATCATGGAAGCAGTCGCAAACGTACCCCAAAGCGCCCCCGTGCCGTAATTTCGTCCCCATGGGTGGCGCTCGGCGAGCGCCGAGCAGGACCGCCCGCGCCCTGGTTTGGGGACCTACGCACTTTCGGAGCGCAAGGCCGCCCGCGCCCCGACGATCACACGCAGCGCCGAACGCAAAAGGAACCACACAAGCCCGGAAGCCACAAGGATGTCCGGCCACTTGGATCCAGTGAGCCACACCCCTCCGGCCGCGACGAACACCGAAATGTTGGAGACGATATCATTGCGCGAGCACTCCCACACCGAGCTCATGTTGATGTCTTCATGACGGTGCCGCCACAAAAGATACAGACACAACGCATTGGCCAGCAGCCCGATGACGCTGAATGCGCCCATGACCTCGAAAATGGGGACCGTGGGGACAAAAAGCCTGTACACCACCTGGGCGAGCACCGCGCACGCTGCGCCGAAAATGAGCATCCCTTTGAAGAAGGCCACCTTGGCCTTGGTGGCATTGCCGCGGGAAACCGCGTACAGACTGAGGGCGTAGGTCACCGCATCGCCGAGATTGTCCAGGCTGTCGGCCAGGAGCGCGGTGGATTTCCCATACAGCGCTGCGACCAAGATCACCAAAAACATCAATGCATTGATGCCGAGCACCATGAGCAACGTTCCTCGTTGCCGCTGATGCAGGGCGTCGATGGCGCAGCTGCCTCCACAACACCGTCCCATTGGTTTCTCCTCATATTCCGATTGGGTACATGCCCATCAAACGCGCCGTGCACCAGCCGGATGCACCAGCTGCCACAGGCGCGCCATGTGCGGATTTCTGCACCCCAGGCACCTTGTCAAGCACCTCCCGGGGGAAGACGTGCGGAAGGACTTGGATTTGCACGCTCCCTGGACTATACGCTGGTTTTCGCCAGAACGCTTTCCTACCCGCGCTTCTTAAGGAGGAGCCATGCTCGCCATCCTCGACTACCAGGCCGGCAACCTCACCAGTGTGCGCCGCGCCTTGGATCATCTCGGCATCCCCTGCACCGTCACCGCCGATCCGGGTACGCTTCGCGCCGCCCAGGGCGTCATCTTCCCTGGGGTGGGCGCTGCGGGCTCGGCCATGGCCCACCTCACGGCCACGGGCCTGGGCGACCTGCTCAAAGAGCTGGTCGCCGCCGGCAAACCCCTTTTGGGCATCTGCCTCGGGTGTCAGATCGTCCTTACGGCCAGCGAAGAGAATCAGGCCACGACCCTGGGCATCATCCCCGGCCGCTGCCAGCGCTTCGACGCCAGCTTGACCGACGAAGACGGACATCCCATCGCCATCCCGCACATGGGATGGAACACGGTGCGCCTCACCCAACCCTGCCGGCTCTTTGACGGCATCGACCCGGCCAGCGAATTCTACTTCGTGCATTCCTACTACCCGGTGCCCGAAAGCCGCTACGTCATCGGCATGACCCACTACGGCCTCGATTTCTGCTCCGTGCACGGCAAAGACGGGTTGTGGTCCGTGCAATTCCATCCGGAAAAAAGCGGCCGCCCTGGGCTCACTCTGCTTTCCAACTTCTTCGCCTACTGCCAGGAGGTCTCCCATGCTCAGTAAGCGCGTCATCCCCTGTCTGGACGTGCGCGACGGCAAGCTCACCAAGGGGGTGCGTTTCCAAGGCAACGTGGACATCGGCGACCCTGTGGAGACCGCCCGCCGCTACTACGAAGAAGGCGCGGACGAGATCGTCTTCTACGATATCACCGCTTCCCACGAAGGCCGGGGCATCATGCTGCGGGTGGTGGAGCAGGTGGCGGCGCAGATCTTCATCCCCTTTTCCGTGGGCGGCGGCATCAGCACCGTGGCGCACATGCGCGACGTGCTCCTGGCCGGGGCCGAGAAGGTGTCCGTGAACTCCGCGGCGGTGAAAAATCCCGCCATCATCGGCGAAGGGGCTGCGGCCTTCGGGTCCCAATGCATCGTGGTGGGCATGGACGTCCTCCGGGTGCCGGCGACCCCGGAAATCCCGTCCGGCTATGAGATCGTCGTCCACGGCGGACGCAAACGCACCGGCATCGACGCCCTGTGGTGGGCCCAAGAGGCCGAACGCCTGGGGGCAGGCGAACTGTGTGTCAACTCCATCGATGCCGACGGCACCAAGGACGGCTACGAACTCACCCTCACCCGCAGGATCGCCGATGCCGTGCGCATCCCGGTCATCGCCTCAGGCGGGGCCGGGACCCCGGAGCACATGGCCGCGGCCGTGACCCAAGGCCGGGCCTCGGCGGCCCTCATCGCCTCCATCGTGCACTACGGCGAATACACCATCGCCCAATGTAAGGAGGTCATGGCCCAGCACGGCGTCAAGGTACGCACCGTGTGGTAGCCGAGCGCTCCAAGGCGGCGTACACCCGCTCCATGGGCAGACTCTGACGAAGCACCTGCGCCAAGCGGTCCAGGGCGGCGTTCACGTCGTACACCGCCCCTGGCCCGCGGGGCGCAAGCCCCAAACGCGCGCGCCAGCCGTCCACCAGATGCCAGCGGAAGGGATCCGCGTCGAAGAGGCCGTGGAGATACGTGCCCCACACCCGCTCGTGCCCCCAGCCGATGACGGTGCCGTCCGGCCGCACCACCACCGGCGTCACTTCTCCCAGCGGCCGGGTGCGGCCATGGTGGATCTCATAGCCGGAAAGCTCCAGGCCGCTGGGCAGATGGCGGGCGGCGGTGGCCACCAACTCCTTGGCAGGGGCAAACACCGTCTCCACGGCGAGCACCCCCAAGGGCCGCGCCGGAAGGCGGCTCTCCACGCCCTCGGGGTCCGCGATGGCGGTCCCCAGCATCTGCAGCCCGCCGCAAATGCCGATGATCTCCACGCCGCGGCGCACCGCCTGCTGCAGGGCCGCGGCCAGGCCGGAGGCATGGAGGAACTCCAAATCCTG
>DPEO01000024.1:6892-7307 GCA_003530935.1 Desulfomicrobiaceae bacterium | reverse complement strand
GCACATCGGGCTCCAGACGCAGGGGATCCACATCCGTGACGTTGGCGATACGCGGCAAATCCACCACCGCCACAGTGACCGGACCTGCGCCGTGGGCCGTGACCGCCGCCTTGAAGGCCACCGAGTCTTCGTCCGGAAGCCCCAGGCGGTCCAGGTAGGGAATCACCCCCCACACCGGCCGCCCGGTAAAACGCTCCACGTAGTCCATGGCCGGGAGAAGAAGGTCTTGCCTGCCGCGAAACTTGTTCACCACAAAACCGGCCACCAGGGCACGTTCCCACGGTTCAAGCACCTCCATGGTGCCCACGAAGGACGCAAAGACCCCGCCGCGGTCGATGTCGCCCACCAGGAGCACCGAAGCGCCCGCGTGCCGGGCCATGCGCAGGTTGACCACGTCGTGGGCCTTGAGGTTCAC
>DPEO01000024.1:5363-6673 GCA_003530935.1 Desulfomicrobiaceae bacterium | reverse complement strand
GGCCAGAGCTGCTCCTTGGCCCGGTGGTAGCCGGCCACGTCCAGATCCGCCCAGGGTTTGCCCAAGACCATCACCTGGGAACCCGTATCCGTACGCGGCTTGAGGAGCACCGGGTTCATGCGCACGTCCGGCGTGCGGCCGCACGCCGCCGCCTGCAGGGCCTGGGCCCGGCCCATCTCGCCGCCCTCCGGGGTCACCGCGGAATTGAGGCTCATATTTTGGGCCTTGAAGGGGGCCACCCGTACCCCATCCTGCCACAGCACCCGGCAGAGCCCGGCCACCAAAAGGCTTTTTCCCGCATCGGACGAACAGCCCGCCACCATGAGGGCCGGGGTGCGGCGTGACCGACGCTTGCGGGAAACTCCAGCACAGGCATCCAGCGCCGCCACCAGCCGGGCGTGGTCTTCAGGCCGGCGCACGGCCAAGCGCACAAACCGGTGATCCAGGCCGGGGATGGTGCCGCAGCCGCGGATCAGGATGCCTTGCGCGGCCAGGCGCTGCACCACGGGCCGGGCGTCTGTGGCAAGTTCGCAGAGCACGTAATTGGCCTGTCCCGCGTACACCCGCCAGTGGAGGCGGCGCCTGAGCTGCTCCACCAAATCCTGCCGCCACAAGGCCAGCGTGCGCGCCGACTCCTCGGCAAAGGCGACGTCGTCCAGGGCGGCCTGGGCCACAGCCTGGGCCGGGCCGCAGACGTTCCACGGAGGCAGCACCGCTTCAAAGCGACGGACGATTTCCGGGTCCGCCGCCGCAAGCCCCACCCGCAAGGCCGGGATGGCGTACATCTTGGTGAGGGATACGAGGACGACCACGTTGGGACTGTCGCCGGCCACCAACCGCGGCGTGCCCGGGGGAAGAAAGTCGGCAAAGGCCTCGTCCACCACGAACAGGCTCGCCGGGTGCCGCGCGGCAAGGGCCGTCACGGCCGACGTCGGCAAAGGCAGCCCCACGGGGTTTCCCGGATGCCCCAGCATCACCAATGCCGGACCCGCGGCCAACGCCTGCTCCACGGCCGCAAGATCCACCGCCAACCCCGGTCCCGGCGGCACCAGCTCCACCCTCAGACCTGCGGCTACCGCGGCCCGAGGGTAGTCGCTGTAGCACGGCACCGGGATCACGGCGCGGCCAAGCCCAGCCACCCGGGGCAGGGCAAACACCAGCTCCGAAGAGCCCGCCCCCACCACCAGACGCGCCTCGGCCACGCCGTAGCGCCGCGACGCCGCCTCGCGTACGGGCTCCGCCCGCGGCCACGGATAATGCTGGACGATATCCAGGCTGCGCGCCACCACGGCCCGCAGCCACGAAGGCGG
>DPEO01000024.1:0-5164 GCA_003530935.1 Desulfomicrobiaceae bacterium | reverse complement strand
CGGCGTGGACTGCACCGCCGTGCACGAACGTTCCGTCCTCCATTAGTGCACAGTGGGCGAGCTATGCTGTTTGACTTGATTTTTCAGGCTCTCCTCCATGTGCTTGGCCCCTTCTCCCTCGCGCCACTTCTCATAGACATGCATCCACCAGTCGAAGCCGTAGATCTTCTCCATCAACTGGTCCTCGTGGAGCTCCACCCAGGTGTCAAAGAGGTACATCTCCACTTCAAAGTCTTTGGAATCCAAGACATTGGGCACCGTATTGGGCGCAAACTTCTTCCCCTCCACGTAGAGCTGAAGGTACTCGCCCACCGCCTGCTGCGAAAGCTGCGGCGACAACGGCTCCTCTTGGAGCCGCTCCACCAGCTCCCACATCTCCGGAAAAGAGCGGCGCATCTGCATCTCCTGCTCCGGGGTGAGCACGAGGCGCAAGCCGTCTTCCGCCTCTTGAATGAAATAGTACCGCAGCCAAAACTCAAAATGAAACACTTTTGCAACTTCGCGCACCGCAGCTTTGGGAACACTCATGGCATATCTCCTTCAAATAAATCTACGAAAAAAAAATCCAACAGCGCCTTCTGCATATTGACAACAGAACACTTTGTTCCTAGCAACCTTTATATGTTCATCGACCCACAATAGGAGGACCGACCTATGGAAGATTATCTCAAACAAGCTCTGGAAATCGTCAAAGCACAAGCCAGCGTGCGTACCATGACCGAAGAAGAAATCACCTCCATGCTCAAAAAATTGACCACGAGCATCCGCAACGTTGCCGTGGAAACCGCTCCTGAAGAAGGGGAGCCCATGGAGGGCATGGACCCCAAAAAGGCCATCCGCGAAAAGTCCATCACCTGCATGGAGTGCGGAAAGACCTTCAAGGTCCTCACCAAACGCCACCTGGCCACCCATGGCCTCAGCCCCAAAGAATACAAGGAAAAATGGGGCTACAAGAAAGACACCTCCCTGGTGGCCAAATCCCTGGCCCGCGATCGCCGCAAAAAGATGCAGGACATGCGCCTGTGGGAAAAGCGCGGCATCGCCAAGGCTGCCGCCGAGTAGCCTATTTCTCGGTGGCGCGGCCGGCCTCCATGCGCCGCGCCACTTTCACCACCCGCACCTGGGCCAAATCAAAATCTGGATCCACTGCACGCAGCACCCAAAGGGGGCTTGCATAGCCCTCCGTCTCCCAGGAGAACGTCACCACCCAGCCGTTTTCCACCTCCCGCACCGCCTGGACCATGGCGCGTACGTCCACGGAGCGTGATCCCCGCTTGGAGGGCTTTTCCACCACCCACGACGAGGCGGCTTGGAACGCCGCCCACTGGTCGGCCAAGCGCCAGCGCGCGGTCGGGTCCACGCACGTGACCTCAAAGTCTTCTTCCACAGCCTCGGCCATTTTGCCGGTGAGCGGCAACGGGGTCACCTCCACCACGCGCATGCCCGTCGGCAGCTCGGCACTGACCAGCGTAGCCATGGCCTGCGGGGACACCCACTCTCGGGTGAAGATCTCCATCCCTTCGCACAAACTCCCTACTCCCACCGGCAGAGCCCGAGAAAAGGACATGAGCGGTGCAGGATGAAAACCGGCGCTAAAGGCAAGGGGGATCCGGGCGCGTCGGAACGCCCGCTCAAACAGGCGTTGCAGCTCCAATTGGCTCAAGTACACGGCGGGGCCGAGCACGCTATAGACGATGCGGAAACGCGCCTCACGGGCAGTAAGATCCACCTGCTCCACCGCCGGGGCCACGGCCTCGGCCTCGGCCTCGGTTTCCGGCTGCAGGCGCGGGGCGAGCGCCTCGTCCTCTCCAGGACAAACCCCGCAGGCCCGACAGGCGCCGAAACGACAATCGGGAGTGGTCTTACCGGCCAGGGCACGCGCCCATTCACGCAGCAAGAACTCCCGAGTGACCCCGGAACTGAGATGATCCCACGGCAATGGGGCGTGCGGGTCGCGCGCGGCAAGGTAGGCCTCGGGATCCACGCCGCAAGCCGCAAAGGCCTCCATCCAACGGTCGAGTTGCAAGTGGTCTTCCCAGCTGGAAAGCACGGCCCCGCGGGCCAAGGCCGCTTCGATGACCGGGGCCAAGGCCCGGTCTCCACGGGAGAACACCCCCTCCAGAAAGGTCATGGCCGGACTGTGCCACTTGAGGCGCACAAACTTGTAGGGCCGGGCAGCCTGGCGCAAAAAAGCGATCCGCCGCTCCACCTCAGCGCGCGAGATCTGCGCCTCCCATTGGAAGGGCGTATGTGCCTTGGGCACAAAAGGCGATACCGCCGCCGTCACCTGCAGGCGCTTGCGCGACGGCGCGGTCTCCGCCACCTTACGGCACAGCTCGATGATGCCGAGCAGATCCTCGTCGGTTTCCGTGGGCAGCCCGATCATGAAATAGAGCTTCACTTGCTGCCATCCCAAGGCAAACGCCTGGGAGGTGTGGCGCAACAGCGCCTCTTCGGTGATGCCTTTGTTGATGACATCGCGCAGACGCTGCGTGCCGGCCTCTGGGGCCAAAGTGAGACCGGTGCGCCGGATGCTGGCCAAAAGGGCCATGAGCTCGGGCGGCACGGACCCCACCCGCAAGGAAGGCAGGGCGATGGACACCTGCTCCGCCCGGCACCGGGAGTAGGTTTCGGCAAAGAGCCGGGTAAGGCCGGTAAAATCCCCGGTACTGAGGGACAAAAAAGACACTTCCTCGCTCCCGGTGGCCGCCAGCCCGTCCTTGATGAGCCGCGTGACCGTGGAGACGGCCCGCTCGCGCACCGGCCGGTAGATCATACCCGCCTGACAGAAGCGGCAGCCCCGGGTACAGCCCCGGGCGATCTCCACGGTAAGGCGATCGTGCACCGGTTTGCCGAAGGGCACGATCTGCTGCGTAGGAAAGGGCGTCGCATCAAGATGGGGCACCGCGCGTTTGCGTACCACTGCCGGCCCCTGCATGCGGCCGCCGGCGTCCGGGGTAAAAAATGCAGGGACGTAAAAACCAGGTATTTCGGAAAGATGCGCCAAGAGTTCCTGCCGACTCCACCCCGCAGCCTTGGCCTGATCCACGGCGCGGGCCAGATCCAGCACCGCCTCTTCTCCGTCGCCCAGCACCATGACGTCCACGAACGGCGCCAAGGGCTCAGCGTTGAACACACAGCCGCCGCCAGCCACCACGAGAGGATCTGCCTGCCCCCGGTCTGCGGCGCGCAGCGCAATGCCCGCAAGCTCCAACATCCACAGCACCGTGGTATAGCACAGCTCGTGGGTGAGGCTCACCAGCACCGCGTCCAACCGCCCCAAGGGGGTGTCGCTCTCCAGCGTAGCCAAGGGGACCTGCCGGGAGCGCAAAAGCTCCCCCACGTCCGGGCTGGGGGCAAACACCCGCTCCGCCCAAATCCACGGCTGCGCGTTGAGTACCCCGTATAGGATGCGCTGTCCTAAATACGACATCCCCACTTCATAGAGGTCGGGGAAGGCCAAGGCCACGTGCACCCGCACCGCAGCCGCCTCCTTGTGCACCGCACCGATCTCGGTACCAAGGTAGTGGCTGGGACGGGAAAAAAGAGGGAGGAGTTCTTTCATGCAATAAAGACGAAAAAAGGGTGGGCCGGGCCACCCTTTTCGGCGCGAAGACCGTCCGCGCCCTATTTGATGATTTTCCCGAAGTCCGTAACCTTGCCGCCAAGGCCGGACAGGTCCAGGCTGCCCGGAGTCGCCAAAGTGAGGTTGCTCGAGGCCTCCAAATACTTGGTCTTGAGCTCCTCCGGTACGGACTTGTAGTGATAGATGATATGGCGCCCGTCGATTTCCCCTTCTATTTCCGTATCAAAGGGATAGCCAAAGGGAAGCAGGAGCATCTGGACCCCGCCTTGGGCCGTGGGCAGAGTCTGGAGCACGGCCGGGTCCTGCAACACTTCCCGCTCCGCGTTCCATTTCCCCAGCACCATGTCCCCACCGACCAACTTTACAAGCCGAATATCGTATGCCATGCGGTCGCCTCGCTTTTTTGAATTTCCAAACACAAGACCTGCATCTCTACGGAAGGCCGCTTCCCCCTGTCAAGGAACGCCCATGAATCTCCTGGACGCCGTGCTCATTGCCATTGCCACCTTCTTTACCGTGCGGGGGATGCTGCGCGGCCTGGTGCTCGAGGTCGCCTCCCTGGCAGGCATCCTCGTCGGCTTCCTGGTGGCCAGTTCCGGCTACGAGCTCTTGGCCCCATGGGTCATGCGTACGGCACACCTCGGAGAGGGCGCTGCCCGCTTTACCGCCTTCGTCCTGCTCTTGGCTGCCACGGTGCTCCTGCTCCATGGGGCCGCCCGCCTGCTCCGGGGGCTCCTGCGCCTCGTGTCCCTCGGTTGGCTGGACCGATTGGCCGGCGGGGCCATGGGGTTTGCCAAGGCCGGTGTACTGGCCTGCGTGGCGGTGCTGCTCGTCACCGCCTTCGTCCCGCCGCATACCGACTTCATCGCCACATCCCGCCTTGTCCCCCTCATCAACAGGGCCAACGAGGCCGCGCTCCAACATCTTGTCCCGGAAGACCTGCGCCGCCGCTTTGAAGCAGGCAGATCCGCCCTGGAGCGGCTGCGCAAACTCCCCCAAACCCTTGAGGAGATGCTCCATGGCTCCTGATTTCAGCCCGCTGCTTGCGGTCATCGATACCTTACTCGGTCCTTCGGGCTGTCCCTGGGACCAAAAACAGACCCCCCACACCCTGGCCGAATACCTCTTGGAAGAGGCCTGCGAACTGGTGGACGCCATTCGCAGCGGTGATATGGCGGCATGCGCCGAGGAATGGGGGGATACCCTCTTCATCCTTCTCTTCATCGGCCGTCTGCTGGAGCGGGATCAGCCGGACTTCCTCACCCACGCCGCCCGCGAGGCCGAGGCCAAGATGATCCGCCGCCACCCCCACGTCTACGGCGATGCGAGCAAAGAGATGACGAGCATCATCGCCACTTGGGAGCGCATCAAAAAGGCGGAAAAAGCAGAAAAAGACGACGCCCCCCAAGGGGCCTTGGACTCGGTTCCCGCCTCCCTGCCGCCCCTTGCCCGGGCCTACCGCGTCCAGGCCAAGGCAGCGCGGCTGGGCTTCACCTGGGCGAGCAACAGCGAGCACGAGCGGAAACTGGACGAAGAATGGGCGGAATGGCTGGCGGTGCGAGACGGAGAGGACGCCGA
>DPEO01000114.1 GCA_003530935.1 Desulfomicrobiaceae bacterium | reverse complement strand
GTAACGCAGCACGGATCCGTCGGACAGGCGAAGATCCGTCTGGGAAAGGCATTTGCCGAAGGTGGTTCGCCCCACCAAGAGCGCCCGCCCATGGTGGCGCAGCACACCGGCAAAGATTTCCGCGGCGCTGGCCGTTTCCGGGCCCACCAGGAGAATCAAGGGCATGGCGTATTTGTCCCCCTGGGGGGCGCGGATCTCCACGGCGTTTCCATCCCGACCACGGATGGTGCCCAAAAGAGTCCCTGCGGGAAGGAAAACCCCGGCCAGATCGAAGGCCTCATACAAATCGCCCCCGGGGGCGTCCCGCAAGTCCACGATGAGCCGAGCCGCTTTGTGGGCGGGGTCCATGCGGAACAGAACATTCAAAATGGATCGGAGGGCCGGCCGGGTCATTCCGCCTACGAAATCCCGGATGCGGACCACGTGCCGATCTCCGGCGGGGACCATCTCCACGTCCAGGGGCGTGAAGGACTCCCGGCGCAGCCTGAAACGTGCCTTGCTCCCGTCCGGCAAGCCCACCATGAGGTGGACGTCGGTCCCCTCCTGACCTTTAAGCAGGATGGCCAGGGTTTCTGCATCCAGCCCGGAAGCGGGCCGGCCGTCAATCTCCAGCAAACGGGAGCGGTCCGGAATCCCCGCCCGGTCCGCCGGACCTCCTCGGTAGATGTGCAGGATCGGCACCGATCCCCTGAGGGACAGGTCTGCGCCGATCCCAACCCAGGCATGCCTTGCCGCCGTGAAAGCGCGGTACTCTGCGGCCGAAAAGATCCGGGCATAAGGATCGATGTCCCGCAGTTTCGTCGGCAGGTTTTCTTCGGACAAGGCCGCCAGGGCCGCCTCGCCGGGAGGGTTCAAAAGGTGGCGGCGCAGGATGTCCCGGATTTCTTCCAGCGGCGCCCCGTAAAGTCGGGATGCCGCCAGGAGTACGGCCAGAAAAAAGGCCGCGGCCGGGCCCCTTTTCACTGGGCCAGCTCCATCTGCATCTTCATGAGCAGGTCGTATTCCTTGCGAAGGGCATCCCGCTGGGCCTCCAGTTGCTTTCTGCGCAGGTCCACCTCGGAATCTCCCAGGCCGCTGCCTTCCAAGGCGTCCAAGGATGACTCCTGGCGTTTCAGGCCGGCCTTGAGATCCGCCAGACGCTTCTGCATCTGGGCCACCCGCTTCTGATCCACGCCCTCCTGGGAAGACAACGCCTGGATTTTCTTGTCCAAGGCGGCGATGTCGGCCTGCATGGCATCCACCTTGGCCCGGTCCTCCCGGACCCGGGCATCGGCCCGGGACTTCTCCGCCTCGAGCCGGCCCTTTTCAGCATCCAACTCCCGCTGGGTGGCACGAAGCTGCTCGAGCCTCGCCTGACGCTCCTGGACGCGCTTTGCATATGCGCCGCTACTCAGCCCCGCCATTCCTCCAAAAAAACCACCTGTACGGGGATCGTGCTGCCCGGCGCACCCAGCCAAGATCCCCAGCGCCACGACGATAGGCAAGATATGGATCTTCATACAGACAACCTCTGATCGATCTGAGCGAGTTGCGAACTTCCCTGACGAAGTTTGTCCAGGTTTTTCTGCAGCGCCGCCACCTCTTTCTCCAGCCGTTTGATGTAGTTGTCATCTTTTGGCCGGTTGTTTTTCTCTTGTTCTAAGATAGCAGTCTGCACTTCTAATTCTTTTGCCAGAGTCTTCTCCAGATTTTTGGCATCATCGATCTTTTTTTGCAAAGCAGCACTCTTGGCAAGAAGGACTTTCTTATCGACTTGTCCTTTGTCATAACGGGAACGCAACATCTTGGACTCTTTTTCAAGCGCAGCTATTTCACTCGAAAGCTTGGAATTGTATGCTACAAGCGTCCGGTTGTACTCCTGGGTACTCGCAATTTCTCCATCGAGAAAGTCTTCCGTCGAAGCATAGGCCTGTTTACGTTTGGCGATTTCATTGCCCACCAAAAATCCAGCCCCTGCCCCAAGGGCGGCTCCCACAGCCGCGCCGCGGCCACCGCCGATAGCGTACCCCAAAAGGCCTCCCACCACGGCCCCCACGCCCGCGCCTTCCGCCTTGGTGCGTGTCTGGTCCGACATGGTCGCGCAACCAGACACAAGAGCCACCATCACAAGCATCACGACAAGTTTTTTTGCACTGTGCATATCCTCTCCCCCTGCACAAAAGGTTATGAATCCAAAAAACCTCGGAACTGTTTTCGAAAATCCTCAAACCACGCATCCGGATCCGCCCGGCGTTGGTCCGCGAAAATTGCAACGTGCTTTTTGAGCAGTGTCAGAACCTCGCGCTCCCGCGAGGTCACTTTGCTCGATTCCAACTGTTGAAACGCAAACTCCCTGTGTTCACGACTATATTCGCCGAGCTTACCCACCTTGTCCCGGTAGCCTTGAAACTGCTCGCGCGCAGCCCGCTCCAGATCCGCCATGGATTTTTCCACTGCAGCGACCTGCTCCTGGTAGCGCGCTGATGTTGCCGCCAACTCTTTGGCCGTCGCCAACGCCCCCGCCAAGCGCTCGAGCCGGGATAAATACACGGACAAATTGACCCCGTTGCGGCTGGCGTCCTGGGCCAGGCTGCGGGCGCTTTCCCGCTGGGCCAGTTCCAAGCGCTCCCGAGCCTTGCTCAAGGAATCCTGCACCGCGGCCAAAGACGACTGCAGTTCGGGGTGCTCCTTGATCAGCCGCTCAATGATGGGATCCACGGCACCGATCTGGACCGATGCCTGACTGACCAGGTTGTCGAGAGTGCGCCCCACGGGCATGGTCCGACGCAATTCCGCTTTATAGGCGGCGTATTCGCGCTCAATGGCGCGCCGCTGGGCCGAACTGACCACGACATTGGATCCCAAGGCCAAACGCGCCCCTGTATTGAACGACTTGCGTTCCTCGATCTTTTTGGCGTCCGGGTCCCAACCGTAAACATCCAGCTCTGCCCGCAAAGAGCTCCGTAACTCCGCCAAGGGCGTCGAAACACTGCCGCCGCGCACGGGGACCCCTCCAGGCTTCCCCTGCCAGACTTCAGGGCGAAAAAGCCCCGCAGTCATCTCCTGGGCGTTGCCCAAAAGATCATAGAAACCATGAATATCCGGCTTGCGCAGCCCAATGGGACGCAGCTTGTGCTTGGCGTTGTCCAAAATCCACGCGAACTCAACTGCCTCCGCCACAGGAAACGGCAACCGCTCATCAAAAGTCCCGGCCTGGATGGCCTCCATGCCGCCACGAGCACAGTACTCCCACTCGTCTTCCGTGGGCAGCCGTACATACCCCGGCACGCCATCCACCCGAGGCATGGCCTCCACACGCTCCGGGTGGGCGGGATCAAAAAGCCATTGATTATAGCGGCGCAAAAATTCCACTACGTCACCATAACTCACGTACGTAAGCGGCTTCATAAGGGCTTCACGCAGACTGCGCCCTTTGAGGGTGGACAACGTCTGCACCTCAGGATCATGACTGACTGCCACCAATGTCTCCATCCCCATAACTGCGGCAAACTGCCCCCGGGTCAGTTCATACTTGCCGAGGATGATCTCCCAGGCATCCCCTTGGTCCGAGGGAAACGAACCACTAACCTGGGTGCGTTGCAGTCCTTCGAAAATTCCACCCGAGGCATCGCCAATCTGGATGATGCGGCTTTGATCTCCCCAAAATCCCTTGCCCGGGACCCGGACACGCCGAAAGACCATCTCCTCGCCTCCGGGCATGGGCAAAATCAAATCCCCTGCTGCGGGCTTGGGATTGGAAGGAGTTGGGGCCAGAGCCGCCGCCTGTGCGAAGGGGGCTATGCCAACGCCCATCGCCACCACAAAAAACGCCACAAGCGACGCTGGCCACAGCCTGCCAGTATTACTGTTCACGAATAACCTCCGCAGGATCGATACCGGTTGCCCGCCAAGCGGCCACCAACGATGCCAGGCTCGCCAACACCAACGTGGCAAGACCAAACCAAGGGATATACGAGCCCGGCAACACACAAAAAGTCTCGCCAGGCGCCAGGTCCATAGCAAACACATGGTCAATGGTCCGGGCGAGCAGCGCATAGCCCCCAACCCCCGCTGCCAGTCCCATGCCGGTAATGCAGAGCCCTTGCACGATGGGAAAAAAGAACACATGCGCCCGGGAAAACCCCAAAAGCCGCAGTACCCCCAACTCCCGACGCAGACGATCCACCGCGGCATAAAGGCTCGCCACCAACACGCCAACGCCGCCGCATACCCCAAGCGCCGCGATGAGCCAAAGCAAACGGGCAAGCCCCCGATCTAAAACCTGAATACGTTCGATAGCCTCCACCTGCGCGATCACTTCCAATCCTTGCTCCTTGAGACGGTGATACAACGAAGGCACATCATCGATCGTTTTCGCATAGAGACGAAATCCCCGGTAACCGCTGCGAGCCATTTGAAAGGACTGCGTTGCGGAGTCGAAATTCACGCGGCGCAGCATGGAGGTGCGCAATACCCCCATGAGTCCGGCGGGCAGCACCGGACGATCCAGATCGGTTTCCCCGACAATGCGCACAGGAAAAGAAAGCTCTTCAACGCCGAGAACACGCAGTTCCACAGACATGCCCGCAGGTGGAGCGTGGTGCGCAGGCCAAAGGCACGGGGGAGGACCGCCATTGTAATCGCGCGTTCCCCAACTCGGCCACGGAGTAGTCGGCCATCCCAAAAACTCCGCGTGGGAGGCATCAAGGGACAGCCCCACAGGGAGCGTCCTTTGACCACCAATGCGCACATCCACATCGCGGACGTAGGGAAACAGCGCTCGCTGATAGCCTCGCAATTTTTGCTCCACGGCGCGGAGGCTGGCCATGGTCACCGGCGAGGCAGGGGCAAACAATTCGTAGCCGACGAAGCCCTCCGGCGGCTCCCGGCCCAAAAGTTCCCGGATACGGCCCCGACCGATTTCCTCCATCCGGGCAAAGCCTGTATTGATGACCAGCCCGGAACGCACAATGGGCAAAAGCGGCTCCGGAACGAGAAGCACCGCGCCGTCAAAACTTGGGTAGGGGTGCGGGGTCTCCCCTGGCCATCCCCGGGCAGGAGCGGCGTAACCTTCTTTGAAGGACTCCACGTCCAACACGAAGGCGAGAGGCGCGTAGATCCGCGGCAAAGACCCCGCCCGAGAAGACAGCACCGCAATGACCTGCACTTTGGCCTCCCCGACCTCTGAGCGTCCTCCCCGAACGCGGGTCACCCGCACTTCCAGTGTGCCCCCCGGCTTCACGCCAGCCACACGGGCCGCCTCTTCCGTAAGGACCACCTGCCCGTCCTCGGGCACGGCACCACCATTTTCCACAATGAGCGGATCCCCAGGGGCAGTCGGAACGAGATCGAACAGTGCGGTTTTCCGATCTTGAAGAACAACACTGACGACGGAAGACAGCGGCAAGATAGTCGGAGTCAAAAAGCCCACTTCTGGCCAAGATGCCACATCCGCAAACCACCGAGGGGACAGCACCCGGGTCTGTGTCGGCCGGATTTCCCGAAAAACAGGGTCTTGGACCAGACGATGGCGCAAGGTCTGGATGGTACCATGTTTGAGTCCCAGCAGGACCAAAAGCGGAGCAATGACTGCCGCCAGGGCAATTACCAAGCATAGGGTCAGGACCCACTCGTGCCGCAGATGGGCTCCTGCCAGGCCGGGGATGCGGCCAAGAGGATTCGTCCCTTGCGGCTTCATACCATGTCTCCAGACACTGGCTGGCAGACCGAGAGGATGTGCGTATCCGACACGGGCGTCACATCAAAGGCGTACACCGCATCCGCCAGGTGCCCGACGAGATCCATGTCATGGGTCACCACGACCACCGCCACCCCGTCGTCCCGAGCCAACCGGGACATATCGTGCATAATGGTCCGTGCTCGTGCCTTGTCCACGGCAGCCGTAGGCTCATCCGCCAAAATCAAACGCGGACCATGAGCCAAAGCACGAAGAATAGCCGCCCGCTGACGCTGGCCAATGGAGAGGGAAGACGGCTTCCGGTCCAAGCACGAGGCGAGTCCCATGTCCTGAGCCATTGCCTCGATACGCCGGCCCGATGGACGGTTGCGGCCAATGGAGACGGAAAGTTCGATATTCCGGCGCACCGAAAGAAACGGCAAAAGCCCGCCGGTCTGAAGCACATAGCCCAAATACTGCCGCCGCAAAGCGGCCAAAGCGGCTTCATCCCCCCGGCGCCACAACGCGGCGATATCCCATGACGGCGCCTGCGCGTTCACGACAAGTTCGAAGCGCTCCACCTGCGAAGGGACCATGATCAAGGCGAGCACGTCCAAAAGCGTGCTTTTACCGCACCCGCTCTCCCCAACCACAGCCACCAGCGCGCCCCGGTCCACACGAAAGTCCGGCACCTGCAGTTCGAAAACGCTTTCGTTTTGGCTGCGGATCTTCACCAGCCCCTTCAGACGGACCATGGGCACGCTTGCGGAAACCACGACCGCTCCTATGGCAGATAATCCAGATGCAATGGGTACACCATGTCCTGATCTGGGTCGGTATCATTGATGCGAAACCACGCGTCCACCTGCTCGTTGATGGTTCGGTACTGGTCGAGTTTCG
Organism: Desulfomicrobiaceae bacterium; assembly: GCA_003530935.1. Taxonomy (GTDB): domain Bacteria; phylum Desulfobacterota; class Desulfovibrionia; order Desulfovibrionales; family Desulfomicrobiaceae; genus Thermodesulfomicrobium. The sequence continues at coordinate 2,575 of DPEO01000114.1, read as the reverse complement.
CCAAGATACTCCACTCCAATTGAGAGCGCTGCTCCGCAGTCATACTGGCGAACATGTCTTCGGTAAGAGACAAAATGTCGCTCTTATACGGCAGGCTTTGGATAAACGCGGGCAGCAGCCCTGTGTCGGCCAGGCGCATGGCCCCGCCGAGATCTTCAGGGCGCTTCATGGCCTGACCGGCCACACTCTGCAGCGCATCGAAAAACTGCCCTTGGGTGACCTCGGCGCGCATGAGGGCCTGAACCACCTGATCCAAAGTCTGGGCCAAAGAGGAAAGCTGCTCGCGGGTGACCAGGACACGCACCTCCAACGACTTGATCGCAGGATTGACGAGATCCCGATCCAATGCCCACGCCACGATGTCTTTGGGTGGGCTCGCCTCTTTCCCCACGTATTCGATGAGTGCCGCTTCCCACAGCTTGTCCATTTCCTCCAGGGGCGCAGCTTCCTGCGCAGGCTGCGCCCCCATGGTCTGGCTCAACAAGGTGGAGATGCGGCTGGTGAGGTGTTCGGCCAAAGAACGGTATTCGCTCTCTTCAAACGCATTGATTTCCTTGAGAGCGGATGTCTCCGTGCCACGCACACGGGCCAAACGCCCGAATTGCGCCTGGGCACGGGGATGATCTTCTTTCGCTCGTGGATCCTGGAGATGGATGGCAAAAAGATGAACCTGGGCGTCATCGTACTCCCGGCGCAGGTCGGTCTCGTCTTTGCCGGTGGTGTTCTGGGGATGCCCCTTGGGATGGGAGCTGGCGTCACTGATGAGGATCACAAAACGCAAGGCGCCCTCACGCCATTTGGAATGCAAAGCGGTTTCCACACCAGCGAAGAGTTCCTCGGCATAATCCACGCTCCCCACAGCAGTAGCGCTGCCTTCACGCTCCAAAAGCCCCACCAGGTCCTGGGCGCTCACGAGTTCCGGAGTCACATTGCGCACCACGTACTCCAATTGCGGAGCGACCTCCAAGGAATCCCGAAACACCACCAGACCAAAACGAAATCGGTCGGCGGTCTCGGCGCTGAACTGCCGACTCATCTGGGCCACGGCCTCGCGGGTCATATCGATGAAGGGCTGCATGCTCCGCGTCGTGTCGATGACAAAGACAATATCGGCCTTGACCCCCTGGAGCACCGTTCCTCCCTGGCCGCGCCCAACCTGGGCCTGCTCCAGATAATCCGGATTGCGGACGGTGTCCGCGCCGCGCGCGCCCGGTACGGCTGCGGCCAGCTGCAAAAGGCGCACATCATCACCACCAATCTGGGTCTGGCGCCACTGAAGAATCGGGAGCAGGTAAAAGTGCTTGGTAATATCTACAAAACGCTTGGGCTCCATGCTCACGACCTCTTCCGGAATGGCGCCCGCAGCGATGGCCGCATACAGATCCTTGGCCCGACCAGCCATGTCCATGGCATCGACAATGGACTCCAACGCAACACGATCCCGAAACATGAGCACAGGGCTGCGCCCTTCCAGCTCATTTCCAGGATGAGTGTAGGAAACCAGGAGCGCCTGGCGCCATTCCAAGGCGTCTTTGGCCTGGATCCACCCTTCCGGTGCCGTGCGCGTGCGTCCCACGTGATACCATCCTTGAGGAGCCTCGGGACGGGAAAGATCCAGCCCCTGACGGTCAAAAACGTACAGCGGCTTGAATGCCGGGATATTGGCCTGGACCACGGCATTGGGGTCTTCTACCGCCTCACGATATATGGAAGAAAATGGCCGCGGAAGAACACGCAACGGAAGTTGGGTGGCGGCTTCCAGACACGGAGCTCCGGGAGAACATACGATGCCGTCATTTGTCGGCGACGCGGATGCGGTCTGCCCTGTGCTCCCCTCCAAAGAGGAAAGGACGTCTGCACTCCCCTCTTTCTCGGCAGAAACAGTCGGCCTCACATGCCCCGCAGTTCCCTCCAAGTCTGATAATTGAGCAAACCCCAAGGAAACATTCAGAAAAAACATCAACCCCATCAGAAGGCACATGCTTCCTTCCCGCCAACGGTCTTTGCACGCCATGCCAATCTCCTTGCTGAGCACTGACAACACATTGGTATATTTATGAATATAAAATTCTCTTTTCTATGCGTATCAAGGCTGCCGCGTCAGTGCAAGCAACGTTTTGCAAACATGACAGTACATGCCGCCACCGCATCACGCCTCGGCCGCAGGGGACTTGCTTTCCCGCTCCGCTGTGCTACCCAAAAGCATGCACGAATCTTCTCCGCCGCCGGACCATCCCCTCCGGCGTCCGTCAAAAAATGCGCTGGTGCTCCGGGGGCTGCTCGCCGCGGTGCTCGGAATAGTGCTGTTCTGGGCAATCCTTCCCCGGATTGCCCCGTGGCTCCTGGAGACGGTCGTCGTACCTCGCGTGGCGGCGTCCTTGGGTGCTTCTGCACTGCGCCTGCAGGTGCGGCAGGCGGACTTTGGGGGCGTGAGCCTGGAAGCGCTCACCCTGGGGGATGGACTGCGCGCATCCACAGCGGGGGTGCGCTGGAGCGTCGGCGGCCTTCTGCGCGGCCGTCTTGAGGCGGTGCGCATCACCGGACTGCGCCTGGTGCTCCAGGAAAGCGAAGCGGG
>DPEO01000129.1 GCA_003530935.1 Desulfomicrobiaceae bacterium | reverse complement strand
CCGAGGAGTTCGAGGCCATGAAGCGGCATACCCTGTTGGGCCGGGAGGTCATCTGCCGCGTGGAAAAGAAGCTCGGCTCCATCCCCTTTTTGCAGGTGGCCAAGGACGTGGCCTGCTATCACCATGAAAAATGGGATGGAACCGGCTATCCCGAAGGACTGCGTGGTGAGGCCATCCCGCTTTCGGCGCGCATCATGGCCTTGGCCGACGTGTATGACGCCCTCATCTGCCGCCGGGTGTACAAGCCGCCTTTTCCCCATTCCCAGGCCGTGGCTATCATCGCCCAAGGCCGCGGCGTCCATTTCGATCCCCTGCTCACGGACGTTTTCACTGCCGAGCACGAGGCCATGCGGGACATCGCCTTGCGCTACGCGGAGTCCGAGGAGCAGCGAGAGGCTTTGCTGCTCTAAACACTTTCGGACGATTTCCGTGGTGCTCTCGCCGTGCCCATGGGGCGTGGCGGGGTATTGCTATTTTTGGCGTTGGCGGTAGCGCTGCACGGCCCTTGCGTGTTCGGCGAAGGTGCGGCTGAAGGTATGGCTCCCATCGCCGGTGGCCACGAAGTAGAGATAGTCGTGGGCTTCCGGGGTGGCGGCGGCCTTGAGCGCCGCCAGGCCGGGGGAGCAGATGGGGCCGGGCGGGAGCCCGGGATGGGCGTAGGTGTTGTAGGGGTTGGCGGTGTCTTTCAGGTGCGCGAACGTGAGTTCGCCGGAGAAGTCGGGTCCCAGGCCATAGAGCACCGTGGGGTCGGCCTGCAGCAGCATACCCCGGGCCAGACGGTTGGCGTATACGCCGGCCACCCGTGGCCGTTCTTCGGGCACGGCGGTTTCCTTTTCCACGATGGAGGCGAGGATCACCACCTGGTGCAGGGCCTTGGGGTCCTGGGCCACGGGCAGATCCCGGGTGGCGGCGCGGAAACGCTGGATCATGGCCTTGACCAAAGGGCGTGGATCGCCGTCCTCGGGGCGTTCGAAGAAGTAGGTGTCGGGAAACAGGTAGCCTTCCAGGTTGGGGGCGGGGATGCCTTGGGCCTGGGTGAATCGAGGGTCCGTACAGAGGGCGAGGAAGGCGTCGGCGGACGTGAGTCCGGTCTCGGCCACGCGGGCTGCGGTCTGCGTCAGGGTGAGGCCTTCGGGAAAGGTGACGCGGTAGCGCACCGGCGGGCCAAAGCGCAGGGTCCAGAGGATCTCCTGAGGGCTCATGGCGGCGCTGAGGGAAAACTCACCAGCGCGCAGGTTGCTTCCCCCGATGCGGGCAATGGCGGCGAGAAGGCGGGGGGTACGCACCAGTCCGGCTTCCGCCAGACGGGCGATGACCGCTTCGGTGCCTTCGCCTCGCCTGACCGAAAAAACGACCGGCGAGGCCGCGGGATCCCGAGGCGTGGTGAGGTAGCGGTGCAGCCCCCAGGCGCCGGCGCCAGTCATAGCGCACAGGAGGGCTCCGCCGGCGAGAATCAGGCTGATGCGTCGGAGCATTGGCGAAGGAAACTTTCCACGATGCCCACCGCGGCCATGGCGTCGCGCATCTCCTGGCGCCGGGAGGCCGGAACTCCGGCCTCGGCCAGGCGCTGCAACGCCTCGGCCGTGGTGTAGGCTTCGTTGACAAGGGTGATGGGAAGCGGCGTGCGTCGGGCCAAGCGTTCGTGGAAGTTGCGCACCTGGCGGCAGGTCTCGCTGTCTTCTCCGCTTTCCAGGGCGGGATAGCCCAGGGCAATGGCCTGAACTTGCTCTCGCGCGATGACGGCGAGGAGCTCCTCCCACAGGGCCTGGCGCGTGGTGCGATGGATGACGGCAAGCGGCCGGGCGAGACCGGTCTGGGTGGAGCCCACGGCGAGCCCCACGCGCTTGGTGCCGAAATCGATGCCCAGGACCCGCATGACTACTTCATGGCTACCGTACACACCCCGCCACGGCTGGATGCCGCGCGGATCCGGCGCAGGATGTCTTTGGCCCACCCCGGGCCATCCAGGCTTTGGGCAAGAAACTCCACGGTGTGGAGCACGGACCGGCTGACGCCCATCTCCCCAAGGCAGCGGGCGATGCCGATGCGGCAGGAGGGACAGCCCACCACGATGGGGCGGTCTGCAGGGTAGTCCGCCAGGTCTTGGGCCAATTGGTCGCTCTTGCGGGCTCGCAAGCGGTTGTAGATGGCCGGGGAACTCATGGCCCCCAGGCCTGACTCGGCGCAGCAATACGGGCTGATGTGCACCTTTGCCCCGGTGAGTCGGGTGAGGGCCGCGGCGTAGAGGTCTGCGGCCTTGAGCGCCGGAGCGCCGGTCCACTCTTGGTGGCAGGCGGCGTGGTAGAGGAGCGGGCCGGGACTGGGTGCGGTCCAGGCGGCCTGGCGCACGATCCATTGGGTCACGTCCATGTGCTCCATTTCCGTGGAGCCTGCCCCGCGCAGGCGGTAGCCGTGGATGCCTTCCCGGCAGGTGCCGCAGGCGGTGAGCACCGCGCTCACGGCAAAGCCTGCCGATTGCGCCTGGGCCAGAGTCTTTTCCAGGATTTTTTGGTTGGTCTGTCCCACCCGCTCGAAGGCCTCGCGGCATCCGGAGGCAAGTAGAGGATAGCCGCAGCACAGGTGCTCCGGGGCAAGCACCACCGTGACCCCAGCCCCCAAAAGCAGGCGTACTGCGGCGAGTCCGATACTGCGGTAAAAGAGGCTCGCCCCACAGCCGGGGAAATAGAGCACCGCCGCGGATCCGCCCTCTTTGGGGGTGAAGATGTTATGGCGGGCAAGGCCCAGGGTTTGGCTCAGGTTGCGAAATTCCAGCTGCGGCGTGGCGGTGCGCAGCATGGGGTGCGTCAGGCGGCTGCGCCAGGAGGCCGGCAGCAGACGCACGGCCTTGTCCTGGGCCATGGCGCCGATGCCTGCCAGCTTGGCCACCTTGGGCAAGGTCTTTTGCGGGTCCTGGGCAAGCAGATGGAGCACGCGATTCTTGAACGGGTGCCCGCCCATGCCTTTGTCTTCCAGGTAGGTGCGCAGGTGCAGGGTGACGTCCTGGGTGCGGATCTTCACCGGGCAGATGGCGAAGCATTTGCCGCAGGCCGTGCAATGCTCCAAAATGCGGCGAAGTTCCCGCAACAGCCTGGCCTCGGGTTCCCCGTGGTGGAGCTGGGAATAGTAGATGGCCTCCACGAGCGCGCCCAAGGTGATATTCTTGTTGCGCGGGTGAAAGAGCAGGCCCTTTTGGGGCAGATACATGGGGCAGACCTGCTTGCATTTGCCGCAGCGGGTGCAGGTCTGGATATTGGTGAGCAGCGCGATGAGCTTTTCTTTGCCCGGAAGCGCGGTCTTGGTGATGTCTTGGATGAGGCGGTTGAAGGAAAAGGTGTAGGGCACCACCACCAAGTCCCGTTGGGTGAGCTTTCCGGGGTTGAAGATATTGTTGGGGTCCACCTTGCGCTTGTAGGCGCGCAGGGCGGCGATCTTTTCTTCTGCCAGGAAGGCGATCTTGGTGATGCCGATGCCGTGCTCGCCGGAGACCTGTCCGCCGAGCTCCGTGGCCTTGTGGAAGATCTTTTCCACCGCCTCTTCGGCGCGGGCGAGCATGCGCGGGTTGTTGGAATTGACCGGCAGGTTGACGTGGCAATTGCCGTCGCCGGCATGCATGTGGTTGGCCACGATGATGCGGGTGGCTTGCATCTCCTCGAAGATTTTGGAGATCTCCTCGGTGCGTTTGGGATATTTCCCTTTGAGGTGCTGGAAGAAGTAGAAGGTCTGCAGTTCGAATTGCTGCTCCGGCAGATCGGCCTTGGAGGTCTTGCCGCGGAGGACGCCCGCCGCCACATCCATCTCCATACGGATGAATTCGTCATCGCCGTCCACGCCGGGCAGGGCTTGGAC
>DPEO01000113.1 GCA_003530935.1 Desulfomicrobiaceae bacterium | reverse complement strand
TCGATGCCTTTGGCGCGAAGACCGGCCAAGGGGGCCATGGCGGTCGCTGGAAGGCGACCGTAGCCGATCAGGGCGCGAACCGTTAGGGCGTTCTTTTGCGCAAGGCCGCGCAAAGCCTCGCGGGCCTTGGCGTCCGCGGCGCCCTGTTGGCGACCATCGGAGCTTATGGGGGGTGGTTCTGCGGGCTGGGAGCTGGCTGGGCCTGGAAAGAATGCTCCGGCGAGGAAAGCAATCGTCACGAGAGCAATAAAATGCGGCGAGATAGCGAGACGTGCGTGCATAGCGCCCCTCCGAGAGTATAGCTTTCGTGCATCACAAAAATGTACCTTGTGTCGAGAAGAAATTGCACCTGACGGGATGGATCCTTCAAAAGGCATAACCGTCGGACGCCTTCAACAAGAGAGCAAAAAGAAGCATCTCCAAATGTGCTCACGGCCGCCTTTTGAGGTGCTCCAGGACGCAAAAAAGCCGGAGCGGCGAGCGCCCCGGCTTTTTTGGCGGAGGGAGGAGACCGTTATTTGACTTCGGTATAGTCGGCGTCCACCACGTCATCGTCGTCTTTCTTGCCTGCATCGGCCCCGCTGCCTTGGCTGGCGCCGGCATCTTCCGTGGGGCCGCCGGCCTTTTGGGCGTAGAGCTGTTCCGCCAGCTTGTGGGAGGCTCGGGCCAGCTCGTCGGCGGCGCGGGTAATGGCCTCGGCATCATCGCCCTGCATGACTTTTTTGAGGGCTTCGACCTTGGACTCGATATCGCCCCGCAAGGTGGCATCGACTTTGTCGCCCAGGTCCCGCAGGCTCTTTTCCGTGGTGTAGATGAGGGTGTCGGCGTTGTTGCGGGCCTCGATGAGCTTCTGCTTGCGCTTGTCGTCTTCGGCGTGGGCCTCGGCCTCTTTGATGAGCCGGTTGATCTGCTCTTCCGAGAGTCCTGAAGAGGCGGTGATGCGGATGGACTGCTCCTTGCCCGTGCCCATGTCCTTGGCGGACACGTTGACGATGCCGTTGGCGTCGATGTCGAAGGTGACCTCGATCTGCGGCACGCCACGCGGCGCCGGCGGGATGCCCGTGAGCTCGAAGCGGCCCAGGGTCATGTTGTCCGCCGCCATGGGGCGCTCGCCCTGGAGCACGTGGATGGACACCGAGGGCTGGTTGTCCGCCGCGGTGGTGAACACCTGGCTCTTGCGGGTGGGGATGGTGGTGTTGCGCTCGATGAGCTTGGTGAACACCCCGCCCAAGGTCTCGATGCCGAGTGACAGCGGCGTGACGTCGAGCAACAGCACGTCCTTGACGTCACCCGCCAGGATGCCGCCCTGGATGGCCGCGCCCATGGCCACCACCTCATCGGGGTTGACGCTCTTGTTGGGCTCCTTGCCGAAGAAGTCGGCCACGGTCTTTTGCACCAAGGGCATACGCGTCATGCCGCCCACGAGGATGACCTCGTCGATGTCGCTGGCCTTGAGCCCGGCGTCGGCCAAGGCCTTCTTGCACGGCTCGATGGTGCGCTTGACCAGGTGCTCGCACAAGGACTCCAGCTTGGCGCGGGAGAGCTTCATCATGAGGTGCTTGGGCCCGGACTGGTCCGCGGTGATGAACGGCAGGTTGATGTCCGTCTCCAGGGAGGAGGAGAGCTCTTTCTTGGCCTTTTCCGCAGCCTCTTTGAGGCGCTGCAGGGCCATCTTGTCCTGGGAGAGGTCGATGCCGTTTTCCCGTTTGAACTCGTTGACCAGATAGGTGATGATTTCGTGGTCAAAGTCCTCGCCGCCCAGGAAGGTGTCGCCGTTGGTGGCGCGCACTTCCACGACGTTGTCGCCCACTTCCAGGATGGAGATGTCGAAGGTGCCGCCGCCCAGGTCGAAGACCGCGATCTTTTCGTTCTTCTTCTTGTCCGCCCCGTAGGCCAAGGAGGCCGCGGTGGGCTCGTTGATGATGCGCTTGACCTCGAGGCCGGCGATACGGCCCGCGTCTTTGGTGGCCTGGCGCTGGGAGTCGTTGAAGTAGGCCGGCACGGTGATGACCGCCTCGGTGACCTTCTCGCCCAGGTAGGCCTCGGCATCGGCCTTGAGCTTCTGGAGGATCATGGCCGAGATCTCCGGCGGGCTGTATTTCTTGTCTCCGATCTGCACGTAGGCGTCGCCGTTGGCGCCTTCCACGATTTTGTACGGGCTCTTGGCCACCCAGGCTTTGAGCTGCGGATCGTCAAGCTTACGGCCCATGAGCCGTTTTACGGCAAAAATGGTCTTTTCCGGGTTGGTGACCGCCTGGCGCTTGGCGATTTCGCCCACGAGGCGTTCTTTGTCCGTGAAAGCGACGATGGACGGCGTGGTCCGCCCTCCCTCAGGATTGGTGATGCACTTGGCGTCTTTGCCTTCCATGACATAGACGCAGCTATTGGTGGTTCCCAGATCGATGCCGATGATCTTCCCCATATGATATTCTCCTCAACAGTGGATTTCGTGGTGCACACAAATTTCCCTTGGAAATAAACCCGCTTTGGCGTTTGTAAAGGCCGGGAGTGAAGTTTTTTGCGGGGATCACGGGGAAGATCCAGGCACTTGTGCCCAAAAATGCGGGTCTGTGGCCCGTTCTTCGCCCCCGAGGGCACCAAAGAGTTGGCCGCTTACTGCCCAGACTTGGGTCTCCTCGGGGCGGGCCACAAAGACTACGCGAAAATCCATGCGCCCCACACGCAGGGTGTGCCTGATGCCATCGGCGGTGGTGATGGTCAGGCGCAGGGCGTCGTCGGTGAGGCCGAAGTCCTTGGGATCGCCGATTCTGGCTTCGCCGCGCAGACTCTTTACGGCCTGGAGCAGGGTGCCCACCGTGGCGTTGCTGGCGGTTTGGTTGGTCTCGACAATATACCACCGCTCAGGCTGTCGTTCCAAAGTCAGGGTCGCGTTTTTCTGGGCAAGGGTGATGCGCTGGGCGGTTTCCACGAGATCAGCCGGGGCGAAGACGGCCAAGGTGTCGGGAGTCACCACATGGGACGGGGGACGTTTGTCCCAGAGGGTAATCCCCAAGAGGACGGCGGCCACGGCAGTAAGGATGGCGAGGGTACGGGACATGGTTCCTCCTTAGGCGTGGGGGTGGCGTTCTTGGGCGCGACGGCGCAGGGCCGTGAGGATGCTTATGCCGAGCACCATGAGCGGCACTGCCGCGTGGAGTACGATCTTCCATGCCAGGGCCGCCTGGGGAGAGAGCGGTGGAAGCACCCGCGAGGGGAGTTCCTTGGGCCGGATGCGCAGGAGATCTTCCCCAAAGACCATGCCGTCGAGGGCGGCAAAGAGGAGCTCGGCGTTGGTGGAGACCAGGCCGTCGGCAAACATGCTGGAGCACCCGGTGATCAGCAGTTCTCCCGGTGCAGGCGTCCATGGTTCCACCGCGTGGGCGGTGGCGCCAGCGTCTGCTGGCGGCGGGCCTTGGGGAGCGGGGAACTCGCCGGCAAGACGCACCAAGACGGGGTAGCTGCGGCGGCCGGCATCCGGCGGGGTGATGGATTGGGGGGTGAGGGTCGCTTCCTGCGGGATGGTCCACGCCTGGGGCGAGGTCCAGGCCAGCGGGGTGCGGGTGATCTGGGTGGCGTTGGTGTCGGTGAGCTCCAGGGCGCTGCCCCAAAGGTAGACGAGGTTGTCCACCCGTAGGAGCATGGGGTCTGGGGCCATGTGCTGGCGGGTGACGAGGATGTGGGTGGGGAGTTTGAGGGTCATGCCGCCGCCGGTGAGCTGGTCCCATGGGTTGGTGGCCACCCGCACGGCGATGGATTGTTCGTCCATGAGGATATCCGGGACAAGGCGCACCCCGTACGGGGCAAGCCAGGCTTCGATGTTGGAGTTAAGCGGAATACGCACGGCGGAAAGCCGCCCCAGGGCCTGGGAGTAGTCCCAGGTCTCCTGCTGTACGGCAAGGAAGATCCGGGCCCCCTGGGCCAGGGCGCGAGCCAGTTGGTAGCGCGCTTTGTCCGAGAGCTGGGGCTGCACGAGCACGATGGCGTCCGCCTGGGGCAAGGGCTCTTCGAGGGATACGGGGCGGACCGTATAGCCTTCGCGCTCGAGCATGCGGGACATCTCGGTGAATTGTCCCGGCCCGCTGGCCACGGCTACGGTGGGCGGCGTGGCGCGGGCAAGACGCAGGGCCGTGGAGGCGATGAGGTATTCCAGCTCTCCCAAGGTGTTGGGCACGACGGCGGGCAGGATTTCTTCAGGCTTGTCGCGGTAGGCGATGCCGATGCTCGTGTAGACGAGTTCACTCACCGTGCCGGTCTGGCGCACTGCGGCCACGGAGATGGGCTGCACCCCTTTGGCGAGCATCTGGCGTTCCAGATCGCTTGCCTGGGCGCTGTCGGCCACCACGTTGGCGGCCTGGAGATAGACCCGCCGCAGCACCATTTTCTCCGGCGCCTGGGCGCTCATGGCTTCCAAGCGGTCCATGACGTCGCGCTCCAAGCTTTTGAGTTCCGTGGGCATTTGGGCCGCTGGGGTGACGTAGTAGGTGACCTGGATGGGGGCCGGAAGGTTTTGGAGGATGCGGGCCGTGGCCGGCGAGAGGCTGTGGATTTTGCTTTGGGTGAGGTCGAGGCGCGGCAGCCGTGCTTGGGAAAGGAGATGGGTGCTCAGGGCGCCGATGGTGATGCACAGGGCCGCCGCAGCGGCAAAGCGGAGGCGAAAGCCTTGCTGGCCGCGGTGCTCCAGCGCCAGGCCGTTGAGGAAGAGAAAAATGGTGGTCCACAGGAGGAAGAAGACGACGCTTGGGACCTCTACGAGGCCGCGGACAAACGGGGCAAAGTAGCTGGCTGCCCCGAAGAGGCGGCGCAGCAGCGTCCCCAGCCCCGGGTGCCAGCCATCCAGGGCCATGGCGGCAAAGTCGGAGCCGAGAAGGTAGAGCCCGAAGGCGCCGCCCAGGGCGAGCACAAAGGCCGAAGTCTGATCTGCGGCAAATCCGGAGGCGAGCTGTCCCAAGGCGACGAACATGGCGCAAAGGAGCACGGCGCCCAGGTAAGAGGCCGCGATCTGACCCCAATCCGGCGCGCCGAGGACTCCAAACATGAGCGGGATGACGCCGGTGGACGCCAGGGCCACGAGCACGAAGGCCATGGCGGCGAGAAATTTTGCGAGCACCAGGCTCGCCGGCCGCACGGGGAGCACGAGCAGGAGCTCCAGCGTGCCTTGGCTGCGCTCTCCGGCCCACAGATGCATGGTGACTGCAGGGAGAACGGCGCAGAGGACAAAAGGAAGCACCGTGAAGAAGGGGCGCATGTCCGCAGTGGGCAGGAGGAAGAACTCCGGGGCAAAAAGCCCGACGGCAAGGAGGTAGAAGGCCACGAGGACGATGGCCCCCATGGGGGTCGCCGTGAAGCGAAAGAGTTCGCGGCGCAGGATAGCCAAAAGATCACGCATGGTCGGCCTCCTCGGAATTTTGGGCGGTGAGGCGGAAAAATAGGGTCTCCAAGTCGGGGAGCGCGGTGGTGAGTTGGGTCACGGTGAGGCCGTGTTCGCGGAAGGCCCGCCCCAGGGCGTGGCTGGCGGCCGTGGGGCTGTCCGTGGCGGCGCGCACGTGGGTATGAGCGGCGGCTTCCTGGACCTCGACGTCGGAGAGCCCCGGCACTTGGGCCAGGGCATCGCGCACGGCAGCGGCCGGGGCTTCGAGGCAGGCGTGCACCACCGCCGGGACGCCGGCCTGGGTCGCGAGTTCTTCCCGGGTGCCCACGGCGCGGATGCGGCCGCCGGCGATGATGCCGATGCGGCGCCCAAGGGCCGCCGCTTCTTGGAGGATGTGGGTGGAGAAGAGCACCGCCTTGTGGGCGGCGAGCTCGGTGATC
>DPEO01000003.1 GCA_003530935.1 Desulfomicrobiaceae bacterium | reverse complement strand
TTGGCCTTGATGGAAGGATTGGAGATGCCCCAATGATGGAACTCGTGACGCGTCTTGGCGGCACACGGGTGCTCGTGGTGGGCGACGCCATGCTCGACCACTACGAGTGGGGCGAAGTGCACCGCATCTCGCCGGAAGCGCCGGTGCCCGTCGTCCAGGTCACCCGACAGGAGTGGAAATTGGGCGGTGCAGGCAACGTCGCGGCCAATGTGGCCGCCTTGGGCGGAGCCCCCACCCTGGTGGCCATCCGCGGTACCGACGAGGCCGGAGAGCGCCTGGAGGCCCTGTGCACCCGCGCCGGGTTTGCCGTAAACCTCGTGGATTGCCCGGCGCGGGAGACCACCCGCAAGACCCGGGTCATGGCCAGCCACCAGCAGATGCTGCGCATCGACCACGAAAACACGGGGCCGCTGCCCGCGGCAAGCGCCCGGCTCCTGCGGGAGGGCGCGAAAAGACACCTGGACGCCGCCGCTGTGGTGGTCTCGGACTACGGCAAAGGCGCGGTACACGCCGAGCTCCTCCAGGAGCTGGCCGCCCACCCACGGGTGTTTTTGGACCCAAAGAGCTGCAACTACCCCCTCTACCGCCGGGCCTATTGCATGACCCCCAACACCAAGGAGGCCAGTGAGGGATCCGGCATCCCCATCACCGATCCCGCCTCGGCCATGGCCGCGGGCCGAGAGCTTTTGCGGCGCTACGGCCTTGCCACCCTGGTGCTCACCTTGGGGGCTGACGGCATGGCGGTGTTCGTGCCCGGCGAAGGGGTCTTCCACGTGCCCACCCTGGCCCAGCAGGTGTTCGACGTCACCGGCGCCGGAGACACGGTTATCGCCACCTTGGCCCTGGGTGTGGGCGCCGGCGCGGACCTCCTCACCGCCGCCATGCTGGCCAATCTGGCGGCCGGCATCGTGGTGGGCAAGATCGGCACCGCGGCGCCCAGTGTGGAGGAGCTTACCTGCGCCCTGGAGGCCCACGCCGGGCTGCGGCCGGAGAAATGGGCGGAACTGCCCAAGAATCTGGACTAGGAAGAGGTTTCCGTCAGCTCGCAGGCCCCGCCGCAGCACGCCCCGCCCAAGGCCGTGTAGGCCGCCAGGATGCGACTCTCCTTTTCCAGGCGCTCCGGGGGCAGAGGTGGACAGGGGTGAGCAGCCGCAAGGCCCGGCAGCTCCTCCCAACGGGGCACGGCGTACCAGCCTTCTCCCAGGGTATTGCCGTCCTGGGCGGCCACGAGCAGGATGCGCATGGAGTCCGTGACCAGCACCAAGGGAAAGGGTTGGGGTTGGTGCACCCGCGCCGCGGCAACGCTTTCCCGCACGAAGGTGCCCACCTCGCCGGGGCAAAAGAACAGGGCAAGAAGTGGAGTCCCGTCCTCGGCAAAGGCGGCGATATCCACCGAGAACGCCTCCTCGCGGCCGTCCACCTGGGCGCGCACGGCGTACTTGGGCCGCAAGAGGTGGCGCGGGTAGCCCTTTTCCTCCACGAGCATGCGTGCCAGGCCCTGGCGCAAATCTTCGTAGGTGGAGTCCTGGATGCTCGCACCAGTCAAATAATCCGTAATCACCCGTTCAAAAAAGACTTCGTGCATACAGACCTCCTCACTGCTCGCGTCCACTGGGCATGAAGAAAAAAGACGCTCTCGCCCCTTGCCCTGAGAAATCGAAAAAGCATACTCTGTTTGGAGCAACGCCCCGGAAAAACGGGGCCATGGAACCCATACGCCTATTGCGTCTGTCGAGGCCACTCATGAGCACCCCCCTGCTTTTTCGCAAAACCCTCTTCCACATCTGCGACGGCCTCGGCGCCGGGCTCTCCCGCTTCTCGGGCCCCAGCCGCGTGGCCGTGGTGTACGCCCTTGAGGACACCGGGCCGGTGTTCATCCACGACCCCCAAGACCTGCTGCGGGAGCACGAACCCAAGATCCGCGAAATCTTCTCCCGCTTTCCGCCGCCCCTGTGTCCTGCGGGTCCTGCCTACGACGGATTCATCCCCTGCGCGGACGTCCAGCTCTCGGGCATCATCTCTTTCGGCGCCCGCTCGGCGCCTCTGCCCCTGCAGATGTGGTTCACGGACCATCACCCGGACATCTGCTCCGTGCTCCCCACCCAGCGCTGGCTGGAACAGGCCTGCCGCCTCATGGTGCAGAGCATGGAAAGCCGGGCCTGCACCGTGGAGAACGCGGGGTTCATCCTCCATGACTTTGCCCTGCACGCGGTGCGGGACGCCATCGTGGATGAACGCAGCCGCAGCATCATGGATTCTCGCCTGCGGGTGTACACGGTGCTCGCAGCCATCCTCGACCTGTCCAAGGCCCGAGAGGAAGGCCGCCTGCCCGTGGGTGAGATGGCCTTCGTGGAGCCCGACCTGGTGGACACCATCCACTATATGGCCAAGCTCGATCCGCACGAGCGGCCCCTGCTCCAGGACACCAAACACGTGCGCAAACTCCTTCAGGCCGTGGAAGGCACCCGCCACCGGCTGGTGTGCGACGGCACCCACATCATCGGCATCGGCGCAGGCAGGCTGCCCGACTATTCCATTGGCGCCGAGTTTCTCGGCAGCTACGGGTTCATCAGCCTGCAGGAGGAAAAGATCTGCAGCTTCGCCGATGGGAGTCTCCACTCCTCCACCCGCGAGCCCATCCTCGTGGCCCTGGAAGAAACCCTGGTGGAGATGCGCTGGCCCGCGCACCACATCTACGGCATCATGCACATGGTGCTCGAGATCGTCAAAAGCGCCCAGGAGCGGCGGCATGGCTGCGCCCTCATCCTGGATTACGGCACGCCGCTTGCCCACACCTCCGGCCAGCGCCTCACCTCCGCCCTCAATCTCCGGCGGCTGGCGGAGCTGGATCTGGCCAAGACCCTGGCCCGGGTGGACGGCGCCCTGCACATCGATATCCGCACCCTGCGTCTCGTGGCCTTCGCCACCCTCATGGACGGCAAGGCCGTACCCGGCGAGAGTCGAGCGCGCGGGGCCCGCTACAACTCCGCCCTGCGGTTTTCCGCCGAACACCCGGACCTCTTCGTGGTGGTGGTGAGCGCCGACCGCCCCATCTCCATCATCCAGCACGGGGCCGAACTCTCCACCCGCTGCGAATGGCAGCCCCAAGGGCGGGACGTGGGCAGTCCGCTCCCCCTGGAGCAGTGGGCGTCGCCCTAGCCGCGCCTGAGGCGCAGCACCCCGTCGCCTTCCCGGAGGTGGATGTCCATCTGCGGGAAGGCGATCTCGATGCCCGCCTCGCGGAATTTCTGGTCAATGGCCTCGCGCAGCTCCGATGGGGCGCTTACGGAAAACTCCACGTGCCGCAGCCAGACCCGCAGGATGAAGTCCAGCGAGCTGGCGCCAAAATCGGCGAAAATCACCTGCGGCGCTGGTGCGGACAAGACCGCGGGATGCTCGACCGCGGCTTCCAGCAATAGGGCTTTGACGCGGGCGATGTCCGATCCGTAGGCCACGCCCACGGCGATGTCGCGCCGGATGCGCGGGTCGTTTTTGTGCGTCCAATTGGTAAGGCGGCCGGAGATGAGCTCGGAATTGGGAATGAGGATGGTGGCGTTGTCGTACGTCTGCACCTCGGTGTTGCGGATATTGATATTGCGCACCACGGCCCGCAGGCCGTCCAGTTCGATGATGTCTCCCGGCCGCAGGGAGCGATCGAAGAGCAGGATCATGCCACTCACGAAGTTGTTGATGAGGGTCTGCAGGCCAAAGCCAATACCCACGGACAGGCCGCCGGCGATGACCGCCAAATTGGTGAGGCTGACGCCCAAGAGGTGCATGGCCATCAGGCCAAAGAGGAGCCACAGGCAGTAGATGCCCACCCGGGCGAGCGATGCCTTGCCGCCCCGGTCGAGCCCCGCCACCACGGCATCACTCTCCAACATGCCCCGCCAGGCCGCCGCCAGGGAACGCACCACCTGAAAGAGCAGAAACACCATGACCACGCGCAAAAAATTGAAGGAAAACTCCCCCCAATTGAACTGCAGGGAGGAGAGGCGCTCGAAGACCATGTTGGAGCCCAACTGCACCGCCAGCCAGCCGAGCACCGCGAAAATCGCCCCGGTCCACGCCACAATGGAGGTGAGGCTGGCCCCCAGCTCCGCCGCCAGGGCGCGCCACCCTTCACGCGGCGTCATGGCCGCGGACGAATGGGCCAAGGCCACGACCCCCAAGGCCAACTGGCCGGCCACGGCGCCGACGCACCACAGCTCTCCCCCTAAAAGGGCCAGCCGCGCCCGGCCGGAAAACGCCACCAGCACCAAAAGGAACATGACCCACGGGTTGAGCCGTCGGATCCACGTCTCGTAGGGGAAAACCGGCCGCACCATACCCATGGCCAGGGAGGTGCACACCAGCAGGGCAAGCCACACCCCATGGAAGAGCCACAGCGGCAACCGCAACAGTTCCAAGACGATGGAGCAGCCAAAAAGGGCCACCAAAGGAAGAAGCGGCTGCCACGCCAAGGCGTTGGGGCGGGTCAGGAGGCGCAGCCGCCACCCCAAGGCCTGGGCCCCGCCTACGATAAGGCTGTGCGTAGCGACGAGCAGCACCGAAGTTTGGCTCACCCGGCCGGAAAAAAAGGCGGCCAAGAGGGACACCCCCAAAGAGAGGCAGAGGATGGCCATGGCCGTGGAGACGTGCCGTCCTGGAGAGCGCGGAGGAAAGAGCGGGGCCAGACGACGGTACACCATGAGCCCCAGCGCGGAAAAAGGAAGCCAGAAGAGCACCAACACGCCGAGGATACCCTGGTCTTCCCGGGCGATGGAGGCCCATTGGGAACCAAACAGCAAGCGCATGTTGACCCCCCACTCCGCCAAGTCCTGCGCCGCCGCCGCCCATCCCAAAGGCCAGAGGCGGAAGGGCTTGGGATCGAGGAACTCGGACTCCCAGATCTGGGGGAGCTTCTCCTGGAATTGCGCCACCAAAGCCGCCGCCCGTTGCTGGGCTGCAGTGTACTGGGTAAGGAGCTTCTCTGTGCGCTCACTGAGCCCTCGCAGACTCTGCACCAATTTGCTTCCCCGGGCGCGAATGCTCGTCAGACCGGTACGCACATCCTTGTCCAGAGCGGCGGCCCACTTACGCTCCAACTCTTCCGCCAGGGCGGCGGCAGCACTGTTTTTGAGATTCAGATCCCGGGCGAGACTTTCCAGGGGGGCGCGCTCTTTCTCCAAATTGCGGGCCACGAACTGGGCCTCGGCCAAGGCCGCGCGCATGTCGTAGGGGTTGGAGAGCATGAGCCGCGCCACCACCTCCAAGGCCTGAAGCCGGTCCGCCATGCGCCCCAAAACTTGGGCGTGGGTAGCCTCGGCATCGCTCACCGCGCTTTGGGCGACATCCACCTCGCGGGCCAAACGGTCGAGCTCCAGGTTTTTCACCTGCAAAAACGACTCCAAAACCTGATCCGCGGCCACCGGTGCCTGATCAGTCCAGGCCCGGGACGGACAGGAAAAGACGCCCAACCCGAGCACCAAAAACATCAGCAGTGCTCTACCGTACATATCTCCACTCCTTGAGACGCCGCAGGGCGTACTTGGCCTGCGGACCGGAAGGTCCTTGCTGTAAATAACGGTAATAGTCCTGGGCCGCGGCCTGCCGATCGCCCATGGCCTCCAAGGCGTAGCCGCGCCAGAACATCGGCGTCGGATCGGCCGGCAGCAACTGCAGCGCCTGCGTGAAGTCGTGCACGGCCTCGGCAAAGCGGCGCAGCCGTACAGCGGCCAGACCATGGACAAGGATCCCCTGGGCCTCCGAAGGGTACACGGCGCGGGCACGCTGTGCGGTCTGCACGGCGGCTTGCGGCGCGTCCGCGGCAAGCTCGGCCCGGGCCAAGAGCACCAAGGCCGCGTAGTCGTCCGGCAGGATGGAAAGGGCCTGCTGGCACAAGGCCCTCGCCTGGGCGGGCTGCTTGTTCCCCAAGGCGCGCTGGGCCGCCTCGAGACGCTCCAAGGCCGGGAGTTGGGCACGCAGCCGCGCCGTGGCCGCCGCAAAGGGCTCGCGGCGCCGGGGCCGAGAGAGGGCCGCGGCGTAGCGCTGGCGGGCCAGGGACACGGCCTGGGCAAAACGCTCGTCACTCATGGGGTGGGTGGCGAAGAGAATCTCCACCAGGCCCGGCTCGCGCGTGGAGAGCCCGCGCAGCATGGCCATGAGGTCCACCATGCCTTGGGGCGAGTACCCCGCAGCCACCATGTACGCCATGCCCAGGCTGTCGGCCTCGCGCTCGTCGTCACGGCTGTATTTGGCAAGGAGGATTCCCGCCCCCAGGCCGGCCACGTCGCCGGCCACATCCTGCAGGCCCGGCTTGGCCGCGCCCAGGGCCGCCGCCGCGCCCCCCAAGACCACGGAAAGGACCGTGCCGCTGGAGAGACGCGCCGCAGTATGCCGGGCGCTCACGTGGCCGATCTCGTGTCCCACAAGGGCGGCAAGTTCATCTTCGCTTTCCAGGCGGGCCAAAATCCCCCGGGTCACGGCGATGCTTCCGCCGGGAAAGGCGTAGGCGTTGGCGTACGGCGCGTTCACCACCCGAAAGGAGTACGGCATCTGTGGCCGGTGGCTCTGGCGGGCCACGGCCAGTCCCACTTCCGTCACGTAGGCGTTCAGGGCCGCGTCCTGCACTGGCCCGAAATCCGCAGAAAATTGCTGGGGCGACTGGCGCCGGTCCATGGCGATCTCATCGTCCTCGCCCACGAGCATGAGTTGATTGCGGCCGGTGACGGGATTGACGGCGCACCCGGAAAACACCGGGGCCGCGGCCAACGTCGCGAGAAAGGCAAGAAAACGGCGGCGCGAAAGCATGGGCGTCCTCCTCACCCTCCCCCTATCATCAGCGCCGCCGTCAGGGCAAGGGCACATCCCACGATGTTCTGCGCCCCTTGCGCTTCTTTCCGGCATTTTGGCCCTGCGGCGTGTGCAATCCCCCAGGAAAAGCCGCTCGCATTGGCGTCGCGAAAATTTCGCTCCTTTTGACTTCCCATGTCCCCATAGGTACACGGAAAACGTCGTCTCTTCTGGCGTGGAGGTTTTCATGATCCGCAAGAAACTGCCCATCGGCATCCAGACCTTTGCCGAGATCCGGCGCGAGGGCTACTACTACGTGGACAAGACGCCCTTCGTGAGCGCGCTTGCCGAAAGCGGGAAGTACTATTTTCTCTCCCGGCCGCGGCGATTCGGTAAAAGCCTCTTCCTCGATACCCTAGCCGAGGCCTTTGTGGCAAACCGAGCGCTCTTTTCCGGCCTCTATCTGGAAAATCACTGGGACTGGGCAACGCGCCATCCGGTGGTGCGCATCAGTTTTGCCAGCGGAGTGCTCCAAGACCGCCAAGCTTTAGACCACAGCATCCACGTCCAGCTGGAGCACAATGCCCAGCGCTTGGGGGTAGTGCTTCCCAGCCGCGACGAAGGCGTTGCCGTGCGCTTCGATGCCCTCATCCACGAGGCAGCAACGCACCAGGGGACCCAAGCCGTGGTCCTGGTGGACGAATACGACAAGCCCATCCTCGATAACCTCACCGATCCCAATACGGCGCGGGCCATGCGCGAGGGCCTGCGCAACCTCTACTCCGTGCTCAAGGGCCGGGATGCGGATCTGCGCTTCGTCTTCCTCACCGGGGTGTCCAAGTTCAGCAAGGTGAGCCTCTTTTCCGGGCTCAACAATCTGCGGGACATCACCCTGTCCCCTCAATATGCCACCATCTGCGGCTATACCGAAGTAGACCTGGATACGGTCTTCGCCCCGGAGTTCGCCGCTGCCATCAAGGAAGGCTGCGCTCTCGATCGGGACGCCGTGCGCGCCTGGTACAACGGCTACCACTGGGGAAGCGAAACGAGCGTCTACAATCCGTTCGATGTGCTCCTTCTTCTGGCGGAACGCCAGTTCCGCTCCTGGTGGTTCGAGACCGCCACCCCCACGTTTCTCGTGGAGTGGCTCACGCGCCACCAGTTTTTCACCCCGCGTCTCGAGCGGCTCTATGCCAGCGAGGCCCTGCTCTCGGCCTTCGACGTGGATGGTATCGAACCTGAGGCGCTTTTGTGGCAAACCGGGTATCTCACCATTACCGAGGTGCTGGATAGTGAAGAGGGGGTGGAATACGTACTGGGGCTCCCCAACCGCGAGGTGCGCAAGGCCCTCAACGAGTCCCTCTTCCGCGCCTTGGTGCCGGTGCGACCTTCCTGCTCGGCCCATGCCATGGCCGCCATGCTCAAGGCCGGTGACGCCGACGCGCTCAAAGAGCACATGATGCGCCTTTTTGTGGGCATCCCTGCGGACTGGTACCGCAAAAACCCCATGGCCCAGTACGAAGGCTATTTTGCCAGTGTGTTCTATAGCCATTTGGCGGCGGTGGGGGTCACCATCATTCCTGAAGACGTAAGCCTCATGGGCCGCTGCGACCTCACCGTACGGGCAGGGGACGTCGTCTGGGTACTGGAATTCAAAGTCGTCGACGGCGACGCACCCACCGGCGCGGCCCTCGCCCAGCTCAAGAAGAAAGACTACGCCGCCAAATACCGCGCCCCGGACGTCACCGTCATCGAAGTGGGCGTGGAGTTCAGCACGACAAGGCGCCAGATCGTGGGCTGGGAGGTGGCGTGATGCCAGTCTCCCGGGAGCGGCTCGGCTGCGCCTCGCCCCTGCTGCTTTCCAGTTTTCTCCAAGCCCCGTTGGCCGCCCTCGCAACAGCATCAGGCCAGGAAATTCCCGGCCTGGCGCGTGTCCATTTTCCAACGCGTCTGCGGCAAGGCATCGTCGGCAATAGGGCGCGCCCTGGCGCTTCGACCAAGAGACGCAGCAGAGGGCATCCCCCTGCACCCTGAAGGAGATGTCTCAAAATTCCCCACGGAGCAGGGGATACCGTCCCTTGCCCCGCCTGCCCCCCTTTGCTAGGGGGCGAGTCCACGGGCGGAGCCTTCCGCCTTTTTTTGCGCCGCAAGGAGAAGAACATGGCTCTCAGCATCGGTATCGTCGGTCTGCCCAATGTGGGCAAATCCACCCTGTTCAACGCCCTCACCCGCGCTCAGAACGCCGCCAGCGCCAACTATCCCTTTTGCACCATCGAGCCCAACAAGGCAGTGGTGCCGGTGCCGGACTCCCGGCTCGCCGCCCTGGCAGAGCTCGTCCACCCCCAGCAGGTGGTGCCGGCCACCGTGGACTTCGTGGACATCGCCGGTTTGGTGCGCGGAGCAAGCCAGGGCGAAGGCCTGGGCAACCAATTTCTTGCCAATATCCGCGACTGCCAGGCCATCGTGCACGTGCTGCGTTGCTTCGATGACCCGGATATCGTCCACGTGGACGGCGAGGTAGATCCGGTGCGCGACGCCGAAACCATCGAGACCGAGCTCCTCCTGGCCGACCTTGCGGCCATGGAACGCCGCGCCGAACGCCTGGCCAAGCAGGCCAAGGGGGACAAAAAGGCCGCCGCCCAATTGGAGACCGCCCGCCGCGTCATCCAGTCTCTGACGGAAGGCACCCCTGCCGCCGCACTCCTTGACGACGCCGCAGTGACGCAGCTGCTGCGCGAAACCCCGCTCATCACCGCCAAGCCCGTCATCTTCGTACTCAACGTGGACGAAGCCGGCCTGGCCACGGAAACAGAGCACCAACGCCGGGCCCGGGATCTGGCCGCCCGCCGGGGAGCCCAGGCCATTACGGTGTGCGCCCGCATGGAAGAAGAGCTCGCCGGCTTGTCGCCCGAGGAGGCGGCCGAATTTCTCGCCAGCTACGGGATCACCGAGTCCGGCCTCGACCAAGTCATCCGCGCCGGATACGCAACCCTGGGGCTCATCTCCTTTTTCACCGCTGGCCCCAAAGAGGTGCGGGCCTGGACCATACGCGAGGGCGCCAAGGCCCCCCAGGCGGCAGGCGTCATCCACTCGGATTTCGAACGCGGCTTTATCCGCGCCGAGGTCATCGCCTTTGCGGACTACGTGCGCCACGGCTCCGAGGCCAAATGCCGCGCCGCCGGGGTGCTCCGGGTGGAAGGCAAAGAATACGTGGTGCGTGACGGCGACGTCATGCACTTCCTCTTCAACGTCTAGGGGCCCCATGGAACCGCAACGCCTGGACGACATCGCCGTCATCCTGTTTCGGCCCAAGTTCTCGGAAAACGTGGGCTCCGTGGCCCGGGCCTGCGCCAACATGGGCTGCTCGCGCATCATCCTCGTGGACCCGTGGCAATGGGACCTGGAGCGCGCCTTGCCGCTGGCCACCCACCATGCCCGGCACCTGCTCGACGGCCTCACCATCGTGCCCACGCTGCGCGAGGCGCTCATGCCCTTTTCCTTCTCCTACGCCACCACGGCCCGTCTGGGCGGGTGGCGCAAGGCCATCCTCACCCCCCGTGAAGCGGCGCCGCGCATCGTGGAAGAACGCCGCCACGGCGGCGTGGCCCTGGTATTCGGCCCGGAAGACCGCGGGCTCACCAACGAAGAGATCGAGATCTGCAACGCCCTGGTGACCATCCCCACGAGCACCGAGCTCACGTCCCTCAACCTGGCCCAGGCGGTGCTCGTGCTTCTCTACGAGTGCTTCCTCGCGGCCCAAGAACGGCCCCTGCATCTTTCCCGCTATCCCAAGGACCGGGTCATCAACCACGAAGAGCAGGAGCTCCTCTTTGCCACCCTGCGCGAAACCCTCATGGAGATCGACTACATCAAGCCCGACAACCCGGACTACTTCATGCTCTCCATCAAACGTTTCGTGCACCGGCTCGCCCCCCGGCGCCACGAGTTCAACCAGATCATGGGCTTGTGCCGCCAGGTTCGGCGGCTGGCGCGACTGAGCCGCACGCAGAACGATTGACCCCGGGGCCTGTGGTCCCCTAACAGAGGGGCATCCTCTCTTCCCAAGGAGCCCCATGAACCCAGAGTTCGCCAAACCCTTCATCAAGGCCACCAAGACCGTGCTCGCCTCGGTGGCCGCCCTGGAAGTGGCCGCCGAGACCCCATACGTCAAAAAAGACAACGTCGCCCGGGGGGACATCTCCGCCATCATCGGCATTACTGGAGACCTTCGCGGCACCTTTTCCATCTCCTTCGACAAACCCACGGCCGTGTATGTGGTCAAGCAGATGCTCGGCGACGCCATCGAAAACATCCTCCAGGACGTGCAGGACGCGGTGGGGGAGATCTCCAACATGATCTCCGGCCACGCCCGGGTGGGGCTGTCGGAGATGGGCGTCAAACTCCAGGGGTCCACGCCCACGGTGATCATGGGCGACGGCCACACCATCGCCCACATGAGCTCCATCAAGCCCATCGCCATCCCCTTCACCACCCAGGCAGGCTCCTTTACGGTGGAGTTCTGCCTCGAGGACTAGCATGCCTGCGGCCATCAACGACCTCGTCACCCGCCTGCTGGAAGCCGCCAGCGTCGCCCCCTCGCCGGGGACGCCACCGGAATTCGACATCCTGGAAATGCCTCTGGAAGGAGTGGCCGCCTTTTGGCTCTCCGTGAAAAAGACCCTGGAGAGCAAACGGCGGGACAGTTTCCTGGCCGAGGAGGCCCGGCACACCAAGGAACCGTACATCCGCTACCTGCTGGAGTTGGCGGCCTCGTCCTTTTCCCCGGCCGAAGCCAAAGAACTGGCAGGCATCCGCGCCGCCACCATCCTCGAAGACCTGGGGCGCAAGTACACGCTCATGAGTATCGCCCTGTTGGGCATGGTGGCCAACGAAAACCCGCAAAAGGTCATGGTGCGGTTTTTGTCCAAGTTCCACATGCCACCCATCTTCGAGCGCCAGGTGTTCGAGGTGGCGGACCTCATGCTCCAGCACCTGGGAGACCCGGGATTCAACAAAAAGAAGTTCCTGCGCATCGACCACAAGCAGAAGATCGAATCCCTCATCATCAACCTCATCTTCTACTGCAAGCTCGCCCGCAAAAGCGGGGTCGAGGCGGTGCTGGAACAGCGCGAATACCTGGCATCCCCCTACTTCAAAGACGGCCTGGAGTTGGTGGCCGACGGCTTTGACGCAGATTTTATCAAATACCGCTTAAACCTCGTGAAACGGGAGATCCTCGCGGCCACGGAGCGCAAAATGGCCCTGTCCGCGGCTATGATGGCGGCCATCAAGGCCGGCGTGCCCTATGCCGACCTCTATCTGCTGGCTAAAGCCTACCTAGGGTAGAGGGCAACATATTTATATAATATACTTTTTACAAAAAAGTATAACTTTTCCAAAAAACCTGCTATATAACGCCATGATTTTTTACAAAAAAGAATAAAGCATCCGGCGAGCCCTTCTCTTTTTCTAAAATATTTCAAGGTGTTTTCCCTTCGGCACAGCCTCTGCACTACCCTCGGCATGTTGCAACCCTAATCGTGTGGAGGCGTGTGTATGTTCGCATATCCCCTGTTTCGGCCGCGGCGGGCCCTGCTCACCGCCCTGTGGGTCCTCGGGACCCCGGCTTTGGCCCTGGCGGAAGCGCCAGAATTTTTCACCCAATCCAGCGCCAACCTGCTGTGGACCTTGATCGCCGCCATCCTGGTCATGTTCATGCAGGCCGGGTTCGCCATGGTGGAGGCCGGCTTTACCCGCGCCAAGAACGCCGCCAACATCATCATGAAGAACCTCCTGGACTTTGCCGCCGGCTCGCCAGCCTACTTTCTCGTGGGCTTTGCCTTGATGTTCGGCGCCGACGCCGCGGGCGTCTTTGGCACGTCCGGCTTTGCCCTGGCAGGCCTTGATGCCACCACGCCGGAGGGCCAATGGACCCTGACTTTCTGGTTCTTCCAATCGGTGTTCGCGGCCACTGCGGCCACCATCGTCTCCGGCGCCCTGGCCGAACGCACCCAATTTCGCACCTATATTGCCGCCAGCCTCGCTATCTCGGCCCTCATCTATCCCATCTCCGGGCATTGGGCTTGGGGCAATCTCTGGCTTGGGGACGAAGGTGCGGGCTGGCTCGCCCAAATGGGGTTCGTGGACTTTGCCGGCTCCTCGGTGGTGCACGCCCTAGGCGGCTGGATCGCCTTGGCCGGCGCCCTCGTCCTGGGGCCGCGCATCGGCAAATACGGCCCGGACGGTGCGGCGCGGGCCATTCCCGGCCACAACATCCCTTTGGCCGGCCTTGGGGTCTTCATCCTCTGGTTCGGCTGGTTCGGATTCAACCCCGGCAGCACCACCGCAGCCACGGGCGACATCGGCTTCATCGCCGTCACCACGAGCCTGGCGGCCTGCGCCGGCACCCTGGCCGCCATGGCCATGGCCTGGATGCGCTTCGGCAAACCCGACACCTCCATGGCCCTCAACGGCACCCTGGCGGGGCTGGTGGCCATCACCGCCGGGTGCGCCGAGGTCTCGCCCATGGGGGCCCTTGCCATCGGCGCCATTGCGGGACTGGTGGTGGTGCGCAGCATCGAGTTCATCGACAAGACCCTGAAGATCGACGACCCGGTGGGGGCCTCTTCGGTACACGGCGTGTGCGGCACGCTCGGGACCATCCTCGTGGGCTTCTTCGCCGCCCCAGGATTCGGTTCGGCCACGGGACTGCTCTACGGCGGCGGAGCAGGACTCCTGCTCACCCAAATCACCGGCGCCCTGGCCATTGCGGCCTGGGGTTTTGGCTGCGGCTTTGTCCTCTTCAAGGTACTGGACGCCCTCATGGGCCTGCGGGTCAGCGCGGAAGAAGAGCTCAAAGGCCTGGACATCAGCGAACACGGTATGGAGGCCTACAACGGCTTCCAAATCTTCACCAACGAATAGGAGGGCCCCATGAAACTGGTCATCGCCTACATCCGCCCGGAATGCTTGAACGCCGTCAAGCAAGAGCTCTATAGCCGCAAGATCTACAACATGTCGGTCACCAACGTACTCGGCAGCGGTCGGCAAAAGGGTTTCACCGAGACCTACCGCGGCGTGGTCATGGAAGTGAATCTGCTCAAAAAAGTGCGCCTGGAAATCGGTGTCAACGACGAGTTCGTGGAAGCCGCGGTGGAAGGCATCAGCGCCGGTGCCCGCACCGGCAAAGAAGGAGACGGCGTCATCTTCGTGGTGGAATGCGCCGCCGCCATCCGCATCCGCACCCAAGAAACCGGGCCGGCCGCCATGGGCTAGCCCGGGCATCATCCCTCGCCATCACCCCAGAGCCCCGGTCCTCAGCGGCCGGGGCTCTGGGGTAGAGCCAGCGATCTCCAGATCTGCTTCGCCTCCACACCCGTGCCCGTGACCTTGCGCTTCCCGTCCGCTGCCGGTATGCTCGGTTCTGTCTGTCATCTTCGTGGAGGAGCGATGCGCATCACCTGTCCCAATTGTGGCTTTTCCCGCCATATGCCACCGGAAAAACTCCCCAAGCGTCCGGTCCGGGCCACCTGTCCCCAGTGCCGCCACAAATTTCCCTTTACCCCGCCCATGGCCGCCGACTCCGAACCCCCAGCACCGGCACCGCAAGAACCGGTGCGCCCCGTGACGGCAGAAGAACCACCTCTCCACGAAGACCGGCCAGCGCCCCCTCCTGCGGACGAGAGTGCTCCAGATGCCGACATCTGGGAGGCCTTACATGCCCTGCGTCCCGACGAACCCGCCAAACCCCAGACTGCCATAGATCCCGAAGACCGCCTGGAGGACGATCCGGAGGGCGAATCAGAGCTCCTGCCTCCCGAAGCCCCCGAGCCCCTGCCGCCGACCTGGGAAACCGCAACCACCGCGCCGTTTGCCGCCTACCTCTCCACCCTGTGGGCCATCCTTGTCTCGCCGGTGCGCTTCTTCCGCACCCTGCCGGTGGGCGCCGGATACATCAAGCCGCTGCTCTTCTTCCTCATCCTCGCCGAGGCCGTGGCCGTCGCCCAGGCCCTGTGGCAGCTTCTGGGCGTCCTGCCGCCGGCGCCGCTCACCGAAGGACTCGGCTCCACCGCCCAGGCTACCGTGGCCTTGCTCCTCTACCCGCTCCAGATCAGCTTCTTTCTCTTCATGGACACGGTGGTGAACCACTTTTTCCTCCAGCTCTTCCGTGGTGCACACAAGGGTCTGGAAGGCACCTTCCGCGCCCAGGCATACAGCGCCGCCCCCATGCTCCTCCTGATCATACCCTACTTGGGCCTACCCATGGCCATCGTGGCCACCACGGTGTACAAATTTCTCGCCCTGCGCCACGTGCACGACGCCCGTCCTTCCCAGGTGCTCGCCGCCCTCGTGGTCCCCATGGTACTCATGTTCGCCGTAGCCATTGGGCTCACCTGGGTCATGGGGACCGCGGTATGAGTTGGAAGACCTTCCTTACCCGCCTGTTTGGCAGCCGCAGTACGCCTCCCACGCCAGCCGCGCCGCCGTCGCTGCCGGCCCTGCTCCATGAAATCGGCCAGGTGCTGGACAACCTGGCGCGCATGCCCCATCCAGACCCATCCGTACCGCGTCGCCTCAAACGTATCCGCCAAGAGCTCGCCGACCTGGAAGCAGGCTGCCGGGCCCCGGCCCAACCACTGGACGCCGTGCCCGCCCCTCCACCCACGCACCGGCTGCAGTAAACGGCTTCCGCCGCGCCACCACCCAAAATCTCACCCCGCTGCCTCCTGCTCGAAACTCGTCGTGGAGCCCGAGCGCCCACCCGCAACAACCTTCGCATGGACCAAAAAGAACGGCGCCTCCCCCATGGGAAGCGCCGCGACAGGTCTCTTCTTCCTAGATGTTACGACACAACGCTTCCCGGCGGCACCGGACCCGTGGGCGAAAGCAGGGCAAGGCCGTCTTTGGTCTTCACCGCCAAAATCATGCCTTGGGACACTTGTCCGCGCAGCTTGCGCGGTTTGAGGTTGGCCACGAACACCACCTGGCGGCCCACCAACTCGGCGGGCTTCCAGCTCTCGGCAATGCCGGCCACCACCTGCCGGGGCTCGGCGCCGCCGTCGTCCAGGCGCACCAAGAGCAGGCGGTCCGCCTGGGGATGGGGCAGGGCCTCCACCACGGTGCCCACACGCAGGTCCAGTTGGCTGAAGACCTCGAAGTCCACCGCCTCCTTGGTGGGAACTGCGGGCTTGGGCTCAGGCTTGGGGGCTGCAACCACCTCCTTGCGCGGGAAGAGGTTGGAGCTCGCCGCCACCGGGGTGCCAGGCTGCAGCCCAAACCACGACGAAGTTTCGCCCTCCAAGTCCACGGCGGCAAGATCCCATTTCCACCCCAGCTGCTCCAGCATGGCCTCGGAAAGGGACGGCATCACCGGCCACAGGTGCAAGGCCACCTTGCGCATGCCCTCCAGCACCACATAGAGCACAGTATTCAATCGGATGGTTTCGCCCGCCTTGAACAAGGCCCAGGGCGCACTCTTGTCGATGTATTTGTTGAGATGCCGCACCAGCTCCCACAAGGAGGCCAAGGCCCGGGAAAAATGAAAGTGCTGGAACTGGCTCTGGAAGTTGGCCAAGGCATTGTGACCGATGCTCAGCACCTCGCGATCCAATTCGTTAAGCTCCCCACACTCCGGCACCCGGCCCCCACAGTACTTATGGGTCATGGTCAGGGTGCGGGAAAAGAGGTTCCCGAGGTCATTGGCCAGATCGGCGTTAAAACGCTGCACCAGTGCCTCCTCGGTGAACGAGGCGTCCTGGCCGAAACTCATCTCCGCCAAAAGGAAATAGCGGAAGGCCGCCACCCCATAGCGCTGGGCCATATCCAAGGGGGCCACCACGTTGCCGAGGCTCTTGGACATCTTGGTCTCGCCCACGGTCCAGTAACCATGCACCCGCAGGCCTTTGTAGAGCGGCAGACCCGCCGCCATCAGCATGGTGGGCCAGAAGATGGCGTGGGGCTTCAAGATGTCCTTGGCCACGATATGGTGCGCGCCGGACCAGAACTTCCGGAAGCGATCGTCTTCGGGATACCCCAGGGCGGAGATGTAGTTGATAAGGGCATCAAACCACACGTAGGTGACGAAGTCCGTGTCAAAGGGAAGATCGATGCCCCAAGTGAGCCGCGTCTTGGGGCGGGAGATGCACAAATCACCGAGATCCTCGCGGAGCATGGCAAGGACCTCGTTGCGGTAGCGCTCAGGTTGGATGAATTCGGGGTGCTCTTCGATATGGCGCCGGAGCGCATCAAGATACCGCGACATGCGGAAAAAGTAGTTCTTTTCCTTGATGCGTGTGGGCTCCACCTGGTGGTCGGGGCATTTGCCATCCACCAGTTCCTTTTCGGTGTAGAACCGCTCGCATCCATAACAATACAGGCCTTCGTACTCCGCAAAATAGATGTCACCGCTGTCGTACACCTTTTGGAGCACATACTGCACACACTTCTTGTGGCGCTCCATGGTGGTGCGGATGAAATCGTCGTTCTCGATTTCGAGACTCGGCCATAATTCCTGGAAACTACTACTAATCTCATCAACATAGCGCTGCACGTCCAAATCCGCCTTTTGCGCGGCTTGGACGATTTTATCACCATGCTCATCGGTGCCGGTCAGGAAAAACACGTTGTCCCCGGCCAGCTTATGAAAGCGGGCGATGCTGTCGGTGACGATGGTGGAATAGGCGTGCCCCAAATGGGGCCGGGCATTGACGTAATAAATGGGGGTGGAAACAAAGAAGTATTTCACGACGCAACTCTCTTGGGCTTGGAGGATTTCTTGGGCAGGCGCTTTCCCCGGCGGGGCGGACGATGCCCCGACGGCGAAGCCGGTGGCTGCGGTGACTCCGCCGCCTTCTGCGGTGAGGCAGCAGGACGCTCGCTGGATCGATCCGCAGCCGAACCACGCTCCTCAGGGAGCACCAAGGCCGGCCACTCTTCCAATGGGATGTCGAGCTCGTCTCCCTCGTCCGTGAGCACGGTCACCGAGTCCCGGAACATATTGGCGCGCAGGGTCTTCACCAGCCCCTGGGTGGTGCGGTAGCGGCGACCGATCTTGGGCAGGCGCTTCTGGAACTCCGCGTAGTGGTCCATCTCGTAGGCAAGACAGCACAAAAGCCGACCGCAGGCCCCGGAGATCTTGGCAGGATTGAGAAACAGATTCTGATCCTTGGCCATCTTGATGGTCACCGGCTCGAAGCGGCGTAAAAACCGTCGGCAGCAGCATACCTGGCCGCAATTGCCCAGGGCGCCGAGCATCTGTGTCTCGTGGCGCACGCCGATCTGCCGCAGCTCGATGCGGGTGCGAAAGGTGCGCACCAGGTCCTTCACCAGCTCCCGGAAATCCACCCGGCCGGGGGCCGTGAAGTAAAAGAGCATCTTGCTGCGATCAAAGCTCACCTCCACATCCACCAGCTTCATCTCCAGTCCCAGCCGGGCGATGGCCTGCTGGCAAATGGCCTTGGCCTCCACCGCGTGCTGCTGGTTTTCGGCCACGGTCTGGAAGTCTTCCTGGGTGGCCGGCCGGTAAATGGGCTTCACCTGGGCAGGATCGAGGCCCGGCGGCAGTTCATCCTTGATGACCACGATCTGGCCAAACCCGATGCCTTCCTCGGTCTTCACCAAGACCCAATCGTGCACCGCCAGCACAAAGGGGGCGGAGGAAAAATAGTAGATCATGCCCCCCCGCTTGAAAGCCACACCCAAATAGCGTCCCATGGTCTCTTCCGTCATACGAGCCCCAAACGCCGCGCGATTTCCTGCGCCGCCCGCCGCCCCGCGCCCATGGCCAAGACCACGGTGGCCGCACCGGTGACGATATCACCGCCGGCAAAGACCATAGGGATGGAGGTCTCTCCGGTTTCCGGATCGGTCACGATGTACCCCCAGCGGTTGCACGCCAACTCCGGCGTGGCGCGCAGAAGCACCGGGTTGGGCCCGGTGCCGATACCGATGATGCACAGATCCGTGGGAAGCACCTCTGTGGTGCCCGCAGACACAGGCCGACGCCGGCCCGAATCGTCCGGCTCGCCCAGCACCATGTGCTCCACCCGCAGGCCCGAAAGCCGGCCATTACCATCGCCCTCGAAGGCCACCGGCGCCACGAGTTCACGCACCCGCACTCCTTCCTCCACGGCATGCTCCAACTCTTCGCGGCGGCAGGGCATCTCGGCCTGAGTGCGGCGGTAGACGATGGTGACCGCCTCGGCGCCCAGACGCAGGGCAGTGCGGGCCGCGTCCATGGCCACGTTGCCTCCGCCGACGACCGTCACCCGCTGTCCCTGGGGCAAGGGAGTGTCGGCTCGGGGAAACTCATACGCACGCATGAGATTGACCCGGGTGAGGTACTCGTTGGCGCTGTACACCCCAAGCAGACTCTCTCCGGGGATGCCAGGGAACCGGGGTAGTCCGGCGCCGGTTCCCACAAAGACCGCCTGGAAACCCTGCTCCAAGAGCGCACGCAAACCGATGGTCTGGCCCACCACCCAATTGGTGCGGAACTCCACACCCAGGCGGCGCAAATGTTCCACCTCCGTGGCCACGATACGCTTGGGCAGCCGAAACTCCGGGATCCCGTACACCAAGACCCCGCCGATCTCATGCAACCCCTCGAACACCGTCACCTGCGCCCCCAAGGCAGCGAGCAGCCCCGCCGCCGTGAGGCTGCTGGGCCCGGATCCCACACACGCCACCCGGACATCCCCCTGGGGCATGCGACACTGGCTCGCCGCGGCGATGGCCGAGGCGCAGGCATCCGAGGTGTAGTAGGCGTCGGCCACAAAGCGCTCCAGCCGACCAATGGCGATGGGCTCGCCCGTGGGGGCGAGTTTGCACGCCCGCTCGCATTGCTTCTCCTGCGGGCATACCCGACCGCACACCGCAGGCAGGCTGTTGGTGTGCCGGATGACGGCAAAGGCGCCTTCCACGTCGCCCTGGGCAAGATGGGCGATAAAGCCCTTGCAATCCACCTCCACCGGGCACCCTGCCTGGCAGGTGGGCTTTTTGCACTGCAAACAACGGCTGGCCTCGGCCATGGCCTGTTCGCGGGTATAGCCCAAGGCCACCTCATGGAAATTGCCCCGCCGCACCACAGGGGCCTGCATGGGCATGGGGACGCGCGGAGGGATCTTCCTTCTACCCATGGCACGCCCCCAAACAACCAAAACTCTGGCGTTCCTGGGACACGAAGGCCGTGAGCCGGGCCGCCAATTCGTCGAAGTCCACGGCATGGCCGTCGAATTCCGGCCCGTCCACGCAGGCGAAGCGGATTTCACCGCCCACCCGCACCCGGCAGGCCCCGCACATGCCCATGCCATCCACCATGATGGAATTGAGGCTGACCACGGTCTTGATACCCAAAGGCCGGGTGAGTTCGGCCACGGCGCGCATCATGGGCACCGGTCCCACCGCCACCACCTCGGCCACATCGGGATGGGCCGCGAAATGCTGCCGCAGGGCGTCAGTCACCAGCCCCCGCACCCCGCGGGAGCCGTCGTTGGTGGCCACCAGCACCTCATGGCAGAAGCGGCCGAGTTCTTCCTCGAAGAGGAGGAGGTCCGCCGAGCGCGCGCCGATGACCGCAGTGACCTGGTTGCCCACCTGGGCGTGCCCCTTGGCGATGTGATGCATGGCGGCGATGCCGGTCCCCCCGCCCACACACACCACTTTGCCCACGCGCGTCAGGTGCGTGGCCTGACCCAACGGGCCGCACACGTCGAGGATGTCCTCGCCCTCCGAGAGCTGCGCCAAACGGGCCGTGGTGGTGCCCACCACCAAGAACACGATGGTGATGGTGCCTGCGGCGGCGTCAGCATCGGCAATGGTGAGCGGGATGCGCTCGCCCATGGGGTGCACGCGCAGGATGACGAAGTGCCCGGGCCGCGCGGCAGCGGCAATGGCCGGGGCATGGAGCACCATCTCCACCGTCTGCCCTGGGATGATGTCGCGACGCCGCAGGATCCGCGTCATGCCTGCTCCCCGGAAACGATGCGGCGCAGGGTCTCCAAGGCCTCCGGGATCCCTTGCGGCCGACTGCCGCCCGCCTGGGCGAGATCCGGCCGGCCACCACCACCGCCGCCCACGGCCGCAGCCATGGCCTTGATGAGAGCCGGGGCCGTGAAGCGGCCGTGGAGGTCCTTGGACACGGAGACCACCAGGGCCGCCTTGCCGCCAAGGTCCGCGGCCAAGGCCAAGATTCCGCTTGGAGTGCGGGAGCGCAGATCATCCATGAGCTCGCGCAAGGCGTCCATGTCTGCGGCCGCCACCTGGCGGGCGAGCAGCGGTACACCGGCCACGACCTCGGGAGTGAGGTCCGCACAGCTGCTCTTGGCGGCCTCGGCACGCAGGCGGGCCACCTCCTTCTCCAGTGTCTTGGCCTCCTCGCGCAAGGCCGTCACCTTGCGGCCCAATTCGCCCGGGGCGGCCTTGAGAAGCCCGGCCACCTCTTCCACCTCGCTCCGGTAGGCCTGCAAATGGCGCAGCGCCCCCCAGCCGGAAAGGGCTTCGATGCGCCGCACACCCGCGGCAATGCCGGTTTCCGAAACGATGCAAAAACACCCGGCCTGGCCTGTACGCTGCAAGTGGGTGCCGCCGCACAGCTCCATGGATTCGCCCGGGACCTCCACCACGCGCACCTCGGCGCCGTACTTTTCCCCGAACAAGGCCATGGCGCCCCGAGCCATGGCTTCTTCCTGGGCCATGACCGTGGCGCACACCGGCGCATCGGCCAAGATGGCCCGGTTCACCTCATCTTCCACCCGAGACGCCTCTTCAGGGGTCAGGGGGGCAAAATGCTTGAAGTCAAAGCGCAGCCGCTCCGGAGTCACCAACGAGCCCGCCTGGGTGACGTGTTCGCCCAGCACCCGGCGCAGGGCGGCGTGGAGCAAATGGGTGCAGGTGTGATTGCGGGCCGTGGCCAGGCGCACCCCCTCTTCCACGGTGAGGGCGATTTCCTGGTCCGCCAGGACCTCGCCCTGGACCACCTCCACCTTGTGGACGATGAGGCCGGGGCTCGGCTTTTGGGCGTCCAGCACCCGCAGGGCGCCGGTGACGGTCTCCGCGCGGCCCGTGTCGCCCACCTGGCCGCCGGATTCCCCGTAGAAGGGGGTCCGCGCCGTCACCACGTAGCCGGTTTCCCCCTGGGCGAGGCGCGTGCACGGGGCGCCGTCCGCGTCCAGCAGCGCCGTCACGCGGCTGCGGGCGCTCAAGGCCTCGTAGCCCACGAAGGTGGACTCCAGACCCGCAGCGGTAAGGGCGGCAAAACGCTGCGCCAGGCCCTTGTCCCCGGAGCCGGCCCAGGCCTCCTTGGACTGGCGCTTCTGGGCCGCCATGAGGGCCTGAAAGCCCGCCTCATCCACGGCATACCCGCTTTTGCCCGCCACGTCGTTCACGATATCCAGGGGAAAGCCGTAGGTGTCATAGAGCTTGAACACCACTTCTCCCGACAAGGTACCGCCGGCAGGAAGCGCGGCCAGGGCCTCTTCCAAGAGGGCGAGCCCCCGGTCCAAGGTCTGGCCGAAGCGCTCTTCTTCCTGGCGTACGGCGCGCACGAGAAAATCCCGCGCGGCCACGAGCTCGGGATAGACATCGCCCATCTCCTCCACCACCTGGGCGCAGGCGGCATGGAGGAAAGGCTCGGTAAAGCCCAACAGCCGCCCGAAACGGAAGGCCCGGCGAATGAGCCGCCGCAGCACGTAGCCACGCCCCTCGTTGGAAGGCAGCATGCCGTCGGCAAGCAGAAAGGCGATGGCGCGACTATGATCCGCGATGACGCGCAGGGCCGTGTCCGTGTCTTCCGCAGCGCCGTACGCCACGTGCGCCTTGGCGGCCATGGCGCCGATGAGCCCTTGAAAAAGATCGGAATCGAAATTGGAGCGCTTGCCTTGGCACACGGCGGCAATGCGCTCCAGGCCCATGCCGGTGTCGATGCTCGGGCACGGCAACGGCGTCAGTGTGCCGTCGGCGCTGCGCTCGTACTGCATGAACACCAGGTTCCAGATCTCGAGAAAGCGGTCGCAATCACAACGGCCAATGCCGCAGTCCGGACCGCAGGCCATGTCCGCGCCCTGATCCACATGGATCTCCGAGCACGGGCCGCACGGACCGGTATCACCCATGGCCCAGAAGTTGTCCTTCTCCCCCAGGCGGTAGATGCGCTCTGCCGGCACCCCGGCCACCTCCTGCCACAGGGCCGCGGCCTCGTCGTCATCGCGAAACACGGTGATGTAGAGCCGGTCTTTGTCCAACCCCAGCTCCTCGGTGACAAAACTCCAAGCCATGGCAATGGCCTCGCGCTTGAAATAATCGCCAAAGCTGAAGTTGCCGAGCATCTCGAAGAAGGTGTGGTGCCGGGCCGTGCGGCCGACGTTTTCCAGGTCGTTGTGCTTGCCGCCCACCCGCAGACACTTCTGAGACGTGGTGGCCCGGGAGTAGGGACGCTTTTCCAGACCCAAGAACACCTTCTTGAACTGCACCATGCCGGCGTTGGTGAAGAGCAGCGTGGGGTCATCCTGGGGGATGAGCGAAGAGCTCGGCTCCACACTATGGCCGTGCCGGGCAAAAAAATCCAAGAATTTTTGGCGAATATCTTTTGCTGTCAACACAAATTACCTCGACGATTCGTTCTCTTCCGCCTGAAGCTCGCCCGTTTCTGGCAGCGGCAAGCCCAAACGCGAAAGCAGGGCATGATGGATTTGGGTGCGCAAGGCCTCGTTTTCCACAAGCAGGGCGCGGACATTCTCCTTGCCCTGGCCCAAGCGCTCGGAACCAAAGGCATACCAAGCGCCGCTCTTGTCGATGACGCCGTGCTCCACCCCCAGATCAATGAGTTCTCCCTCATGAGAGACACC
The DNA here is from genome assembly GCA_003530935.1 of Desulfomicrobiaceae bacterium. Lineage (GTDB taxonomy): Bacteria > Desulfobacterota > Desulfovibrionia > Desulfovibrionales > Desulfomicrobiaceae > Thermodesulfomicrobium. Next base: position 3,560 of record DPEO01000003.1, on the reverse strand, counting down.
TGTGCCGTACAGGATGTCGAACTCCGCCTCCCGGAAGGGCGGGGCCACTTTGTTCTTGGCCACTTTCACCCGCACCCGGTTGCCGTAGGATTCTTCCTTGTCCTTGAGGGTCTGAATGCGGCGCACGTCCAGCCGCACCGAAGCGTAGAACTTGAGGGCGTTGCCGCCGGTGGTAGTCTCCGGGCTGCCATAGCCGGTAACACCGATCTTCATGCGCAACTGATTGATGAAAATAAGCGCCGTGCGCGACTTGTGGATGGTGCCCGTGAGCTTGCGCATGGCATGCGACATGAGCCGGGCCTGACCGCCCACCTGGGACTCGCCCATGGTGCCTTCGAGCTCGGCCTGGGGGATGAGGGCCGCCACCGAGTCCACCACCACCACGTCCACGGCGCCGGAGCGCACCAGCATGTCCGCGATCTCCAGGGCCTGCTCGCCGTAATCAGGCTGAGAAATGAGCAGATCGTCGGTGCGCACCCCCAGGCGGCGGGCATAGTTGACGTCCAAGGCGTGCTCGGCGTCGATGAAGGCGGCAATTCCGCCCTGACGCTGGGCCTGGGCGATGACGTGCAAGGCCAAGGTGGTCTTGCCCGAGGACTCGGGGCCGTAGATCTCCGTCACCCGGCCTTTGGGGATGCCACCCACACCCAAGGCCAAGTCCAGGGCGATGGAGCCCGTAGGAATAACCGCGATGGGCTGATGACTCTCTTCCGACAGGCGCATGACCGAGCCTTGGCCATAGCGCCGCTCGATGGTGGCCAGCGCCGTAGCCAACGCTTCGCGCCGGGCGTCTTCCGCAGACAGCTTGGGGGGTCGGGCCATGGTTTCCTCCACAAAAATTCGGTACGTCATGAGAAAAGGGTTTGATAGCCCAAGCCCCTGCAAAGGGCAAATGTCATAAAACACAATAATACTTTAAAATTATTTATTTTTTTAGCTGATTCCAAAAGTCCGATTTTGACCTTGCCAAAATCCACAACCTCTGGGTAGCCGCACTCCATGCCAACCTATCATGCCCTTTCGCTCTTTTCCGGCGGGCTGGACAGCATCCTCGCCACCCGCATGGTGATGGCCCAAGGCCTTTCGGTCTTGGGGCTCCATTTCGTGTCTCCGTTTTTTGGCAAACCCCAGGCCGTGGCCGCCTGGGAGCGCGACTACGGCGTCACCCTCGAGGTGATGGACATCGGGCAGGCCTTCGTGGACATGCTCAGCGCCAGGCCCGCCCACGGCCTCGGCAAGACCCTCAACCCCTGTGTGGACTGCAAGATCCTCATGCTGCGCCACGCCCGCGCGCTGCTCTCCCACTACGGGGCGCAATTTCTCATCTCCGGCGAAGTGCTCGGCCAGCGCCCCATGTCCCAGCGTGAAGACACCCTGAACGCCATCCGCAACGATGCCGGCGTGCGCGACCTCTTGCTGCGCCCTTTGTGCGCCAAACACCTGCCGCCCACGCCCATGGAGGAGTCCGGCCTGGTGGACCGTGAACGCCTGGGCGCCATGCATGGCCGCGGCCGCAAGCCCCAATTGGAGCTGGCCCGGGTCATGGGGATCTCCCGCATCCCGGCCCAAGGGGGTGGGTGCCGGCTCACGGAAAAGGAATCCGCCCGGCGCTACTGGCCGCTTCTGCAGTTCTCCGCGCTGCGGGCCGAGGATTTTCACCTCGCCAATGTGGGACGGCAGCTCTGGCATGGCCGCCACTGGTTGGTGCTTGCCCGAAACGAACGCGACGGCCAGGTGCTGCGCTCGCTCCGTCGCCCTGGAGACCTTATGCTGCAACTGGATCAGCTCCCTGGACCCACGGGCATCGCGCGGCCGCTTCCCGGGGCCGTGTGGGACGTCGCCACCGTGCAGCAGGCCGCAGCGACCTTGGCCCACTTCGCCCCCAAAGCCCGGACCGCAGACGCGCCGGTGCGGGTGCGTATCGACGACGGCGGCAACCGAAGCACCGTGGAGGTTCTTCCGGCCTGTTGCTTCGCCGAGCCGCCCTCCTGGGAATGCATCCGCGAGGCCAAGGCCCAGTGGATGCAAGAGAGTTCCCCCAAATAGCCAACGCGCCGGCCTCGGCGGAGGCGCGACGCGCTGGCCATACATGATACGGGGTTTTTGGGTTTACGACTTCCGCCGCGACTTCTTCGGTGGCTGCCACCGGCAGCTGGACGAAGCCGGGCCTCAGCCCATACCGATCTTGGGCAGGACGAAACGGGCAATGAGCACCCAAACCACCACCAGCACCACCAATGTGACGAGTTCTCCCATGTCTTGCTCCTTGGTTGCTTCTTCCCATGGGGACGGATGGGCCCTGCGTCAAGAAATTCCCCCGCTGGTGGACGCCCATTGCCACCTTCAAGACGGCCACTTGCGCGCCGATATCCCTCAAGTCATTGCCCGCGCCCGCGCCGCAGGGGTGCGCCACCTGGTGTGCAATAGCGACCACCAAGGCGATTGGGACCTCATCCTTGGCCTGGCGGAAACATACCCCGAGGTCATCCCGAGTCTGGGCGTGCATCCCTGGTTCGTGGCCCAATGCAGTACCGGCTGGCTTGCCCGCCTGGAGGCCTTGGTGGCCGCCTATCCGGTGGCCGTGGGTGAGATCGGCCTGGACCGCCAGGTGGAGGAGCGCAACGACGGCCTCCAGGAGGAGGTGTTTCTCGCGCAAATGGAGCTCGCCGCCCGCTACGACCGGCCGGTATCCATCCATTGCCGCAAGGCCTTCGGCCGCTTGGTGGAGCTTATGGCATCGCTTTCCCAGCGGCCGCGGCGCATGATGCTCCACGCCTACTGCGGCTCCCACGAAATGGTGCCGGTGTTCGAAAAGCTTGGATTGTACCTCTCGGTGGCCGGGTCCGTCACCTGGCCCAAGAACCGGAAGACCCGCACCGCGGCACAGCGCATCTCCAAAGAGCGCCTCCTGGTGGAGACCGACAGCCCGGCCATCGCCCCGGCAGGGGTGCCCTACGAGCGCAACGAACCCGCCTATCTGCCGATGATCGTCCAGGAACTGGCCCGGCTCCGCGGGGAGGACCCGGCGGAACTGGCCCGGGCCGTCACGGCCACGGCCTTGGATTTCTTCGATATCACGAGGTCCGCAGCATGAATTCCACGCCCCTTGCACCCTTTGCCCGCACGCTGCAGCTCATAGGCCCCAGCGCCATGGAGCGCCTGACCCGCGCCCGCGTGGCGGTGGTGGGCCTTGGCGCCGTCGGGTCCTACGCCACCGAGGCCCTGGCCCGCGCCGGCATCGGCGAGCTCCATCTCTTCGATCACGACGTGGTGGGCGAGAGCAACCGCAACCGTCAGCTCTTCGCCCTCGCCTCCACCCTCGGCCAGCCCAAGGCGGAGGTGGCCCGGCGGCGCGTGCTCGACATCAACCCCCATTGCCGGGTCGTGGCGCGCCAGGAGTTCGTCGCCCCGCAGGAGGTGGCCCGGCTGCTCGATCCCACCTGGGACGCCCTGGTGGACGCCATCGACGGGGTCAACGCCAAGGTCCACCTCATTGCCGCCGCGGTGCACGCCGGCATCCCCGTGGTTTCCAGCATGGGGGCCGCGGCCAAGGTGGATCC
>DPEO01000092.1:3561-4039 GCA_003530935.1 Desulfomicrobiaceae bacterium | reverse complement strand
TCCGGGATGTTCGCCCGGCTGCTCGTCCCTGGGGACGCACGCGACATCCTGCTGGTGCCACGGGCGGCCATCCAATGGCGCGGCGGACTCCCCACGGCCTTCATCGTGGACGCCACGGACACGGTACGGCTGCGGGTGCTGCGTCTGGGGGACTTCTTCCGCCTGGAAAACGGACTGCTCATTCCAGCCGCCCCCGACGCCCCCGACGCCCTGGCGGAGGTGGTGGCGGGGCTGCACGCCGGTGAGCGTGTCCTCATGAACGCCCCGGAAACCACCCGCGAAGGCATGCGCTGGAGCGCCCCATGAGCCACTCCGGCGACCTGCTCCACCGCCTCACGGCGCTCTTCGTGGACTCCAAATTGGTGCCCCTCACCGTGCTCTTCGCCCTGCTCTTGGGGGTGGTGGCCGTGCTCAGTACCCCCAGCGAGGAAGAGCCCCAGATCGTCGTGCCCATGATCGACATCGAAGTCTCCATGCC
>DPEO01000092.1:0-3334 GCA_003530935.1 Desulfomicrobiaceae bacterium | reverse complement strand
GGGGCAAGCCCCCGGGAGGTGGAGCAGCGGGTGGTGGGCCCCATGGAAAAGCTCCTGTGGGAAATCCCGGGTGTGGAGTACGTCTACTCCACGGCCATGGACGGGGCGGCCATGAGCATCGTGCGTTTCACCGTAGGCTCCAACCCGGAAGAGAGCCTCATCAAGACCTACGCCAAACTCTACCAGCACCTGGATTGGATCCCGCCCGGCTGCTCCATGCCGCTGGTCAAACCCCGCTCCATCGACGACGTACCGGTGGTGGCCCTAAGCCTCACCAGCCCGCAACGCACGCCCGCAAGCCTGCGGCACATGGCCTTGGAAGTGGCGGAAGCAGTGCGCCGCATCCCCGGCGTGAGTGAAGTCTCCATCATCGGCGGCGAGCGCCGCGGCATCACCGTGGAGCCGGATCCGGAAAAACTGCGGCTTTTCGGCATTGATCTCGCGCAGGTGGCCATCCAGCTCCAGGCCCACAATCAGGCCGAGGTGGCCGGGTATATGCACGGCGCCGGGGTATCGCAGCCGGTACGCCTGTGGAGCGCTCTGGCCTCGGCAAGCGAAGTGCGGCGAGTGGTGGTCGCCGTCCATCAAGGAAAACCCGTGTACCTGGAAGACGTGGCCGAGGTGCGCGACGGCCCCTTGGAACCGGAACACTACGTCTTCTTCGCCGCAGGTCCGGGAAAGGCCGCCAAGGGCATCGGCCTTGCCCCAGGAGAGCTCGCCCCGGCCGTGACCCTCACCGTGGCCAAGCGCACCGGCGAGAGCGCCACCCGCATCAGCCACCAAGTCCAACACCTCGTGCGCTCCCTGGTGGGAAGCGTCCTGCCTGCGGATGTAGAGGTCGTGGTGGTGCGGGACTACGGTGCAACCGCCCGCCACAAGTCCGACGAACTCCTCTTCCATCTGGCGCTGGCGACCCTGAGTGTCGGGGCCATCGTGGCCCTGTTTTTGGGCCTGCGGGCGAGCTTCGTGGTCATGGTGGCCGTGCCCGTCACCTTGGCCATCACCCTGGCCACGTATTGGCTCCTTGGCTACACTCTCAACCGTGTCACCCTCTTTGCCCTCATCTTCTGCATCGGCATCCTGGTGGACGACCCCATCGTGGACGTGGAAAACATCGTCCGCCACCTCAGGCTGCCCCAGTCCCGGGGCAAAGGCCTCTCGGAGATCATCGTGGACGCGGTCTCGGAGGTGCGCGGCCCCTTGGTGCTCGCCACCTTCACCGTCATCGCCGCCATCATGCCCATGGCCTTCGTGCGCGGCCTCATGGGCCCCTACATGCGGCCCATGCCTGTGGGCGCCAGCATCGCCATGCTGCTCTCCATGGCGGTGGCCTTCGTGATCACCCCATGGCTCGCCAAACGCTTTTTGGGCCGCGAGGTGGAGCACACCGAACACTCCAGCGGCCGCCTCACCCAGCTCTACGTCGATTTCATGCGCCGGCTCATCCACCATCCCCGGGATCAGGCCGTCTTTCTCGGCACCGTGGCGGCGCTCTTCCTCCTGGCCGTGGCCATGTTTCCGCTGCGCTTGGTGCTGGTGAAGATGCTCCCCTTCGACAACAAGAGCGAACTGGAGCTCGTCATCGACATGCCCGAAGGCACGGCCCTGGAAGAGACCATGGCCGCAGCCGAGGCCGTCTCCCGGGCAGTGCTGGCGGACCCGGCGGTGACGGACATCCAGCTCTACGTGGGTACCGCCGCGCCCTTCACCTTCAATGGGCTGGTGCGTCACTACTATGGCCGCAAAGGGAGCCATGAGGCGGAAATCCAGGTCAACCTCACCCCGCGCGGCGTGCGCCACGAACAAAGCCACGCCATCGCGGCCCGGATCCGGCAGGCCGTGGCCCCTGCGGCCCAGAGTTTCGGCGCCAATGTGAAGACCGTGGAAGTTCCACCCGGCCCACCGGTGCTCCAGACCTTGGTGGCGGAAATCTACGGTCCCGGTGAAGAAGGCCGTTTGGCCGTGGCCCGGCAGGTACAAGGCCACTGCCAACGTAGTGGATGTGGACTGGTACGTCACCGACCCGCACCCCGAGCTCCGGGTGGAACTGGTGACGGACAAGGCCACGGCCCTGGGAGTCTCTCCGGAGCGGGTCCGCCAGGTATTGGAAGCCGCCCTGCGCGGCACCACCGTGGGCCTCGTGCGCGACCCGCAAAGCCGCGAAGACGTGCCCTTGGTGGTGCGCCTGCCGCAGAGCCGCCGCACCAGCGAAAGCCAGCTCGCCGCGCTGGGGGTCCACGGGACACACGGCGTCGTCTCCCTGGGAGAGATCGCGCGCATCCGCCAGGACATGGCGCCTGCGGTCATCTACCACAAGAACCTCTTTCCCGTGGTGTACGTCACCGCGGACATGGCCGGCGGAGAAGAAAGCCCCATCTACGCCATGCTGCGCGCCGGCCACGCCCTGGACGACCTCGCCGCCCAAGGCCGCGGTGCCTGGCAGCGCGCCCAACCTGGCACGCTGCCACGGCTGACCACCAGCATGCCTGCCCAGGACCACGAGTACGTGCTCAAGTGGGACGGGGAATGGCAGATCACCTACGAGGTCTTCCGGGACATGGGCCTGGCCTTTGCCGCCGTGCTGGTGCTCATCGCCCTCCTGGTGGTGGGCTGGTTCGGCTCCTACACCACGCCCATCGCCATCATGGCGCCCATTCCCCTGTCGCTCATCGGCATCATCCCGGCCCACGCCCTGGCCGGCGCCTTTTTCACCGCCACATCCATGATCGGCTTCATCGCCGGCGCGGGCATCGTGGTGCGCAACTCCATCATCCTGGTGGACTTCATCGAGCTGCGCCGAAACCAGGGCGTCCCCCTGGCCGAAGCCGTGGTGGAGGCCGGCGCCCTGCGCTTTCGCCCCATGCTGCTCACTGCCGCCAGCGTGGTGGCCGGGGCGTTCGTCATCCTCTTCGACCCCATCTTTCAGGGGCTCGCCATCTCCCTCATGGCCGGCGAAGTGGCGGCGACCCTGTTCTCCCGTCTGGTGGTGCCGGTGCTCTACTATCTGGAAAAACGCCACGAAGAGCGCCACGTTACACCGCAGGCGACAGTTCAAGGCTGATGCGTCCCGCGGGCCTCTGTCCCTCCGCAGTGTCCGCCCCCGCCCACCAGAGGTTTTGACTTCCCAATGGGCCGTAGCTACACGATATCCATGCCCCTTGGGCTCGGAGGTTGTCATGGAACGCAAAAAACTGCCCATCGGCATCCAGACCTTCGCCGAGATCCGGCGTGAAGGCTACTACTATGTGGACAAGACGCCCTTCGTGAGCGCGCTTGCCGAAAGCGGGAAGTACTATTTCCTCTCCCGGCCGCGGCGCTTCGGTAAATCCCTGTT
>DPEO01000014.1:11515-21484 GCA_003530935.1 Desulfomicrobiaceae bacterium | reverse complement strand
TTCCCCTTTTTTTTTTTTTTTCAACTTGGTGATACGGTTCTCCTGCATCCAGCGGGAGAGGGCGGCCATGGATGCGGCCGTGTGCGCCAGGAGCACGAGGCCTGAAGCCGCGGTGTCCAGGCGGTGCACGGGGTGGAGCTCGCCGGACTTCCCCAAGTGCTGTGCCGCAAGGCGGGTGAGTGCCAGGTGGTCGCCCCACGGGGATCCTTGAGTGGGGATCCCAGGGGGTTTGGCCCAGATGCTCCAGGCATCCCGGCGCATGATGGGAGAAAGCATTGGTGCTTGCAATCGCAGCAGGCGCGGGTCATACCAGATTGCAAGTTCCTGACCGGGGCGCACCATGGCCTGCGCCCGCCGCAGTCGGCGCGGCTTTTGCCCTGCTGGGTGCAGCCATACCCCGCCTTTGGTCATGCAATCCTTGATGCGGGATTTGGAAAGGCCTGTGGCCTGGGCGAGGATGTCCACGGCTACGCCAGCAGCCAAGACGGGGATACGGCGGTGGAAGCGTTCCATGCCGCGGCCGCTACAGGGGTGCCCCCTCCTTGTCCAGAGGAGTATTCTGGGTGGTCGAAAGGGCTTGTGCATCAAGCGCGGACCGGGCTTTTTTATCTTCGAATGTATGCAAGATGTGTCTCATTGAGATTGTATTTTTTTATCTGATTATTTTCAAGCCGTTGAGAATAAAAAAATCAATAAAATGGGTGACTCATGTGTAAAGTCGGTTTCATTGGTCTGGGTATCATGGGAATGCCAATGTCTTTCAATGTCTTGAGAAATGGATACGAATTAGTTGTATACAATAGAACATCATCGAAAACACTGCCTTTGGTCGAAAATGGGGCACAGGCGGTGAAATCTCCTTTTGAGGTAGCACAGAATAGCGATGTCATTGTAATGATGTTGACTGGGCCAGAAGCGATCGATCAGGTTGTTTTTGGGGCTAACGGCCTCTTTTCTGGCCTCAATGAGAAAAAATATCTGATCAACATGAGTTCAGTCTCTCCTGATTACACTAAAGAGATCGCAAAGAAGATAGAGCCCTCTGGGGTCAAATTTATCGATGCACCTGTATCTGGATCGAAAAAGCCTGCAGAAGATGGACAGTTGGTTATTTTGGCTGGAGGAAAAGAAGAGGACGTGCGCGATGTCGAAGATGTTCTGCTGGCTATGGGGAAAAAGGTGGTGTACTGCGGCCCGGTGGGCCATGGTTCGATGATGAAAATGACTATCAATCTACTTCTGGGGGTGATGATGGCCGGGATGGCGGAAATGATGCATTTCGGTCAGAAAGGTGGACTGCGTAAAGAAACCATGCTGGAAGTACTGTATTCTGGAGCTTTGAATTGTCCATTGTTCCAGCTCAAAAACGATTTGTTTTTAGAGGAAAAGTTTACTCCACAATTTCCTTTGAAGCACATGAGCAAAGATTTGCGTTTTGTTATGCAGACCGCGCAAACAACAGGAGCGATGATTCCAGAAGCGACGACAGCATTGCGTTTTTTTGAAATTGCTGAAAAAAACGGCCTCGGCGAAGAAGACTTCGCTGCTGTATACAAGGTATTCCAACAAATGGTGTCGTAACGACGTGGATGCCAGATTTGGAGTGGTTCTGTATTGGAAAAGCATAGTTCAAACAGGGGCTCCTCTTGCACTCCCTGCGGCGATGGCCTCGTAGCCGAGCATCTTGACAAAATCGATTTTTTCCGCGACGAACTTCTCATGTTCAACGCAACTTGCCCCATTTCTTGGTTGTGGTGGCGGCACACGCAGTGTGCCGGGGGAGGGCGTTGACTCGTAGAGGCGATATACATCGCACACCCAAGCCGCGGCAGAATGATTCTGACCGCGGCTTTTTGTATTCAAGGAGGTCGATATGCATCAGTTTTCTGGGTTTTTTGGACCTTACGGCGGGCAATTCGTCCCAGAGCCAGTGAAGTCCATGCTGGATGAGTTGGATCATGCGTTTCAAAAATATCGCAATGATCCAGATTTTCTTGCGGAGTACGAATATTATCTGCGCGAGTACGTCGGAAGGCCAAATCCTTTATATTTTTGTGCAAATCTGACCAATCATCTTGGCGGCGCAAAAATATATCTGAAGCGGGAAGATTTGAATCACTTGGGTGCCCATAAAATCAACAACACGCTCGGGCAGATCTTGCTTGCAAAGCGTATGGGGAAAAAGAAGATCATTGCGGAGACTGGCGCCGGACAACATGGAGTGGCCACGGCTGCGACGGCTGCCCTCATGGGCATGGAATGTACCATTTACATGGGCGCGGTGGATGTGGAGCGGCAGCGCCTCAATGTCTTCCGCATGGAGATGATGGGGGCCCGGGTGGTGGCGGCCCAAAGCGGGCAGAAAACCCTCAAGGAGGCCGTGGACGAGGCCATCGAGGCCTGGGTGCGGGAAGGCGATGCGTTCTATCTTTTGGGCTCTGCCGTGGGTCCGCATCCCTATCCCATCATGGTGCGCGAGTTCCAGGCCGTGGTGGGGCGCGAGGCTCGGGAGCAGATCCTCGCGCACGAAGGCCGCTTGCCTTACGCCTGCATTGCCTGTGTGGGCGGCGGCTCCAATGCCATTGGACTGTTTTCCGGGTTCATGGATGATGCGGAGGTCCGGCTCATCGGCGTCGAGCCTGCGGGCCGCGGCCTGGAGTACGGGCAGCATGCGGCGACTCTGTGTTTGGGCGAGCCGGGCACCATGCATGGATTCCATTCCTACATGCTGAAGGACGCAGCGGGGGCGCCTGCGGAGGTGTACTCCATCTCTGCCGGCCTGGATTACCCCAGCGTGGGGCCGGAACACGCCTTCCTCAAGGATTCGGGGCGAGCGCAGTACGTGTATGCCAGCGATCAGGAAGCCGTGGACGCCTTTTTCCTGCTCTCGCGTTTGGAGGGGATCATCCCTGCCCTGGAGTCCTCCCACGCCCTTGCCCATGCCGTGGCCCTGGCGCCGACTCTGCCTGGGGACGCGGCCTTGGTGGTCAATCTGTCGGGGCGCGGCGACAAGGATGTGGAGCAGGTGGAGCGCTTGGTGCGCCAGGGAGAACTCCGCATTCCATCCCTGTGAGCCAATAAAAAACCCCGACGGTCGGAGAGGGCCGGCCGTCGGGGAAGCTTTGGTGCGGGGGTGTTAGTTGTCTTCAGGCCGCAGGATGGTCTTGTCCAGCAGGATGACCACGCCGATGAGGGCGGCCACGAAAAGCAGAAAGGAAAAGAAGCCAAAGCCGCCGCTTTTGGCCTCGTGCCCTGCTTCAGGGGCGTGGGCGTCTTGGGTCGGCGTTGCATGGGCGGCTGCCATGGTCTGGGGCGCTTCGGCGTCGTGTCCGGCGGCGTTTTCCGTGTGTTGGACGGGAGCTGTAGGCATGGTTTCTTTCTGATGCGGAGCAGCAGCGTGCTCCTGGGTGTCCGCCGCGTGCGCGTCACCACCGCCATGGGGATCCGCAGGCACGGCAGCGAGCAGTGCCGCCTGGTTGGGGTGTTCTCCCAAAAAGCGCACCTGCCCCGAAGTGATGTCATAGATGGCGCCTACCACCGCGGTTTTCCCCTGGGCCGCGCGCTTGGCGATGGCTGGGCTGCGTTTGAAGATATCCTCGATAGTCTGCCACACATTGGCCTCGATGACCGCGTCGATGAGGGCGTTTCCTTCCAGTTCCGGATGGGCATGGCGGGTGGCTTCCAGGGCAGGGATGATGTTGTCTACCAACTGCGGGATGGAGCCGTGCACTTCCGCCCCCGTGGTCACTGCGGTGACCGCGCCACAATGGGTGTGGCCCAGGACGACGAGCACCGGGGTGCCCAGGTGGTCCACGCCGTATTCCATGGAGCCGATCTCATCGGTGTCCGCCACGTTGCCTGCAACCTTGATGGTGAAAATGTCCCCAATGCCCTGATCGAACACGATCTCCACAGGTACTCGGGAATCCGAGCAGGCAAGGACCGTGGCAAAGGGTTTTTGCCCGAGGGTCGAGGTGACCAGGCGGCGGGCGGTATCCAGGTTGGGATGGAGGCTGCGGCCCTCCTGAAAACGGGCATTGCCTTCCTGAAGACGCTGCAGGGCCATGGCCGGGGAACTTCCTTCGCCGTCGGCGGTCGCCCAGAGAGATGCGGGCATGGCGAGCAGCACAATGGCCAGCAGGAGCGCAGAGAAACGGTGCATAGACTCTCCTTGAATGGGTGGGATTTGTGAAAAAGGTGGCATGCCACTACTCGAGATGGTCCTCTTTTTCAAGAGAGGCCCAGGCAGCGCAGAGCGCTTCTTTGTAGGCTTCGATGGCGTCCCGGTGGTGATGCGCCCAGACTTCTGCCCCGCACTCCGTGCAGGTGATGCGAGCGGTCGCTCAGGGGCCGGAGATGCGGGCGCGGCCATGACATACAGGGCAGGGGAGGAATATGGATTCCATGTGGGCATGGATAGTCCCCTTGGTCCGCATTGCCAAGCTTGCTTGGCGGGGAGCGGTCTTTTATGGAAGGGCCGCAAACGGTAAGGGGGTGCGGTATGGCTCGGTGGTCCTGTGGGATTTTGGCAATGGTGCTGATCACCACAAATGGTTGGTGCGCGATGCTCCGGTTCCCGGTGAGCGCCAATGCTACGCTTCCAGCGTCTTCCGTGCCCTCGGCCTCCTCGGTACAGGAAGAACGGCCTGCATTGGTTCCGGAGCGAGTCTCTCCTGCGCCTGCCATGCCCCCGGCATCGCTTGCTGCCCCCACCGAGACTGTTGACTCTGGGCCTGTTCAGCCGCTTGCCCCGCCGGCCCGTTCCCTCCCTCCTGCTTCGCTTGCGCCCGAAAAACCGCTTCCCCTTCAGGAGGCAGCGGCGCCTGGAGTCTCCAACGCCACGCCCCTTGGCGCCGCGCTGCATGAGGAGAAAGCTCCGTCTGCCAATGGCACGGCCTCTGCGGAAAAACCTTCCCGCAAACCGCTTCCGTCTTCGCCCTCGGTGGTTTCGCCCGCGTCACCCCAGGCTCTGTATGACGCCGCCATGGAGGCCTACCTGGCCAGGCGTTACGCTGCGGCGCGAACGACCTGGAAGCACTTGCTTGCCCGGTACGGCGCTTCTTCGCTGGCGCCCAACGCCCGGTACTGGATTGGTGAAACCTGGTACGCCCAAGGCCGGCTCATGCAGGCCATTTGGGCGTGGGAAGAGGTGCTGCGCCTGCATCCACGCCACGCCAAGGCGTCGGATGCGCTGTTCAAGATCGCCCTTTCCTGGCATCGTATGGGCAAGACGCAGGCGGCCCGGGCTTTGTGGCGGCGGGTGATGGCGGAATACCCGGGGACGTCGGCTGCGCAGCTCGCCCGGCAGCGGCTGGCGGGGTCGTGATGGATGAGATTACGGCGTCTTTGGCCCTGCGTCACACCCGCGGGCTTGGAGCGCGCACGTGGAAGCGGCTCGTGACCGCGTACGGGACGGCCCAGGCTGCGGCCGAGGATTGGCGGCATTGGGCGGAGCGCCGGTTGGCCTCCGCAGCGGTGGCGCAGTCCTTTGGTGCGGCCGCTTGGCGCGAGGCGGTTCAGGCGGAGATGCAGGCCGCACGGCGTCTTTCGGCCCGCATCGTCCCGTGGAGCGACGCAGCCTATCCTCCGCTTTTGCGTGCGATCGCCGATCCGCCCATCCTGTTGTACATCCAAGGGCGCCCCGAATTGCTTTCGGGGCCATGTGTCGCCGTGGTGGGCTCCCGGCGTCCCTCGCGCTATGGGACCGACGTGGCCCACGCCATTTCTCGGGACTTGGCGCGCGCCGGGGTGTGCGTGGTGTCGGGGCTGGCAGTGGGCATCGACCGCGCGGCGCACCAGGGGGCGTTGCCTGAGGTCGGTAGCTCGTGCGCCGTGCTCGGCACCGGCATGGATTTGGTGTACCCTGCGGGGCATCGGGAGTTGTGGCAGCGTCTGGCTCAAGACGGGGTGCTGGTCACGGAGTTCGCCCCAGGTACGCGACCGGAGGGGCGGAATTTTCCGTACCGCAATCGCATCATCAGCGGCATGAGCCTTGGCGTGGTGGTGATCGAGGCGGCGCTGCGAAGCGGCACTGCAGTCACGGCGGCGTTGGCGCTTACTCAGGGGCGTGAGGTGTTCGTCGTCCCTGGGCCGGTGACGGCAGAAACGTTTCATGGCTCCCACCAGCTGCTTCGCGACGGTGCCACGTTGGTACAAAGCGGGGCGGACGTGCTCCGTGAATTGACAGAACCACTGCGCCGGTACGCCGGAGATCCTTCTGTCCGTACTCCAGAGTCTGGGGCCGTGCCTGCTTCTCCTGCGCCGCCTTCTGCGTCTCCGCCCCCCGCATTTCCTTCCGAAGATGCCCGTGCGGTGTGGCAATGCCTGCATCCCGAAGATGCCCGGCATGTGGATGCCGTGGCCCAAACCTTGGGTTGGGATGCGGGGCGGGTGAGCGCGGCGCTCCTTCTTTTGGAGATGGAAGGCCTTGTGCGCCAAACTCCGGGCATGTACTATACGGCATTGCGGGGTTGATGGAGGAACTATGCGTAAAATTGCTCTCGATGCCGCCGAAGAGGGCATGGTCTTGGCAAAGCCCGTAACCCGAGACAATGGCATGGTGCTTGTGGCTGCGGGGACGGCCGTGACCGCGGCGCTCCTTGATCGGCTGCGGCGCATGGGCATTGACCGGATCGTGGTGGAAGGCGACGAGCCTGGAGCCGCGCCGGTGGACGCCGCCGTCCGCTTGGCGCGCCTCGATCACCTCTTTCGGGGATTTCAGGACAATGTGTTCATGATGAAGATCAAGGCCATGGTCGCCCGCCGCATCGCCCGCAAGGCTCAGGCCGCTGCCGCGCAAGGAGGAGAAGATGCCGGAAACGGATCTGCGCACGGAGTATAAAGGCCGCATCCTGGCGGTGAAAGACCTGCCTTCGCTTCCCTCGGTGCTGGAAGAGGTGAACGCCTTGGTGGAGAATCCGCACTCGTCCACCGAGCAGATCAGCAAAGTCATTGCCAAGGACCAGGTGCTTTCGGCCAAGGTCCTCAAGATGGTCAACTCGCCGATATATGGTTTTCCGGGACGCATCGGTTCCATCCAGCATGCACTGGTGCTTTTGGGATTCAATGTCATTCGCGGTATCATCATCAGCACCACTGTCTTCGACGCCATGAATACCGCCATGGTAGGGCTTTGGGAGCATAGCCAAGGCTGCGCTCTCGCCAGCTCCACCATTGCCCGCGCTCTTGGGTGCAAGGATCCGGAAGAATACGCTGTTGCAGGACTTTTGCACGATATCGGCAAGGTAGTGGTTGCCGTACAAATGCCCGAGGCCAAGGCGGAGATCGATGCTGCAGTGAAAGACCGCGACATGCGCTACATCGATGCCGAAAAACATATTTTGGGATTTTCCCATGACCGGGTCAATCTCTGGCTCTGCAACCATTGGAGCTTGCCGCCGAACCTCAAGGAGGGACTTGCGTACCACCACAAGCCCATGAGCGCCTCTTTGTATCCCAAGACTGCACAAATCGTTCACTTGGCAGACTTTTTCACCCGGCTCTACGAAGTGGGAAGCGGCGGCGACGATCAAGTGAGCGCCGTAGATCCTCAGGTGCTGCGGGCTTTGGGCGTTACTGCGGCCTTGTGGGAAAGTATCCTTGATGACGTGGAGGCGGCCTTTGCCGATCTCTAGCTCATGACGCGGTCACGGCACTTTTTTCTTTTGAGTGCAGAAGAGGCCTTGGTTCAGCTCGTCCTCGGCGCATGGTCGGAAGACCAAGTGCGTTGGACGGTCTTTGCGCGCGGCCGTGCGGCCTTGGAGGAATTGTTGACCGCGCCCCCCGACTTGGTGCTCGTCGATGAACATTTGCCGGATATGTCCGGACTGGAGTTGGTGCAGCTCATCAAAAATGAAAACGTATATCGCCAGATTCCGGTGGTGGTGGCCTTTCGTGGGGTCGAGAGCCTTGTGGGGCGGGATATTGCGGCCTTGGAGGCGGACGATTTTCTCGTGCAGCCTTTGGGGGCGGAGGAGACCCGCGCCCGGATCCTTCTGGCCTATAGTCGCGCCGCCCGGGAGTTGGATGCCAACCCCCTGACCAAGTTGCCGGGCAATACCTCTATCATCCACCGCATTCAGGACCTTATCGACCGCCGGGAAGACTTCGCCCTGGCGTACGTGGATCTCGATTATTTCAAGGCATTCAACGACAAGTATGGCTTTGCCCGGGGGGATGAAGTGCTGCTCATGGCTGCCCGAGTGCTGGTGAATTCGGTGCGTGGGTTGGTGCGAGGGCCGCATTTCGTGGGGCACGTGGGGGGAGACGACTTCGTCTTCATCGTGCCCGAGGCCGATGTGGAAGGGGTGTGTCAGCGGATCATCGCTCATTTCGACGCCATTGTGCCGTCGTTCTATGATCCCGACGACCGGGAGCGGGGCGCCATCTTGTCGGTGGACCGCCAGGGGAGGCCGCAGGAGTTTCCCATCATGGCCGTGAGTATTGCCGTGGTCTTCAACCGCGCAGGGCGCCTCAAGCACTTTGGCGAGGCATCGGCGAGGGCCATGGAACTCAAAAAAATGGCCAAGAAAGATCCCAAGAGCAGCTATGTCCTGGATCAGCGCTCCTGAACCGGTGCAGCGGTTCTTCCAATCCCTCGCCGCCCGGGGGCTGCGGCAGGCGACTTTGGATGCGTATGCCACGGATCTTCAGGATTTCGAGACCTTCCTCGGCCGCGTTGGAGGTTCGCTGGCACAGCCGCACACGCTGACCCGAGAGCAGGTGCTCGCGTACGTGGCGGACCTGCACCGCCGCAAACTCGCCAAGACCACCGTGGCCCGTCGGCTTTCCGCCCTGCGCGCGGTGTTTCGTTTCTGGCTGCGGCACGGAATGGTGCTGCAGGACCCTGCCCGAGGGGTCCGCAACCCCAAGCAGCCCCGGCGTCGGCCCCGCGCCCTCAATGTGGACGAAACCATCGCCGTTTTGGATGCCGTGGCATCGGACGCCTCCCCGCAGGCGCTGCGGGACGCGGCGCTCCTGGAGCTCTTGTACGGCTCCGGACTGCGGGTCAGCGAGGCAGTGGGTCTTGAGGCCCCACAGGTGGATCTGGCCCAGGGCATGGTGCGGGTGACCGGCAAGGGCGGCAAAGAACGCTTGGTGCCCTTATCGGATGCCTCCCGTCGCCGGCTTGCTGCCCTTTTGGCCGGGCGGCGTCGGGGACCGGTGTTCGTCCACGAAGACGGCACGCCGCTCACCCGTGCGCAAGCCTATCGCATTGTGCGGGCCGCCGCAGAGCGCGCCGGCGTTCTGAAACCCGTCAGCCCGCACAGCCTACGTCACGCCTTCGCCACGCATCTGTTGGCTTCTGGCGCCGACGTGCGCGGGGTGCAAGAACTCTTGGGGCACGCCCGCATCAGCACCACCCAGCGCTATACCCACGTGGAGCTGGGCCACGCCCTGCAGGTCTACGACCGCTGCCATCCCCGGGCGCAAAAGGCGCACGAGTCCGGGGGCGCAGGACATGAGCCGTCCCAAAGCGATCCCGAAGATTACGACTCGTCGGTGTAGGCGGTGAAATGGGCCAGAGGGATGGTGATGTCCTGGAGGAGCACCCACAGGGCGATCATCTGGCGCAAAGAATGGTCTGCTTGGGCAAGGGTCTTGGGATCTGCGCCGTTGTCCGAGAGTTCGCCGATGGCGAGCAGCATGTCCCGCACGAGGGTACAGTCGGCCGCCATCTCCCGCACGAAGTCTTCGTAGGTGTCTGGTTGCTCGTCCGCGAGCTGATCGAGCATGCTCAGGGCGCGGGACAGGTGAAAGAGCGAGATGTCGGCAAATTCGGCCATAGGCATCCTTGTTGGGGCGATGGGAAGCAACCGGGGATTATACTAATTCCAATTTTCGTGAATCCGCATCATTGGTTTAGAGCCCGAGTTGGGCCAGGAGGTCGTCCACGGCGCTCTGATTGGTTCCTGCTTGCGGTCCTTTGAGTTCCGAGGCCTTGGCCTTGGACGCCTGCCGGATTTCTTC
>DPEO01000014.1:0-11242 GCA_003530935.1 Desulfomicrobiaceae bacterium | reverse complement strand
AAGACGATACGCTGCACTTCATCCAGGGCATGGACGATGCGCTTGATGCGTTGGCCGGTGAGGTCCTGAAAGCTCAGCGCGGTCATGATCTCCATGAGATCGGTGTCGAGCCCTTGGAGATAGGATTCGATCTCTGCTGCTCCTTGAATGCTGGCAGCTTTTTCACGAACGCGGGCAACGGCATCCATGTGTTTTTCCACGATGCTCATGATTTGTTCGGTGGCTTTTTCCGTGGTGTCTACAATGGCATCAAGCTGTTGAGATGTCTCGGAGAAAATATTTTGCGCATCCTCTCCGTTGATTTTCCCTGCAGATGTCGCTGAGTGGATTTCTTTATAGATGGATCCCAGCCCGGAATGAAGATCTTGAGTAATGGTTTTATAGAATTCACTCTCCGTGAGGGCCTTGGTGAGGGCGCGGTGGATTTCTTCGCTCAAGGTCTGGGCGATGACGTTGCGGATGGTTTCTTCCGCCCGATCGGCAATGTGTTCGACGATGGAATCGGCAATGGATGCGCTCATGCTCCCTCCGTGGTTGTCTGGCGTTGGGCCCGCAAGCTTTGGCGTTGTTCTTGAAAGACGAATTGGATGATTTTTTCCCGTTCGGATTCACGGATGTCGGTGAACTCCACGGCCCATAAGGCGGTGTCATCCAGCTGATCACGGCGGACGATGGTCCCCAAGGTGCCGGCCAGCTGCAAGGGAAAGGCGTTCAAGACCACAACGATTTCCACCTGCATCCCTATGGCAAAGGCGTGAGGCGAGCTCATACGTAATCCTGCGCCGCTGATGTCGTGCACGAGCACAGGGATGGGAAAGTCGTCCGCCAGTGAACGCTCGTTGAGTAGGTTGAGGATGGCGGTGAGTTTTTCGTCCATGGCCCGCAGGGTATGGACGATGGCCTCGGGCAGGCCCGGATCCAGACGTGCGGGCAGGCCCACGGCGCAGGCGGCGCATCCGGAAAAGAGCGGCTTGGTCTGCCCAGGCGGCAGGATGCGCGCGTGTCCTTTGCGGGCGGTTTCGATGCGGGCGTAGGTACGGTTGGGATGGCTCATGGGGTCACCAGGTCGTCAGGGTCGATGAGGACCTGCATGGCGTGCACCGGGCACACCAGGGTGCATTGGTTGCATGCGGTGCATTTGTCGCGGTCGAACTCTACGCGGCGGGTCTCCAGGTCGAGATGCAGGGCCTTGGACGGGCACATGGCTGTACACATGCCGCAATGCATGCAGGATTCTTCATTGCGGGTGATCTGGTTGGCCACCGGTGTCACCCGAATGCCATGCTCTTGGAGATAGGAAATGCCTTGCGTATAGTTTTCCCGTGTCCCCGCGAGCTCCAGGATCATGTGTCCCTCCTGGCGTGGATTGATGGACGCCTGGAGGATATTGAAGGTCAGGTCGAAGCGTTTGGCCAGATGGTACATCATGGGGCGGCCCGAGGTCTCTGGGGAAAAACGGAGGCTCACGATGCGGCTGACTTCATGGGTGGTCATAATACACCTCTATTTCCCGGAGAGGACGTCTTGGGCGCGCTTGGCTTCCGGGGTGTTGGGATACTTCTTGACGAGATCTTGCAGTACGAGCTTGCCCGCTTGCGTCTTTTTGAGCTTGAGAAAGGCCATGCCTTGCTTGAGCATGGCGGCGCGCAGCTTGGTGGAGTTGGGATATTTTTCGATGACTTCCTGGTAGGCGAGTACGGCCTTGGCGAACTCACCCATTTGGAAGTAGCTTTCCCCCTGCCAGAAGAGGGCGTTGGGGACGAGGGGATCCTTGGGGTTGGTTTGGACGAAATTCGCCCAGAGCTGCTGGGCCTTGGCGTAGTCCCGAGCGTAGAAGGCGTCGAGCCCCTGTTGGTAGAGCGCCGCGCCTGCCCCTTCGGCGGACGTTGCGGGCGCAGAGGTGGTGGACGGCGGCGTTTGGGTCGGGGGCAGCGGGGCAGGCCGCCCTTCTTGGGCGGTGGATTCTTGCGGTGTGGCCTGCGTCGGGGCGCCGATGCGCGTCCCCGTGAGTTCTATCCCCATCTGGCTGGCCAGGGTTTGCACCTGCTTTTCCAACTGGGCGATGCGGGCGTCGAGTTCCGCCGGAGAAAGCCCTGGGGCCATGCTGCCTTGACGTTGGAGGGAGTCCATCTGGCCGGAAAGGGTCGCCACCTGGCGGCGTAGGGATTCCACTTCCGCCCAAGTATTGGCCTGTGCTGGGGCGACGTTGGCCTCCATATGCTGGACGCGCGTTTCCAATTTTTGCCGTGCTTGCTGTTCGGCGTAGAGCTCCGAACGCAGGCGTGAGTAATCCGCAGTCCCCACACAGGCGGAAGTGGCGAGCAAGAGCAATCCCGGCCAAAAGTAGAGGCGCGTGTTCATAGGCGGTTTCCTTCGGTTAGGGTTTGCGGGCGCGTTTTCGTCCCGAGAGGATATAGCCAATGCCCCCGAAGACCGGCAAGATGATCTGGGCCACGAGCCAGGCCATTTTTTCCGTACTGGAAGGAAAGTCGTGGCGGTAGATGTGGGCGATGGCCCAGAGGTTGGGAAGGATGGGGACAAGGAGCAGGGGAATGGCGTAGATGAGTTTATCTGCTGGAATTTCCGCGATCCACATGATGCCTCCGAGTGGTGCAAATCCATATACCTATTGCGACACCGATGAGGGCCGTCAGGGCACGCGCATACCCCAGGTTCGCAAAAGTCGTTTCGTGGAAGGGCAGGAGCCCTGCCTGGATACTTCCCCAGGTGGTGAGGAAAATCCCTGCGGCCAGGCCAGAGCGGCTTCTGAGGCGCTCGCGCAGAGCACACAGTAGGGCAAAAAGGGCGATGGCCGCCAGTGCGAAGTAGACCGGCGTCGGGTGCAGGGGGGTGAAGAGCGGCCCTGCGGCCTCAGGATGGGTGAGGCGGATGCCCCAAGGCAAGGCGGTTGCTGGTCCGAAACCGCAGCCGGCAAAGAGACAGCCCATGCGGCCTATGGCCTCGCCCAGGGCCGCGGCTGGGGCCAGGGCGTCGAGCCAGGGCCAGAGGTCTGGATGCCGGTGTCCGATGGCGGCAAGGAGGCACGCCCCGCTCATCAGGGCCCCTCCGGCGTAGAGGAGTCCTCCGCGCCACAAAAACAGGATCTCTTCGGGATGTTCCCAAAAAAAGGCCGGGTGCAGTAGGACGTACCCCATACGGCCACCCACGGTTGCGCCAAAGATCGCAGCCAAAAGGAGCAAGGGGATGCGGCCTGCATCAAGGCCGCGCAGACGAGCTTCATGCGCGGCCCAGCCTGCAGCCCCAAGGAAGCCCGCCGCCAGAAAGACACCGTAGGCGTACAGGGTATACGGGCCTATGTGGAAGAGGACTGGGTACATGGGCTTTGCCATTGGGCGATAAGCAACAGGCCCACGCCCACACAAATGGCGCTATCGGCCACGTTGAAGGCGGGCCAGTGCCAGTCGCCCACGTAAACGTCGAGAAAATCCACCACCGCGCCGAAACGGAGGCGATCGATGAGGTTGCCTATGGCGCCTCCGAGGATCGCCCCGAGGCCGAGCGGATAGAGCCAGCCACGGTTGTCCTTGCTGCGGGCGAGCACCCCTAAAAACACTATCGCGGCCAACGTGATGAGGACGAAGAGGGGCTGTTGCCAAGAGACGTCCCACCGGTTGAGGAATCCAAAGGCCGCGCCCCGGTTTTGGCTGTGCACGATCTGGAAAAAGCCGGGAACAAGGCGCGGGCCGACACCCCAAAGGGGAATCGATGCCTGGACCCACGCCTTGGTGAGCTGATCGAGCAGGGTCACGCCCGTGGCAACCCCGAGGATCCATGGCAGCCGGTGGGGAAGTCTCATGCCGAGATGCCTCGAAGCACGGCGGTGCACCGCGGACAGGTATCCGGAGAGCCCGCGTCCTGCCCGACCGCTTCGTGGAAGATCCAGCAGCGGGCGCACTTGCGCCCGTGCGCTGGCGCCACATGAATCCAGGCACCCTCGAGATCCTCGCAGGCCACCGCATCCTGTGGGGCTGGGGAGGTGTGGAGGCTCAGCTGGCTCACGATGCACAGTTCCTGGAGATTGACACCGCCCTTCGCCATCTGGTCCGCCAGCTGGGCCGAGACGAAGACCTCCACACGGGATTCCAGGGAATGTCCGATCTCCTTGGCTTGGCGTTTGGCCTCCAGGGCCTTGGCGACTCCGGCGCGCAGCGCCATGAGGGTTTCCCAGAGTTTCTGCTCCTCGGCCGAGAGCTTGGGGTCCATGAGGAAGTCTTGGCGCAAGGCAAAGATGGTGGGCACATTGGGGCGCTGGGCCTGCGGCAGATGGAGCAGGACTTCCTCCGCCGTGAAGCTTAAAATCGGCGCCATGTCCGTCACCATGGTCATGAGAATGGACCAGAGCGCGGTTTGGGCCGAGCGGCGTTTGGGGCTGTCTTTGGCCTCAGCGTAGAGACGGTCCTTGAGGATGTCGAGGTAGAAGGAGCTTAAGTCCGTGACGCACAGGTTGTGCAACTGGTGGTAGATGCGGTGGAATTCGAAATCCGCGTAGGCCGCTTGCATGGCCGCGTGGCGTTTTTGCGCCAAATGCAGGGCGTAGCGGTCCACAGGTTCCATGGCGCTGGTGGGCACCGTGTGTGTCTGGGGGTCGAAGTCGTGGAGTACGCCAAGGATGAAGCGGCACGTATTGCGGATCTTGCGGTAGGCGTCCACCAGGCGTGAGAGGATTTCGTCGGAGATGCGCATGTCTTCCTGGTAGTTTTCGGACGCCACCCACAGCCGCAGGATCTCGGCGCCGAACTTCTGGATGATCTCTTGCGGCGCCACCACATTGCCAATGGATTTGGACATCTTGCGTCCCTGGCCGTCCACCACGAAGCCGTGGGTGAGCACGGCCCGGTAGGGCGCGGTGTCGCGGGTGCCCATGCTGGCGAGGAGCGAGGAGTGGAACCAGCCGCGGTGCTGGTCCGTGCCTTCCAGGTAGAGATCGGCGGGGAAACCGCATTCGGGGCGGCCTTCCAGTACGGCGGCGAAACTGGTCCCGGAGTCGAACCAGACGTCGAGGATGTCATCTTCTTTGGCCCAGCGACTGCCGTGGCAATGGGGGCAGGTGAGCCCTTGGGGGGCCAGTTCTTCCACCGGGGTTTCGAACCACAGGTCCGCGCCGGTGGGATGCTGGGCGAAGCGCTCGGCGATGCCCTCGGCCCAGAGCGGATCCATGTAGGCTTCGCCACAGTCCTGGCACAAGAGCGCGATGATGGGCACGCCCCAAAGGCGCTGGCGGGAAATACACCAATCCGGCCGCGAGGCGATCATGTTGTGGATGCGCTCCCTGCCCCAGGCGGGGATCCAGCGCACGGCGGAGTCGATGGCTTGCAGGGCCTTGCCGCGCAAGTCTGCGTGTTCCATGCTGATGAACCACTGGGTGGTGGCGCGGAAGATGACGGGCTTTTTGCAGCGCCAGCAGTGGGGATACGAGTGGGTGATACGTTCCTCGGCCAGGAGATGGCCGCGCTCCCGCAGCACTTCGATCACCTGGGGATTGGCCGCAAAGACGTGGGTGCCTCCAAAGAGCTCGACGCTGGGCAAAAAGCGCGCTTCGTCGTCCAAGGGAGAGAGGATGTCGAGGCCGTAGCGCAGGCCGGTCTCGTAGTCCTCGCGGCCGTGCCCCGGGGCGGTGTGCACGCAGCCGGTGCCGGTATCCAGGGTGACGTAGTCGGCAAGCACGACGGGCGAGGGCCGGTCGTAGAAGGGGTGGCGGGCGACGAGGCCTTCCAGGGCCGCGCCGTCGATTTCCGCGAGGATGCGCGGGGCCTCCCAGCCAAAGCGGCAGGCGCAGTCTTCCAGTAAATCCTTGGCGAGGACGTAGACGCTGTCGCCTGCGTGCACTGCGGCGTAGGTTGCCTCCGGGTGGACCGCCACGGCCATGTTGTCGGGGATGGTCCAGGGAGTGGTGGTCCAGATGACGATAAAGGCCGGAAGTCCTGCCGCCGCAGGGATACGGCGCGCCAATTCCGGCAGCGGAAAGCGGACGTAGATGGACGGCGAGGTGTGGTCCCCGTACTCCACCTCCGCCTCGGCCAGGGCGGTTTGGCAGGAGCCGCACCAATAGATGGGTTTCTTGGCGCGGACCACGGAGCCGCGGGCGGCGAAGCGGGCCAACTCACGGGCAGTGGCGGCTTCATAGTCCGGGGTCATGGTGAGGTAGGGCTTGTCCCACAGGCCGAAGACCCCAAGGCGGCGGAATTCCTCTCGTTGGATATCCAGGTAGCGGAGCGCGTACGCACGGCAGCGGCGGCGGATTTCCATGGCCGGCAGGGAGGATTTCTCCGCCCCCAGTTCCTGCTCCACCTTGAGTTCGATGGGCAGGCCATGACAATCCCATCCCGGGACGTACTGAGCCTGAAATCCGTTCATGTTGCGGTGTTTGACGATGATGTCCTTGAGGATTTTATTCATGGCCGTGCCCAGGTGGATGTGGCCGTTGGCATAGGGCGGGCCGTCGTGAAGGACGTAGGTGGGTCGGCCGTCGCTGGCCGCGACCATGGCCGCGTAGGCATTGGTCTCCTGCCAGCGGGCGAGGATCTTGGGTTCGTTGTGCACCAGGTTGGCCTTCATGGGGAAGGTGGTGGTGGGAAGATTGAGGGTCGATTTGTAGTCGTTCATGGGGGGCTCCCAAAGAGCATAGATGTGGAAAGAAGCAAGAAATTTGCGGAAAGGACGGGGTGAAGTCAAGGCCGCAAGCTCCGAACATCTAACATGCGAGGATGGTTTTCTTTTCTGCCAGCTTTACTTTTTTTCCTCTCGTAATTAAGTATGCCTTCTTACCTATCTGTGTGAGGAGGCCAGCCATGGAAGCACAAGACCTGGAATACTTCCGCCGGCTTTTGACCGGGATGCTTGACGACATCCAGCGGCAAGGCGAGGCGACCCTTGAGGATATGTCGGAAAATGCAGAATACTATGCCGATCCTGCGGACCGGGCGTCCCTGGAGTCGGATCGGACGTTCATGCTGCGCTTGCGTGATCGGGATCGGAAGCTCGTCAAGAAGATCCGCGAAGCCCTGTCGCGCATCGAGGATGGGACGTTTGGTATTTGTGAGATGTGCGGCGAGGAGATCGCCATCGCCCGGCTCAAGGCCCGGCCGGTGACCACGCTGTGCATCGAATGCAAGAGTCGTCAGGAAGAAGAAGAGCGCCTGCGCGGCGATTAGCGGGCGAATGCCGTTTTATATCTCTTCGCGATGATCTCTCGCACAGGGATTCCCTGTGCGAGAGCTTTTTTCAGGAGCGCAGCCCGCATACCCGACCACGGTGATCCGGTGGGTGTGGGCCAGACGCAGGGCTGCTTCCAGCTCGAAGAAGAGGCTTCCGCCTGCTTCCACAGCCAGACAGCTTGCCTGGGCCGCCGCCATGGTTTCGATGGTCCGAGGGCCCACCGCCGGCAGATCCAGGGCCCGGTCCTGGCCGGGTTTGGCCCGTTTGACCACCACCGCCCCTGGGCCGCCGAGGTCTCCGGCGCGGGCGATGGCCTGGTCCGTGCCTTCGATGGCCTCCACCGCCAAGACCACTCCGTGGCGGACGACCACACATTGGCCTACGTCCCATTTCCCTACGGCCCCGGCGATTTCCCAGCCGAGGGCGATGTCCGTCCATTGCTGCTCCGTGGGCGAGGTGCGGGTGAGCACCCCTTGGGGCGTGATGAGGTGGGGCAGGAAGGTATCCGCCCCCACCACCTGCCAGCCTTCGGCTTCCAGGGTTTGGCGCACAGCCCGCAGGATGGCGTCGTCGCCGCGGGTGCGCAGGGAGAGGAGGAGGCGGGCGGCGCGAAAATCCGGGACCAGGGAGAGGGCGCGCGGCTTGTGGATGGGGCCGGCAAAGACGATGTGGCTGACGCGCTGCTTACGAAAGAAATCGATGATCCCCCCCAGTTGTCCCAGCCGCAGCCAGACAAAGGCGTCACATGCCTGGGGGAGATCGGGTTCGGTGTCCGGGGCAAACCCCACGCCGACGACGCGCCAGCCGTGGTTGCGGGCCGCTGCGGCAATGGCGTGGGGAAAGCGGCTGCCGCCTGCCACCAGGCCGAGGGTTGATGGCATCCGCTGGTCCTCGATTTTTTAGAGCCGTTCGGGCGTGATGGTGCCGCGGGTGCTTTCCCGCACAAAGCGCAGGAGTTCCATGACCGGGGCGATGTGCCCGAACTCGGTTTCCACCTGCTGGAGGGCCTCGTTGCGTTCCTTGTGGGAGCGCCACAGGATGCGGTAGGCGGCCTTGAGGCCGCTGATCTCCTCGGCGGTGAACCCATGGCGCCGGAGTCCGATGAGGTTGAGGCCGTGCAGGCTGGCCCGTTCGCCCACAGCGAGCGTGTAGGGCGGTACGTCTTGGGCCACGCCGGTCTTGCCGCCCACAAAGGCAAAGTCTCCAATGCGCACGAATTGATGGGCCGCAGAGAGCCCGCCCATGACCGCGTGGTTGCCGACGACGACATGGCCGGCCAAGGTGGCGGCATTGGAGAAGACATTGTTGTCGCCCACCTGGCAATCATGGGCGATGTGGGCGTAGGCCATGATGAGATTGCCGGAGCCGATGCGCGTCACTCCGCCGCCGCCTTCGGTGCCGCGGTGGATGGTGGAGAACTCGCGGATGCGGTTGTTGTCGCCGATGATGAGATGGCTTTCTTCTCCGTGAAATTTGAGGTCCTGAGGTTCGCCGCCCACGCAGGCCATGGAGTGGACGTGGTTGTTGGCGCCCATGGTAGTGAAGCGTTTGATTTGGGCCGCGGCATCGATGGTGCAGCCATCGCCGATGGTAACGTGCTCTTCGACGATGGCGTAGGGCCCGACGGTGACGTTTTCGCCTAAAGCGGCGCCTGGGTGCACGATGGCGGTGGGGTGGATGGCAACAGGCATGGTCTTCCCTTGGGGCTAGTCGTCTTCGCGGGGGGCGATGGTGGCGGTGAGGATGGCCTCGGCCACGACCCGCTCGTCCACGTGGGCCTCGGCCTCGAATTTCCAGAGTCCCAATTTGTGTTTGATGTGGCGCACATGCAGGTGGAGCTGGTCGCCGGGAAACACCGGACGCCGGAAGCGTACTTTTTCCATGCCGCTGAAGAGGAAGAGTTTGTTGGAGGTGTCTTCTTCAGGCAGGCTCTTGATGACCAGGATACCGCCTGCCTGGGCCATGGCTTCGAGGATGAGCACCCCAGGCATGACTGGATAGGCGGGAAAGTGGCCTTGGAAAAAGGGCTCGTTGATGGACACGCTTTTGATGGCGTGGATGCGCGCCATGGGTTCCATATCGAGCACCCGGTCGACCAGAAGGAAGGGATAACGATGCGGGAGGAGATCAAGGATGTGGCGGCTGACGATTTCGCCGTGATCGGGTTTGGTCTTCATACGGGATCCTGTTGGGTGTCTTGAGCATCAAGGGCTTGGCGCAGGGCCTCCACTTCTTTTTCCAGGCGGGAGAGCCGGCGCCGCCACTGTGGAAGTTTCGGGGCGATTTGGGATACGCGCAGAAAAGTGGTGTGGGGCATGGCAGGAATGCCGCTCATGTCGGTACCTGGGGGCACGTCTTGCCCCACCCCCGACTTGGCGCCGATGCGGCAGCCGTCACCCAGGTGGATGTGCCCGGCCACGCCCACTTGGCCGGCCAGGATGACGCCGTTGCCGAGGGTGGTGGAGCCGGCGATACCCACTTGCGCCACCAGCATGCACTGTTTGCCCACCTGGACGTTATGTCCCAGCTGCACCAAGTTGTCGATCTTGGTGCCCGCACCGATGCGGGTCTCGCCCAGGGCAGCGCGGTCGATGGTGGTGTTGGCGCCGATCTCCACGTCGTCCTCCACCACTACGCGGCCGATCTGCGGGAACTTGACCACACCCGCAGTCGAGGGAGCAAAGCCGAAGCCATCGCTGCCGAGCACCGCCCCGGCGTGGATGATGACCCGATCTCCCAGAATGGTCCCTGCCATGAGGCTCACGTGTGGGGCGAGGCGGCAGTCCGCGCCCACCTGGCAGTCCTCCCCGACATATACCCCAGGGAAGAGTACGCTGCGCGGCCCGATGGTCGAGCGCGGCCCGACCACGACAAAGGGATAGAGGGTTGCTGTCGGGTCCACCTGGGCCGTGGGATCCACCTGCGCCAAGGGGCTGACGCCGTTTGCCCACCCCTGGGGCCGGGCAAAGAAGTTCACGGCCCGGGCGAAGTCGAGATAAGGTTCAGGGCTGATCACGAAAGAGCGCCCTGCGGTCACCATTTCCGGCCGGGCCACCACGGCCCCGGCGCGGGTCGTGGCCAGCTGGGCAGCGTACTTGGGGTTGGCGAGAAAGGAGAGGTCCTCTGGACCGGCTTCGGCCAGAGTGGCCACGGAGAGAATCTCTTTGTCATCGCCGACGAATTCGCGGCCCAGGGCTTGGGCGAGCTGGGAGAGTCGCATGGTCGTCCCCAGGTTTTTAGGGCATGGCCTTGTTCATTTCGGCAATGATGGCCTCGGTGAGGTCCGCTTCAGGGGCCACGTAGGTCACCCCGCTTCCTTGTTTATCCAGAATAGCCGTGTAGCCATGACGCTTGCCGTAATCCTGGATGACCTGCACCAGTTTTTCCAGGATGGGTTTGGAGAGCTTCTGCTCTGCCTGCTGGAGCTGGACTTGGTAGCCCTGGCCCATATCCTGAAAATCGCGTACTTTTCGCTTGAACTGGGTTTCTTTGTCCAACTTGGCCTCTTGACTGAGCATCATGGCCTGTTTTTGGAGCTCTTCTTTCATGGAATCCAGTTCTTTTTTCTTGGCGTCCAGTTTTTCTTTCATCCCCTGGAACTTGCCTTTGAGTTCATTCATGGCGCGTTTGCCGGCTTCGCATTTGGCAATGACCGCAGGAACATTCACAAAGCCGATTTTTCCTTCCGCAAACGCGGATGAGGCGAGAAAGCAAAGAGCTATCATCATGACGAGAATGCGGTACATAGAATACTCCTTCAAGGTTGGTGATGTTGCTTAGAAAAATTGGCCCACGGCGAATTCGAAGCGGCCTTTACGCTTTTCCCCTTCGATTTCATCCAAGGGATAGCCGTACTCCAGGCGCAGCGGTCCCAAGGGAGAGTACCAGCGAATGCCTGCGCCGACGCTCTTATAGAGGTCGAAGTCCAAGGACTCGTCTTTGTCCCACACCTGACCGGCGTCGACGAACACGACGCCCCTGATCCCCATCTCCTTGTGAATGGGGAAGCTGTATTCGAGGTTGGTGCAAAAGCTTTTGTAGCCGCTTTTTTCAGATCGATAGAGGG
>DPEO01000045.1:34277-38711 GCA_003530935.1 Desulfomicrobiaceae bacterium | reverse complement strand
CGGGTGACCCCCACCTCGCCGGCCATGCCAGGGATCGAAAAACACGCTTCCGTCCTTGCCGCCTTGCTCGAGGGGCGACTGTTGCGCGATGCGCCCTCGTGGGTGGAGCCTGCGGTCACGGCGGCCATAGGCGTGGTGTCCGTGCTGGTTTTGGCGTGGCTCCCGGCGTCGGTGTCCGCCGTGGTGGTTTTGCTGGGGGCGCTCGGTGTCGTCGGAGGCGGGTATTTGGCTTTTGTGCGCTGGAGCTGGTGGCTTCCCGCAGCCATGCCCGTGGCCACGACCCTGGCCACAGCAGGGGTGACCACGGCCTACGCCTACGCGGTGGAAGAGCGCCACGCCCGACAGATTCGGCGCATGTTCGCCTCGTACGTCACGGAAAAGTTGGTGGAGGAATTGGTGCGCAATCCGGAGGCCGCCCGCCTTGGCGGTTCCCGTCGCGAGATCACGGTGCTCTTTGCCGACGTCAAAGGTTTTACCTCGTTTTCGGAGCACCATCCCCCGGAAGAGGTGGTGGCCATTCTCAATGAGTACCTCGGCGCCATGACCGAGGTGGTCTTCCAGCATGATGGCACGTTGGACAAGTTCATCGGCGATGCCATCCTCGCCTTCTGGGGGGCGCCGGTGGACCAGCCGGACCACGCCCTGCGCGCCGTTGCCTGCGGTCTGGGCATGCTCGACCGTCTGGCCGAACTTTCCGTTGCCTGGCAGGCTGCGGGAAAGCCGGTGCTCACGTGCGGCATCGGCATCAATTCCGGGGCCGTGGTCGTGGGCAACATCGGCGCGGAAGGCAAGAAAATGGACTATACTGTCATCGGCGACGAGGTGAACCTCGGCTCCCGGGTGGAGGGGCTGACCCGTATCTACGAGGTCCCTTTGCTCATCACGGACAATACCCTGGAGCGTATTCGTGACGCCCTGTTGGCCGAGGCCTTGGGCCCGGTGCGCATACGGGGGCTGGAACGGGTGGCGGTCAAGGGCAAGGAACGGCCGGTGGGGATTTACGCCGTGGAACGCCTGCCCCAGGGACCAAGTATGATCGAGGAGATTGCTGCAACCGAGGTGCGCAAGCTCACCAGGAAGTAATCCGCGGGGTTAGTAGTCCATGCTCCACTGTACCCCGGCTCCTTGGCGGGAGTCGTCGCCTATTTCCGTGCGCACCCCAAGGTTGGGGGTGATTTGTACCTCCACCGAGGTGCTGTCTCCGCCGCCCAGGCTGCGCTCCGCCCGGATGTGGTAGTCGCCGATCTCGCGCTCGATGCCGATGGTGGGATTGTCTTGGGCGTCGGTACCCACGTCGAGGCCCGTGCTGCGGATCTTGGCCTCCAGTGCTTCGAGCGCGGCAAGTGAGCCTCCCGCCCCGTTGGGGTTGCTGAGGCTCGCCGCGGTTTGGGCCAGGCGCAGGGCCTGGAAGGGAGAGATTTGCCGCAGGGCGCGTCCAAAAAGCGTGCGCGCCAGGATCTCTTCCGTGGGGAGCGTCGGGGTGGATGTAAGGTCCAGATGCAAGGCGTCCACCGGCCCGAGGATACGGGCCGTAGTCTCGATGCCCGGGGCGGTGGCGCGGGCGGTGAGGTCCACGAAGGGCCGGTCAGGCTCGGGGAAATGGATGCGGCCTTGGGTGAGGTCGAAGCGCCGGCCCAGAAATTGCCAGGTCCCCTGGCGGAGGCGCAAGGCTCCATCCAGGGCCGGGTGCGCGGTATTTCCGGTCACGTGGAGCCGCGCGTCCCAGGCACTGGCGAGACCATGCCCCTGGACTGTGGCTGGCGCGGTGGTGCGCAGCTGCACGTCCAAGGCAAGGGGAGCGGCCGCGGACGCTTGCGATGCTGCTGCCGCAGGGGGGACTTCTTCCACATCCAGCCGTGGGATGGTCGTCAGGTTGCGCGGCAGGCGGATATGGGCCTTGGGGATCTCCAGGTCGGCGGTGATGCGGCCCGCCTCCCGCCAGAGAAGCTCGATGGCGCCTGAGGCCGCCACTTGGGCGGTATCGGTGTCCATGAGGGTAAAGGCCGCGAGCTGCCCTTGGATGCGGGCGGTATCTTTCAGGTTCCACCTGCCGGTGAAGCGGGCCGTGCCGTTGTGGGCGTCTTGGCCTTGGAGCGCCAAGACCATGCCGTCAGCGGTGGTTTCCACGCGGCCGCGACCGTGCTGGAAGAGGATGCCCCATTGGAGGTGTTCGTAGCGCACCGCTTGGGCCACCGCCTGCACATGCACGCGGGGATCGCTGGATGGGCCGGACAGCGTGGCCGTGGCGTTGACCTCTCCGGCAAGGCGCTGGTTCACGAGACCGGCAAGGCCGGGGATGGGGGCGAGGCTTCCGTGGATGCCCACGCGGGCGTCCAGCGTCTGCCCCACACGGCCCTGGGCGGTGAATCGAGTGGAGCCTAGTTGGAGCTGCCAGGGACTCCAGGAGATCTCCTCTTTTCCCAGTGTGAGGCGCAGCGCGGTTGTCTGGGAGAGGGCGAGCCCGAGAATCCGGCCGGAAAGCGTACTGACTTCGATTCTTTTGGGGGGAAACCCCTGATGCGTGCGCACGGTGGCGCGCACCATGTTGGTGTTGGCCTGGGCGCGGAGTTCTGCCGTCAGCTCGTCCAGGGGGCCGGCGAGGGTGAGGAGCGTGGAGTCCAGGGATATGGTTCCGATCTGCGGGCCCTTGAGGGAAAGCCGGGCCTCGAGACGGGAGTCTTGGAGCTCGCCGGAAAATTCCATGGCGCCGCTTGTCCAGCCTGCGCCGTCCACCTGGCCGTGGCCGTGCGCAGTGATGCGGCGCGTATCTTTTTGGGTGCGTACTGTGGTATCTGCGCTGAGGCTTCCCTGCAGTCTGGCCCCGAGCCAACGGCTTACGGAGCCAAGGTCCGGGGCGTGGAGCTGGGCTTGGCCCGTAAGACGTGCGGTCTGGGGATCCCAGGTCCCGGAGCAGGTCAACTGGTTGGGGCCGGCTTCCAGGCGTCCCGTGTCGACACGCAGCGCCGTGGATGTATACGCCCCCTGCACGGCGGCCTTGAGAGGGATCCCGTGTGCCGTAGCCGTGGCCTCCAGGGTGATCCGGGGCTGCTGCCAGCGCACCCGGCCGCGAAGGTCGCCAAGCCCCGGCGCTGCGCCCGTCGGGGCCAGGTCGACGCGCGGCAGGTGGAATGCGGCGGTGATGTCGTGGGGCCACGTGCCTTCCAGGCGTGCCTGGCCTCCTTGCGGGGTCAGGTCGAGCGCCTGAGGGGCAAGGCGCATATCCACATGCGTGGTGATGCCATGGGCCGCCACCTGCATTTCCCCCTGGGCGCTGAGCGGCGCTTCCAGGTGCAGCTTACGCAGATGGAGCGTGCCTTCGGCCACAGCCCACTGTGCGGATACCGCAGGGGCCGTGCCCAAGAGGCGGGCGAGCACGAGGGGAAGGGGCGGACGCTCCACGAGGAGCAAGCGCACCGTCCCTTGGGGAGCAAGGGTCGGGCCGGCGAGTTCCAAGTGCCCGCGCCACGGCCCGGAGGATGCCAGGGTGGCGGTCACGTCCCAGCGGGTCTCCCACGGCCCCTCCCAGGTCACATGGATGTCGCCGCCCGCTTCGGCGAAGATGGGATCGCGTCCTTGCGTCCACTGTACGTGCGCCTGTCCAGCGCACGAGGCGCCCTGGGCGTCGTGGTGCAGGCTGCCGCTCCAGGCGGCCGTGAATTCGTCTTGCGTTGCGTTCACGGTGGCGTTCCACGCGCCGCGGCTGCCGTCCATCCGTCCTTGGGCGGTGACGGTGACCACAGGGTGCGCGAGGGTGAGGTGCGGGACTTTGATCCCGCGAGCATCCCAGACGAGGGTGGCTTCTGCTCGCAGCGGCTCTCGGGCCCAGTCGGGCAGCGCTTCTCCGGCATGCATTTCCGCATGGACGTGCAGTCGGCGGTCGCCTTCCATCTGAAAGTCGGCGTTGGCTGCGGCGAGGTCGGCGAGGTGGAGCGTGATCTGGCCGCGCCAGGCGTGCAGAGGACCGCTTGCGGTGAGCTGCATCGTTATGGGGCCGGTAGCGTTGGTGAGCAGGCGGTGGAGTGCGCCGCGCTCTTCGGTCAAGCGCGCTTGGAGCATGGCCTCTTGCGCGTTTCCATGGCCTTGGGCGGTGAGTATTCCGTCGCCCTCCAAATCCTGGACCAAGAGTTCTGCCTGCCACAGGGGGGCTTGCCAGCGCACGCTGGCCTGGATGGCGGCCCGTAGCGGGCTTCCCGCGACTGGGGCCTCCAGCCGCAATTCTTCGAGGGTTATGGCTTCCACCGTCACTGGGGGGATTTCGAGGTCTGGCGGCGCACTTGGGGAAGAAGACGCCTGCGGCAGGCGCGCCAGCTGCACGTGTGCTGCACGGATGGTCTGCAGCGCGAAATCGCCGGCGAGCACGTGGCGCCACTTGGGGGCGATGGCGATGTGGCGTGCGCGGATCCAGACTCCGCGGGCGTCTTCCACTTGAACGTG
>DPEO01000045.1:0-33982 GCA_003530935.1 Desulfomicrobiaceae bacterium | reverse complement strand
GGCAAGGAGATCTCGGCCTGGCTGCGTGGTCAGGCTGAAGGCCGCAAGGCCGAGGACGGCAAGAATGATGCTGCTCGTGATGGCGAGGTGGCGGCGGGTCATCAAAAGGCCTGTCCGAAGCTGATGTAGATTTGGAATGGGGCGTCGCTGTCGCGTCTTCCCGCCACAGGCACGGCGGCATCCAGGAGCAGCGGGCCGATGGGAGTTGCGTAGCGCAGACCAAGCCCTGCCCCCCAAAAGAGGTCGCCCAGGCGATTGGGGGTGTGCTGGGCAAAGGCGCCGCCGCCGTCCACAAAGGCGGCGATCCCCCAGGTGTCGGTGACCCACCAGCGCAGTTCCGCAGACCCGTCTACCGCCGTGAGTCCGCCTTCGGGGGCGTCGTCGGCGTCCAAGGGCCCGGCGCTTTGGTAGGCAAAACCCCGAATGGACTGCGGCCCGCCGGCGTAGAGGCGGACATCTTGGGGCACGCGGTCTCTGCCCACGCCGGTGATGGCGGCGCTGCGGCCGCGCAGCGCCAGGGTCAGGCGCGGCCCCAAGGGAAGGTACGCGCGCCCCGATAC
This sequence comes from Desulfomicrobiaceae bacterium, assembly GCA_003530935.1. Taxonomy (GTDB): domain Bacteria; phylum Desulfobacterota; class Desulfovibrionia; order Desulfovibrionales; family Desulfomicrobiaceae; genus Thermodesulfomicrobium. The sequence continues at coordinate 33,422 of DPEO01000045.1, read as the reverse complement.
CGAGGTCAGGAGGAAAGATCGGCTTGCGTCCTGAAGGGAGGTGAAGGGCTCCACTTGAAAGGTGAGGCGTACACCCTGGCGGGGGTCCAGAAGGTCCGTGACGTTGGAAAAACTCACCTGCATGGGCGTGGAAAGGAGATTGTGGGTCTCGCGGGTGGTGCCGTCCACGCGGCTCAAGCGATAGCGGAGCCCTCCTTCCACCCCCAGGCGGCTGTCCAGGTCCATGTTGAGCAGCCCCCCCACGGTGATGCTTCGGGTGCGGTAGGCCTTGGTGGTTTCATCCAGGGCCTTGCCGGAGAGCACCAAACGTCGGTCTACGCCGACTGCATCCGGAAAGACGAGCTGGGTTTCCCATTGGGAGCGGTCTTGGGACAGGGTGAGGTCCGTGGTGAAACGCTCGCCTGCGCCCAAAAAATTGCGGTGCTCCCACCCGCCTTCCACGCCGGGGCCGCCGTCGGTGAAGTACCAGAGCCCGGCGCGGACCGTGCGCGGCGGGGCCAGTTGCCCGCGGATGCGCATGGGCAGCGCCTCTCCTGGAGTGGTATCGTCTTCTTCCACCTGGAGTGCGGAAAAGAGCCCGGTGCGCAGCAACCGGATGCGGGTGGCGTCCACCGCGCGCACGTCATAGGGGGTGCCGACCTGCCACTTGAGGCGGCGTTCGACGTAGGCGGGATCGAGGGCCGGGGGGATGTCCACGGTGGCGTTTCCGAAGACGCGCGGGGCGCCGGGGTCGAGCTTCCAGGCCACGGTGACGGTACGCGTGGCGTGGTGGGCGACCACGCGGCGTTTGGCCGTGGGGCGTGGGTATCCGTTTTGGCGAAGGAGCGCGAGCAGGGCGGCCTCGGTATCGAGGACGGTGCCGGCGAAATAGGGATGGGGCGCAGATACGGGCCCGAGGCGCTCGGTCAATTGGGCGTGAAGTTCTGCAGGGAGCTCTGGGGCCTCCAGGGAGGGCTGGGCAAAGGTGAAGCGAGGGCCGGCAGTGACCGTGAAGGAGACGTCGGTGGCGTTGAGGGTGTTTGCTATCTTGGCCTGGAAGTAGCCGAAACTCTGGAGAATCTCTTCCAAGGTGGTGGTATCGCGCTGGAGGCGGAGTTCCTGCTGCAGGCCAGGGACGTCCTGGGAGAGATCCGGGTCGAGGAATTGGCTCTCCTGACGGAAGGCTGTCTCCACCTCGGCGGGCGCTCCGCTGATGCGCAGTGTGAGCGCCTGGGCTGCGGCAGGTATGAGCAGGAGGCAGAAAAGGAGGGAAAGAAGACGGCGCATGCCAGGCCACTAGTGTGGCGGCTGGGCTGTGGCAAGGGGCGGGACAAAGTGTTGGAAGACGGGTTGGTGCCGGAGAGGCCGATCAAGGACCGAAAAAAGGGCCTGGAGTTTTCCATGGCCCGTTTTGTCGTGGTCGGGGCGACTGGACTCGAACCAGCGGCCCTCGGTTCCCAAAACCGATGCGCTACCAAACTGCGCTACGCCCCGTGAGGGAAAGGCCCATAGCGGCAAGGCTTTGGGGGTGTCAATCATCAGGGAGGGCTTTTGCCTCGCTTTACAGCGGCGCAGAGAGGGGCAGGTTATTTCCCCACTCCTTGGCGGATGAGGGCGGCCCGCAGCGCTTCAACCCGACGACGGTTGACGCCGAAGTCTGAATACCCCAAACGGGCGGCGGAGCGCACCGCAATGATCCTTTCCGAAGGCCGCAGATTGAGCTCAAGATCGTCCACAAAACCGAACAGCGCACTTCGGCACTCGGCGTGCAGATAATCCGCTCTTTCCGTCACAATGCGGGTACGCGGGAGATTTGCCACCCAATTTCTGGCGGCCATCCAGGCGTCCTCGGGGGGACCGATGGTGTACAGTGGGGTAATCCGATGTTCATGGTCCTGCGCATCACTGGACACGCAGTTCGGTGATGCTGGGCAGGGTGCCAGTTTTGCGTCAGAAACGCCCAGGCTTGCGGGGACGTTTCCCGAACAGGAAACAAGTACAATGGCCGCCAGCACGAGCGTTGAGATCAAAGAAGCAGTTGGGTAAGTTGGCATGATGTGCTCCTGGAGCTCTCTCACACGAGAGACGGTTGCTCCATTACCGTTTCCGTCGTGCGGTGTTCATGCCACATCGCACCATCAGAGAGGAGGCGGAGACCCCCCCGCGCCGCGGTTGATCATGCCACCCTCGGCGCAGGGCAAGCAAGGCCGGACACCATGGAGGGTGCATGGGACGCATGGAGGAGTGGGCCGAAGGGCTGCGCTATGAAAGCCTCCGCCAGGCTGCGGATACCTTTTTCGGGGCCCGCAAGGCGGTGGAGCGTGACCGCGCGCTGCTCATGGACTGGGCGCAGAAGGTGCATCGCATCTCCCAAAAGCTCGAGACGTGGACTGCGGCCTTGAATTGCGTCCTGGGGGGGGAAGCCAACACCCGTGCGTTGCTTGAGCGCTTGGGCGTTCGTCTGCCCGAAGCGCGTCTCTACGAGGTCCAGGCGTGCTTGGTGCAGTTTCCCCGCCCCCACAGCTTCACCCGTCAGGGGCTCTACTGCAAAATCGTCTGGGCGGTGTACGAACACTGGGCCGATACCCTTGAGGAATACCATCATGGCCGGCCGTATCCGGATCCAAGCCTCCCGGGCCGCGTGCTCCATACCCCGGGATACCAGCAGGCGCTCTCGCTGTGTGCCGAGCTCAACGCCCGTATCGAGCACATCAACGCCGCCTATCGCCCCTCGGAGAGTCTGGAGTTCGCACGGCGTCTGGACCCCGCTGCCCAGGACAAGGCCGCCATTTTGGGCTGTGGGGCGGAGTTGTGCTCTCTGGACGCCTCCCTTGCCTTGCCGTTGGTGGACCCGGTCTCTCTCGGGCTTTTGCCGTGGCCACAGCCTCCTGCCGAGGAAGTGGCTCGGAGGGCGGTCAAAGAAATGTGCCAGCGCATTTACCGAGAGCAGCGCGAGGTTGCGGATTCGGTGCTGGAATCGGCCTTTCGGGGGGCGGACAAACACGTGTGTCACATTGGAAACACAGCGGAAGCGCCGCAGCACGACTGAAGCGCTCCCGCGTATCCGTGGAGGATCGAAGAGAGGCTACTCCTTGGGCCGGAGGTCTTGTACCCGCACTGCCTTGCCTTCGCTCTTGGGCAGGGAGTTGCTCTCCACCAGGTCCACCCGCGGGGTGATGAGGATCTCGTCCCGCAATTTGGCGGCGATGCGCTGCTGCAGGGCCTTGAGTACCCGCATGTCTTCCACGAAGAATTCGTCCTTGATCTCCACCTTGACCCGCATCTGATCGAGAAATCCTTCGCGCTCGAGGACGATGAGGTAGTTTTGCCCCACCTCGGGAATACTCATGAGCACGCTTTCCACCTGCATGGGGTAGATGTTGACCCCCTTGAGGATGATCATGTCGTCGGCCCTGCCGCTGATACGGTCGATGCGGCGATGGGCCCGGCCGCAGGGGCACTGGCCGGGCAGAAACCGGGTGAGGTCCCGGGTGCGGTAGCGGATAAGGGGCATCCCTTCCCGGGTGAGGGTGGTGAGCACCAGCTCGCCCACCTGGCCTTCCGGCACTGGATCTCCGGTGGCAGGATCGATGATCTCCGCGATGTAGGCGTCTTCCCACAGGTGCATGCCGTTTTGCTCCGGGCATTCGAAGGCCACCCCCGGACCATTCATTTCCGAAAGGCCGTAGGAGTTGTAGGCGCGCACCCCGAAGAAGGATTCGATGCGGCGGCGCATGGCCTCGGTGTGGGGCTCTGCGCCGATGAGGGCGATGCGCAGGGCAAGGCGCTGGGGGTCGAAATCCATTTCCTCCATCATCGAGGCCAGATGCAGGGCGTAGGAGGGGATGATATGGACCGCTGTGACCCGGAAGTCTTCCAGGAGCTTCAGCTGGCGCTTGGAATTCCCCGCCCCGGCAGGGATGGTGAGACAGCCCAGGCGCTCGGCGCCGTAGTGAAATCCAAGGCCGCCGGTGAAGAGTCCGTAGCCGGCGATGTTCTGGAAGGTGTCGTCCGCGCGGATGCCGGTCATGTGCATGCAGCGGGCCACTAAATCGGCCCAGGCCGCCAGGTCGTTGTGGGTATAGTACACCACGGTGGCCGCGCCGGTGGTGCCGGAAGAGGCGTGCAACCGCGCCATCTGGCGTAGCGGCAGGGTGAGCATCTTGTCCGGATAGGCGGCCCGGAGGTCGTCTTTGGTGGTGAAGGGAAGGTGCCGGATGTCGTCGACGCTGCGGATGTCTCCAGGGGCGATGCCGAGCTGGGCAAAACGCTGGCCATAGAAGGGGGAGCGGGCGGATGCCTCGATAATCGATTGCAGGCGAGCGGATTGGACGGCGCGCAGCGTATCCTGGGACCAGAATTCTTCAGGGCAGAAGGCGTGGTGCATGGCGTCCTCGGCAGGTTGGGGTTAGAGGCCGTGCTCCGATGGGATCCCCGCATCGGTGAGGTTTTCGAATGCCGTATACTGACCAAAGTAGGCAAGACGCAGGCTCCCCACAGGGCCGTTGCGCTGCTTGCCGATGATGATCTCGGCGATATTCTTGTTGGGGTTGTCTTCAGCCTTGTTGTAGGCCGCATCCCGGTAGATGAAGACGATGACGTCGGCGTCCTGTTCGATGGCGCCGGATTCGCGGAGGTCCGAGAGCACGGGGCGTTTATCCGAGCGTTCTTCCACTTTGCGGTTGAGCTGGGCCAGGGCCACCACCGGGATGTCCAATTCTTTGGCCAAGGCCTTGAGGCTGCGGGAGATGTCGGAGATCTCCTGCTCGCGGGAGTCTTGGGAGCGGCTGGAGCGCATGAGCTGCAGGTAATCCACGATCACCAGGCCGATGTTTTTTTCCGCCTTGAGCCGACGGCAGCGGGCGCGGATCTCCATAGTGGACAGGGCCGGGGTGTCGTCGATGAAGATGGGGGCGTGGGAGAGCTCGTCTGCCGCTTGGTAGAGGCGGGCCCAGTCTTCATCGTTGAGAAAGCCGGTGCGCAGACGGGACAAGTCCACGCGGGCGTGGCAGCCGAGCATACGCATCATGAGCTGCTCCATGGACATCTCCAGAGAGAAGATGGCCACCGGCACCCCGTGGTGCACCGCGGCGCGCATGCCCATGTTGAGGGCGAGCGCCGTCTTGCCCATGGACGGCCGGGCTGCCACGATGATCAGGTCCGAGCGCTGAAGACCTGCGGTCATGCGGTCGAAATCCAAGTAGCCGGTGGGCACCCCGGTGATGAGATCCCCTTGGCCGGCGCGGGTTTCGAGCTGTTCGAAGACGCGGGTGATGAGGTCTTTGCTGGAGATGAAGCTGGGCCGGCTTTTGGCCTCGGCCACGGCAAAGATGCGCTGTTCGGCGTCGTCGAGAAGGTGTTCGGTGTCTTCGGCGTTCTCGAAGCAGGAAGTAAGCACTTCCGCTGCGGTTTGGATGAGCCGGCGTCGCACCGCCTTGTCCCGGACGATCCCTGCATGAAAGACGGCGTTGGCCCCGGAGGCCACGGCGTTGGTGAGCGAGGCCAAGTATACGGAGCCGCCCACGGCATCCAATTGGCCATGGGAGGCGAGGTGCTCGGCGACGGTCACCAGGTCCATGGGTTGCCCGCGGCGGTAGAGTTCCTCGCAGGCGGCGTAGATGGTGCGATGGGCGGGGGAGTAGAAATCGTCGGCAGAGATGATGTCGACGAGTTGGTGGAACAGTTCGTTGTGCAAAAAAATCCCGCCCAACACGGCCTGTTCGGCCTCCAGGTTGTGCGGGGGGACTTTGCGCAAAAGCTCCGAAGACGCCGCGTGCACGGCGTCCTCAGAGCGACGGGGATTACTCGATGTCTTCCGCGGGGGCATCGGCAGCGGGCTCTTGCGCGGCAGGCTGACCCGGCTTGGCGATTTCCACCTGCAGCGTGGCGACCACCTCGGGGTGGAGTTTCACTTCCACGGTGTACACGCCCAGGGAGCGGATGGGCTCCGCCAAGAGGATCTTGCGGCGATCCAGCTCGATCCCTTGGGCGGCCAAGGCTTCGGCAATCTGGGTGCTGGTCACGGAGCCGTAGAGCTTGTCGTTCTCGCCCACACGCACTTCGATGCGCACCTGGGCAGCGGCCAGCTTGTCCGCCAGCTCCTGTGCCGCAGCACGCAGGGCGTTGTTCTTGGCTTCCAGCTTTTTGCGTTCCTGTTCGAAGACCTTGAGGTTGGAAGGAGTGGCCAAAGAAGCCAGTCCTTGAGGCAACAGGTAGTTGCGGCCGTAGCCGGGCTTGACGGTGACGATGTCTCCCAGACGGCCCAAGTTGTCCACATCGGCGCGCAGAATGACTTTCATCATGGCAGCCTCCTAGATTTTGGACTTTTTGAGCACGTCGGTGCTGTGGGTGGCGGTGTAGTAGAGAAGTGCCATCTGGCGAGCCCGCTTGATTTCCCGGGTCAGAGCGCGCTGATGTTTGGCGCAGGTCCCGGTGACGCGGCTGGCAATGATCTTGCCGCGCTCGGTGATGAAATCCGCAAGTACGTCCGGATTTTTGTAGTTCAAGGGGAGTTCAGGGTTGTCGCAGAAACGGCAGAACTTTTTGCGCGGAGTAAACTTTCTTTTGGGCTGGGACATGGATTAGGCCTCCTGCTGGGCGGCGTCGGCCAGACGCACGGTGATGAACTTGAGGATTCCTTCGCTGATACGCACGTTGCGCTCCAATTCGGCCACCGCCGCGCCCGGCATGGCCATTTCCAAGCGCACGTAATGGCCGCGGGTGAACTTGCGCACCGGATAGGCAGTATCCTTCATGCCCCAATCATCCACCGTCAGGATCTGTCCACCTTCGCGCTCGATGACGGCGCCCAGGCGGTCCAGCACGGCCTGGCGCTCCTCGGAGCCCAATTCCGGGCTGAAAAGGAGCAGCTGCTCGTACCTTGTCATGATTGTCCTCCTTGTGGGTTATAGCCCGCTCCCATGGGGGGCGAGCAAGGAAAGATGACTCGTTAGTCAGGCTTGTTGGCCGCTGTCAAGGACGTTATCCCTTGCCTCCGGGAGATCGGCCTCGCTCGTCATCATTGCCTTGAGCCGGCACACCCCGCAGAGCTCCGTGGAGGTCGGGGAGCCGCAGCGGACGCAGGGGGTAAGGTCGGGGGTGCTGTGGGAGGCGAAGTGCTTGCGGCCGTGTTTGAGGAAGCCTTCGTAGAATTGGAGTTTGCGGCCCGGCTGGCGGTCTTCCAAATCGGCGAGGAGGTGCTTGTACACCGGAAAGGTGGCCTTGGCGCTGTAGGGGCACGGGGCCGAGGCGGTCTCGATGCCGAGAAGGAAGCTCAGGTTGGCGGTCTCGAATTCCGTCAGGCGGTAGAGCGGTTTGATTTTGCGGACAAAGCCTTCCTGCGCGGACAGCACCGGTCCTTGATCGGCCAGAAAGTCGGCATCCCAACGCAGGACATTGGCCAGGAGGCGCGAGGTCTCGTCATCGAGATTGTGCCCCGTGGCGAGCACGGAAAAACCGTTTTCCAGGGCAAAACGGTTGAAGAAATAGCGTTTGGTTTGACCGCATACCGAGCAGATGGGGCGTTTGACCCGTTGGCGTACCTGGGCCATGCCGAGGCCCATGGCTTCCATCTCGAGCACATGGAGTGCGATGCCATGGCGAGCACAGAAATTTTCCGTGATGCGGCGGGCCACGGCAGAGGATCCTGGAATCCCCAGGTCGATGTGCAGGCCGGTCACCTGGTAGCCGAGCTCGCGCAGCAGCCAGGCCAGGGACAGGGAGTCCTTGCCGCCGGAAAGGGCCACGAGGATGCGGTCTTCCGGGGTGCACATGGCATGGTCGTGGATGGCGCGTTCCACCATGCGGCGGCAAAAGAGGAGGAAACACTCCGGACAAAAGGCCGAGTGGTGACTCGGCAGGGCCACGGCGGCGAGTTCACGACAACGCGTACATTTCATCGGTTTACCCCCGGGATCCCACGTCGCGCAGGATGATGGTGTCGCCGGCGGCCAGGCGCCGGTCTGGAGTGAGCAGCTCCGTTCCTCGAATAACGATGGCCCGGCCGGGTTTGCGGCCGGTTTTATGAAGCAATTGCAGCACCGTAGTGATGCGGGGGAAGGTGAGGGTGCCACCTTCGGGTTCGAGATGGACGGTGATCATCGTCGTATTCTCCCTTGAATATGGTTGTTTTTTGCTTGGGTCCGGAAGTCTCGTATGGTAGAGGGATTGCGCAGGAGGTGCCTTATGCCCACCGTACTCGTGATTGATGACGAACCCCTCATCCGACTGCTCTACACGGAGGAGTTTCGTCGTTTGGGGTTGGTGGCCGAGGCGTTTGACGGCACGTCGGAAGATGTGGACGCCGTTTTAGATCGCCTCGCGCCAGATCTTGTGGTCTTGGACATTCGCTTGGGAGAAGGGGCGAGTGGCTTGGATCTTCTGCAAAGGATCCGCACCCGGCATCCCCATCTGCCGGTGGTGTTGTGCACCGCCTACGATTACTTCCGGCACGACCTCAAATCCATCGCCGCAGATGCGTATGTGGTCAAGAGTTCGGATGTGGACGAGCTGGTGCGGACGGTGCAAAGTCTCCTGGATCGTCCGCCATCGCGCTAGCGGACAATGAATCCCAAGACGCGCAGGCCTTTGGCCCACGGTGCCCATGGGCCGCTGCGGAATGTCGCCGTCATGGTCCTGGGATCGAAGCGGACGAGGGCATTCTGGTCCAAGTGGCATTGCCGGTCGTAGTTGGTATGGCTGATGGTGAGTGTCCAGGTGCCGTCCGTTTCCCGGCAGACCTTTTCCACGTACACGGGGTGGCCGGTAAACATCTTGCGCTTGGCATTGGCCGCCAGCACCATCACCGCGCCTGCCTGAGGGGTTGAGGTGGTGTTCCCCGCTTTTTGGGCGCAGGCGAACCACCCTTCCGGGCTGGTGTTGCCGAGCTTACAGGTCACGATACCCGAGCGGCAGCGGGCGTAGATGAGGCTTTGCGGTTGGCACATCCGACCAGGACGGATGGTCTTTCCTTTTTTGTCTTTTTGGGCCGGGGCGCCAGGGACGAGGTGAAAGCAGGCTGCGTTGCTGGCCGCTTCGTGCGCCTGGGCACAGGGTAGGCAAGGGGTGTCGGGCGACGTGGCGGCTTCCGTGGGGCCGGCGGGCGTTGGGGCGGAGGGGGGCTCGTTCTGGATTGCTGATTGGCGGGGCTTTTCCGGTGTGAGCGTGGCGCAGGCCGTGCACAGCAGGAGGAATCCGAGAAAAAACGCGCGCATAACGATGCTCCTTATGCAAGGGGGGAGTTCCGTGGACGTCTCCGGGTGAGCACGGCGTTCAGCATACAAACCGCCACGGCCACGGCCACGATGGCGGCTCCAGACGTGAGGTTGGCGGCGACAGCCAGGGCCAGCCCGCTGAGAGTCACTCCCACGCAGATGAGGGTGGCGAGGATCATGGTCTGTCCCAACGAGCGGGTATGGGTTTCGGCCACCATGGGCGGGATGGTGAAAAGCGCCATGACGAGCACGAGTCCCACCAATTGGATGAGCAGCACCACGGCCACGGCGATGAGGATCTGCAGGAGGTCGTGCATGCGCTCCACCGGGACGCCGAGGGCGCGGGCGAACTCGGTATCGAAGGACATGGCCAAAAAGTCCTTGTACCAGAAGAAGATTATGGCCGCCATCAAGAGGTCTGCGGCCGCCATGATGATCAGGTCTCGCATGGACACCGCCAGGATGCTCCCAAAGAGGTAGCTCATCAGGTCCGCGTTGTAGCCTTCGGAAAAATCGACCAGTAAAATCCCTGCCGACATCCCGGCCGCCCAGAGTACGCCGATGAGGCTGTCGGCTCGGGCTGGGAGGCGGCGCACGATCACGGCCATGAGGAGCGCGGCGGCGACGGTGAAGACGAGGGTCACTGGCAGCACGGGCATGCCGAGAAAGATGGCCAGTCCCACCCCGCCGTAGGCAGCGTGGGATACGGCGCCGGCCAGAAACGTGCGGCGATTGACGGTGATCAAGGTGCCCACCATGCCGCAGGCGATACTTGCCAGAAGGGCGGCTGCGAGGGCGTATTGGAAGAATTGGAGATGGAGCAGCGCCGTCATGGTCGGTGAGGGTGGGATTGGGGCAAGCCCTGGAGATACTCGGAGATCGGGCAACTGGCCCCGTGCTCTCCATACATCAGGGTAAGCATGGCCGCGTCGAGGCGACGACGCTGGATGATGCGGCGATTGACCACGGCAACGCTCGTGACACTACTGGCCGTGGCCACGAGATCGTGGCTCACCACGATCACCGTGTGCCGAGGCACAAGACTGGCAAAGAGGTCGAAAAGACACACCTTGCCGTGCGGATCGACATTGGCCGTGGGTTCATCACAGAGCACCAGCTTGGGGGCGGCCACGAGGGCCCGGGCCACCAGGGTGCGCTGTTTTTGCCCTCCAGAGAGGGCGTCGAAGCGTTTGCGGGCCTCGCGTTCCATGCCCACCTGCTTGAGGGCCGTCATGGCCCGGTCTTTGTCTTCTGCCCGGTAACCGGGGGTGCGGCGGCCTTCACGGGGAAGGCCCATGAGCACGGTTTCCAGCACCGTGATGGGAAAATGGGGCTGAAAGGCAGCGTGCTGGGGGACGTAGCCGATGCTTGTCTGCCGCTTGCGGGGACTTTCGCCGCAGACCTGAATCGTGCCTTTCTGGGGGGAGAGCACCCCAAGGATGAGCTTGATCAACGTGGTTTTGCCCCCGCCATTGGGGCCCACCACCGCTACATAGTCGCCGGCCATGACGGTGAAGTCGATGTCTTCCAACACCGGTTCTGTGCCGTAGGCAAAGGTGACGTGGCGGAGCGCAACGGTGGGGGCGGCAGAAGTCATGGGCGCTCGCCTAGTGATTTCCCCCGCCTCTGGCAAGGTGCGTTTCCAGGCATCAGTGCAAGGCCTCGGCGATGGCGCGGGCGGCGCGCTCGAGATTGGCGGAGAGGTCCGGGGCGAGGGGGTCGAGAGTGGCGATGGTGGCCCCAATTTCCCGGGCCACACTTTGAGCAGCCTTGGTGGAAATCTGCGGCTGGACGAAAATCACTTGGGCGCCCGTGGCGCGAGCCGTGCGCACCGTGGCCGCAAGCTGTCGGGGGCTCGGCTCTTTGCCGTGGACCTCGATGGGGATCTGTCGCAGCCCGTAGGCGCGGGCGAAGTACCCCCATGCGGGATGGAACACCAGAAAGGCGCGGCGGTCTTCCGGGATGGGGGCGAGGAGTGTACGAATGGACGCGTCCACCTGGATGAGGCGCTGCTGGTATGCGTGCTGGTTGTGACGGAACTCCCCGGCATGCTCCGGGTCCAGGGTCGAGAGGGCGTCGCGAACTTTTTCGCTCATGCGTGCCACGAGCATGGGGTCGAGCCAGATATGCGGATCGGGCATGCCTCCCGGATGGGCGTCGTCGTGGTGGTCGTGATCTTCTGCGTGGTCATCGTGATGGGCGGTCATGGGGATTCGCTCGATGCCGGACCAGAGTTCGAGCACAGCTATTTGGGGGTTGGCGCTGCGAAAGCGCGGCACCCACACGGCGTCGAAGACGTCGCCGACGCTACAGTAGAGCCGAGCCTGGGCCACGGCGGCCATTTGCATGGGCTTGGGCTCGTAGGTATGCAGCGAGGCGCCAGGGGGCACGAGGATCGTTATGGACACGTGACTGCCGCCCACTGCTTGGACGATCTCCGCCAGCGGCGCCACCGGGACCACCACAGAAAGGGCGGCGCTGGCGGAAAGAGGCATGAGGCATACGAGAAGCGTCGCGAAATATCGCCAAACCATGATTCCTCCGAGGCCGAAACGTTAGATGCATCTTTGCTATGCAAAACAGGGCGTTCTGCCAAGGGAAGAGGAGAACCAGATGCTGCAATGGCAGGTAGATGAAGACCGGTGTGTGGGGTGTGGAGAGTGCGTCACCGAGTGTCCCGTGGGGATCATCGAGCTGCGCGATGGCGTGGCCGGGATTTTGCCCCACCGGGAGAAGGCGTGCCTCCAATGTCAGCATTGTCTGGCGGTGTGTCCGGTAGGGGCGTTTTCCATGGCAGGAGTGCAGCCGGATGCCTGTGCCCCTTTGGGGGAGATGCCCGCCCCTGAGGCCATGGATCGGCTCCTTCGGCAGCGTCGCTCCTGCCGGCGTTTTGCCCAAAAACCGGTGGAGCCGGCGCTTTTTCAGCGTCTCGTGGAGGCCCTGGCCTATGCGCCCACTGGGAAAAACGTTCGCGCCACGCGTTTTACGGTGGTGGACGATGCCTCGGTGATGGAGCGCTTGCGCCATACGGTCATGGAGGGCGTCGCCCGGGCTGCAGCAGACGGCACCTTGCCGGAGGGCCTGGGCTTTTTTGCTGCCTTGGCGCGGCGTTTTGCCGAGGGCCAGGATCTCGTGTTTCGTAAGGCTCCGCACATGATCATTGCTTCGAGTCCCAAGGGTGGGCCTTCACCCGAGGCGGATGTGTACATCGCCCTCGCCCAGTTGGAACTTTTGGCCCAAAGCTTGGGGCTTGGGACATTATGGTGTGGCTTTGCCACCTGGGCCATCCAGGCGGTGGTGCCCCATGTGGCGCGAAGCCTGGGCATCCCCGAAGACCATGTCATGTACGTCATGCTGCTCGGCTATCCGGCGGTGCGTTTCCACCGCGCGGTCCAGCGAGAAATCCGCCACTCCTTTCGAGTGACTTTGGATTTGCAGAGTCAGCCGTGGTAAACGAGGCGCCCCGGAAAGGGGCGCCGTGCAGTACTACTGGCGCACCAAAGCATCCCGGTGCTGGGTGTAGATGTCTTTGAAGCTGATGTACGGGTCAAAGGCGTCGGCCTTGGCCTGCTGGTACTCGTCGAAGTACTGGGACAAGGCATTGGCGCGGTCATGGATGCGCATGGGTAGGGCGGCGTCCGCCAGAGGTTGGGCCCAGAAGAAGGGATGGGCGACGCTGTCCGCAACCTGCCCTATGGCATCACGGATACTCGTGGGCCCGAGGAAGGGCAGGACCAGGTACGCACCGCACCCTGCGCCGGCGTGTCCCAAGGTCTGCCCGAAGTCTTCCGGGGAGGGGTTGAGCCAGGCGATGTTGCGGGTCACGTCGAAGAGCCCCAGGGTACCAAAGGTGGTGTTGAGGACAACGCGCACCACTTCGGCAACGGCCTTGTCCACCTTGAGCTGGAGGATATCGTTGGCCACGCGCACCGGCGTCGCGAGGTTGCGGTAGAAGTTACCGAAGCCGTTGCGGACGTCTTGCGGGAAGACACCCACGTACACCGTGCGCACCGGGCCGAAGACGTCGGTGATGAACCAATCGTTGAAGCGGAACATGGCCCGGTTGAAAGGTTCCAGAGGATCCGGGATGGGCTGCTCTTCTTGGAGCGCACTGTCCGGGGCAGGGGCGTGTTTGGGGGCACACGCCCCAAGCATCAGGGTCACGAGGAGCATCACGATGAGCTTACTGAGCCGAGCCATGGACTTTCTCCTTGAGAATACGGATGAGATATTGGGGGGGATGCGACTGCAGGATGCTTTGAAATTGGGTGCGGAAGTTCCGAACCAGACTGATGTTTTCCACGGTCACGTCAAAGGCCCGCCAGCCGTTTGCATCTCGGATGAGCGCGATTTCCACTCGAAGTGGGCCTTTATCCGTGGCGACGGTCAGCAGGACTTCTGCTTGGGTCGGTGATTGGAATATTTCCTGGTCGTAAGTGATGCCATTATTGTTGTAGGCATCGAGCTTACCGAGATAGGTCTGCTTGATGAGCTCAAGAAAAAGCTGGGTGAACTCCTGCTGTTCAGCTCCTGAGAACATACGCCAGCGTTGTCCGAGGGCGCGACGCGCCAGTTCCGTGGCATTGAAAAAAGCATCCGTAATACGGGAAAGTTCCGCATAGCGTTGGCTGCGGCGTTCTTCTCCCCGGAGATCGGGATTTTCCAGCACCGCGACGACGTGGCCCACGTTTTCCCGCACAAAGGCAAGCGGAGAGGTTTCAGGCCATACGCAAGCAGGCATGAGCCACGCAGCGAGTACGAAGAGCGCAGCAGGGGCGCGGTTTCTCATTGTTTTACGCTCCCAAATACATACTTGGAGACCATTTCTTCGATGTCCAGAGCGGACTTAGTGTCCAGGATGGATCCACCGTCCGAAAGATTTTTTTCATCCGCTCCCGGGATGATCTGCACATACTTGTCGCCGATGAGCCCGCTGGTCTTGATGGCGGCGGAAGAATCCGTGGGGATGCGGATGGCGTTGTGGATCTGCATGACGACGCGGGCTTGGTAGAACTGCTCCTGATCGAGTTGGATGTCCGCGACTTTTCCCACCGGCACGCCGGAGATCTCCACGGTGCTGCCTACGCGCAGCCCGCTCACGGAGCCGAAATGGGCGGAAATGGTGTACACCCCGCGGGCAAAAAGGGTGGTGTTGCCCAAAGTAAGGGTGAGGTACCCGGCGGCGAGGAGTCCCAGCAGGACGAAGACACCGACAACGGTATATAGCGTAGATGTTTTCATGACGATATGCCTCGGGCTGTGGTCAGGGCGTTATGGATTTGCACCAAGGGGTGCGTGTCGGCGCGAAGGGGGGCGGCTGCGGCCACGAAGGTTAGCCGGCGTCGACCGGACAAGGTCCCCAGGGTGGAGGCTGTTGGGCACGCCCCCAAGATCAAGGCTACCTGGCGGACAAGGTCCTCTTCGGTGGCGCGGGGCGCATGCGTCAGGCAGGCGAGGCTCTCGGGGCCGACCCGAAAGACACCGCGCTTGCCCAAGGGGCTTTTCTGCAGGGCGTGCGCCGCTTCCTGCAGGCAGCTGAAGGCTGCCACTTGGCCGCGGTAATCGCGTATTTCCCGTAGGCCGTGGAGACGTATGGTCACGAGCCACATGTCCGGCTGTTCTTGGACCTCCTGAGTTTGCGCTATGAAAGCGGGGCGGTTGCCCAGGCCCGTCAGCTCCTCCGTGAGGATGCCTTGGCCGTCCAAGTAGGGGCGCAAGGACGGCTGCGCCTGGGCCTCGAGCTCCAAGGGCGTGCCGGCAAAGATCACATGGCCGCCATCCAGGATGCGCACCGCTTGGGCCACGAAAAAGATGTCCGGCACGTCGTGGGTGATGATGACCGCCGTAAAGCCCAAGCGGGCATGGTACTGGGCGATCATGGTGAGCACCGTGTTCTTGCGCAGCGGGTCCAGGCCGGTGGTGGGTTCGTCGAAGAAGATGACTTCGGGCCGGGTGACCAGGGCCCGGGCCAGGGCTACACGTTTTTGCATGCCTCCGGACAGGGCCTTGGGGTATTGGTCTATGGCAGAAGCGATGTCCAGTTGCTCGCACACCTCGAGCACGCGGGCGGCGCGTTCCTTGGGAGTGCCTTCGCCGCGCTCGCGCAGGGGCAGCTCGATGTTTTCGAATACGGAGAGGGAGTCGAACAGCGCGTTGTTTTGGAACATGTAGCTCAGCCGTCGCTTGACCTCCCCCAATTGGGCGCGGGACATGCGGCTGTAGGGTTGCCCCTGAAAGAAGATTTCCCCGGCGTCCGGTTTGAGGAGGCCGATGGCGTGTTTGACGAGCACGCTCTTGCCGGTGCCGCTTTTGCCGATGATGGCGGTGATGGCGTTTTGCGGGATGTCGAGGCTCACGCCATCCAGGACGACTTTTTCGCCAAAGGCCTTGCGAACGTTTTCGAAGCGGATGAGAGGCTCTGCCATGGCGCACACTACATGAGGAAAGAGGTGATGGCGTAGTCCGCCATAAGCACGTACACGCACGACTGCACCACCGCCGAGGTGGTGGATGCGCTCACTCCCCGGGCCCCGGCGCTGTCCCGGCGCAGATGGGTATGAAAACCGCAATAGCAGCAGACGCTCATGACCAGAAAGCCAAAGACCACCGCCTTGATGAATCCGCCGGAGATGTCGGAGAGCACCAAAGTGGATTGGATCTTGCTGAAGTAGATGCCTGCCCGGGAGGAAAGCAGGTGCGCCGCCAGGTAGCCGCCGAAGATGCCCACCACGTCGAAGACCGCGGTGAGCAGGGGAAAGGCGACGAGGGCCGCCACCAGGCGGGGGGTGACCAAATGACGCACGGGATCGATATCCATGGTCTCCAGGGCGTCGATCTGTTCTGAAATACGCATGATGCCCAGCTCCGCAGCGGTACTGGAGCCTGCCCGCGCCACCACCATGATGGCGGTGAGCACCGGCCCGAGTTCCCGTACCAAAGACAGCGCCACCACCGTGCCCAGGGCCCCTTCAGCGCTGAATTTGATGAGGGTGTAGTAGCCTTGGAGTCCAAGGACCATGCCGGTAAAAAGCGCCACCAGGGCGACGATCCCCAAGGATCCCGCGCCGATGAACGCTATTTGGGCGATGGTCTTTCCCCACAGCCGCCGTGGCCGCAACGGTTGCAGGAGGGCGTGGAGGCAAAAAAGCGCGTAGCGGCCCAGATGCTCCACGAGAGATATGGTTCCCGCGCCGAGGCGGGAGAGGAGATTCCGCATGATGGTTGTTCTTAAGGTTCGTGTGGCGTTCCGGCAGCAAGTGCGGTGCGTATCGCTGTTTTTGGGCGATGCCAAGCGGGCAGTGGATGGGGCTTAGAGGAGCTGATAGCTGCTCAAGCTTACCGGAGCGGCGAGGCTCGGGAGCACGCGCTCAAGGAGCACCCCTTCGCGCTCCGGGGCACCATGCCCGAAAGTGGCGCGAATGGCCAGGGCCACGAAGTGCACTGCCCGGTCCAGGGCAATGGGGAGTGAATCGCCCTGGAGCAGGGCGCCGGTGAGCACGCTGGCGAACATGTCTCCGGTGCCTGGGTAGCTTGCGGGCACGTAGTCACATTCCACGCGCCAGAATTTGTCCGTGCGGCGGTCGTAGGCCACGGTTTGGGTGCGATCCGGGGCCGCGGCGGGAAGTCCGGTGAGTACCACCCAGCACGGACCTGTGGCCGCCAGGCGCCTTGCCCAGTCCTTGATGACCTGTGTGGGGAGGGCGGAAACCATGTCCAGGGGTTCGCCAAGGAGCAGTGCGGCCTCGGTGACGTTGGGAGTAATCACATGGGCATGGGCAGCGAGCTTGCGCATGCCGGCAACCATGGCATCGTCCATGGTAGGATAGAGGGCGCCGTTGTCTCCGAGCACAGGATCCACCACGATGAGGGCGTCTTTGCCCACCGTGGCGCAGGCTTCCTGGACGATGCGGATTTGTTCCGGGGATCCGAGAAATCCTGAGTAGATGGCGGCAAAGCGGAGCTTCAACTCCTGCCAATGGGCGAGGATGGCTGCCATGTCATCGGTGAGGTCCCGAAAATGAAAGCCGGTGAACCCCCCGGTATGGGTGGAGAGCAGGGCCGTGGGGAGGGCACAAACCTGGAATCCCATGGACGATAAAATAGGAATGGCGGCTGCCAAAGAGCCGCCGCCAAACCCGGAGAGGTCATGGATGGCGGCCACCCGACGCACTGCTGTGGGGACCGGAGGCATCATCGGTCGTTCACCGCGTCCACCAGCCCTTTGCCCGCCTTGAAGAAGGGCAGGCGTTTGGGGCGTACTTCCACGGGTTCGCCGGTTTTGGGGTTGCGGCCCGTGTATCCGTCGTAGTGTTTGATCTTGAAGCTGCCAAATCCCCGGAGTTCCACACGGTCACCGCGGAGCATGGCGTCGCGGACGGCCTCGAAAAAGGTCTCCACGGTCATGGTGGCCTCGTCGTGGGTAATGCCCACGCGCTCCGCCAGGGCTTGGATGAGATCGCTCTTGTTCATGACAACTCCTTGGAACACGGGTTGAGGTTATGCCTTGAGGGATGCCACGAGCTCGCGCAATGCCCCCACCTGCTGCGCAAGGTCGCTCACGGCCTGCGCGGATTGGGTCATGGCCTGGGCTGCTTCACTGGCGATGGTGGAAATCTCCGCCACCGAGCGGTTGACCTCTTCCGAGGTGGCGGACTGTTCTTCGGCAGCCGTGGCGATGGAGGTGATTTGGCTCATGGCCAATTCGGCGATGCGGGCAATGGCCATGAGGGTTTCTCCCGCCTGTGCTGCGAGCTGGTTGGCGGTATCGACCGCCTGGGACACCTGGGCCATGCTGTGGACGGTGTGGCCAACTCCGCTGGTGATGGCCTCGATGGATTGGGTGACCTGACCGGTGGCCGCCATAGTGCGCTCGGCGAGCTTGCGGACTTCGTCGGCCACCACGGCAAAGCCTCGGCCCGCGTCTCCGGCCCGGGCCGCCTCGATGGCGGCGTTGAGGGCAAGCAAATTGGTTTGATCGGCGATGTCGGCGATGACGTCCACAATGGAGCGGATGTCCGCAGCCTTGGAGCCGAGGGCGTTGATCTCTTGGGCGAGGACCGATGCTCTTTCGCGGACTGCCGCCATGGCCTCGATAACCCGTTCCACGGCCTGGTTGCCCTCGTGGCTTTTCTCCTGCACCTCTTGCGAGCCGCGCACGGCTTCGGCTGCGTGTTTGGCCACTTCGAGCACCGTGGCGTTCATCTCTTCCATGGCTGTGGCTGTCGCCGCGGTACGGTCGCGCTGCACATCGGTTCCGCGTGAGACTTGTTCCACCTGGGCGGCCAGCTCGTCGGTGGCGGTGGCGATATGTGCTGGGTCAGGGAATCCACTTGTCCTGCCACGGCCAGCAGCCGCTTTTGGCTCGCCTCGATGGCTTCCTTGGCCCGAACGATGTCCGTGAGGTCCATCCAGATGGAGGAGGAGCCCAAAAAATTGCCGTCGAGATCGAACAGGGGAGTGCAGTCGATGCGCACGTGGATGGTTTTCCCGGTGCGAGTGGTAAACGTCCGCTCTACACCCAAGCGCGCCTGGCGATCCCTGGCCACCTGCGCGGCAACGCTCTCTCCGGGCGCATCGCCGAAGATGAGGCGATTGACGTCTTTGCCCTCCCAGTCTTCAGGGGCGCCTGGGATTTCTAAAACGTCGAGCATGGCTTGGTTGCAGCGTACGACCGTGGCATCGGGACCACAGATGACGTTCGGTATTTTGATGGACTCGATCACTCCTTGGGTAAAGCCCATGCGCTCCTTGATAGTGGCCGCCATATGGTGGATGGCCTCGGCAGTGGCGCCGATGGCGTCCCGGGCGCTGTAATCGATGTGCACGTCATAGTGGCCGCTGGCGATATCTTTGGCCGCCGCCGCCATGCGCCGGATAGGGGCAAGGAGCAGGGGGACGAGGACAAGCAGGGTGCCAAAGGCGAGGAGGGCGGCTGCCGCCATACCCATGCCTGCAGACCTCAGGATCTCATGATCGAGTCCGTGCAAGGTCTCGGCCGCAGTCATGGTGAAGAAAATATTCCAACCAATGGCGGGCACGGAGCGTTTGCCCGCGATCTTCGTTTCCCCATCCCAGCTATATTCCACGATGCCGTCTTGCGCAGCAAGGAGTTGGGGGGCCGCTGGGATGGATTCTGCCGCAGGGCGGCCCACAAGCTCCTTGCGGGGATGGTGCACGAGGATGCCTTGGGCATCGATAATCAAAGCATACCCTTTTCCCTGGATGCTCGTTTGTTCGAGGAGGTGGACGAGTTCTGGGGTGAGGACCCGCTTGGCGGTCAGAAGCGCCCCCACCACTCGGCCTTCCCAGAAGATGGGGCGGTATTCCACGAGGCGCAGCATGCCGTCGATGACTTCTTCGCCCTCCACTGGGCGCCCATCGGCAAGGGATTTGGCGGCGTGGGCATTGGCAAGGGCTTCCCCCACAGGTCGTTTCCCCTGCACTTCACGATTGGTGGAGACCAGAACAAATCCTGATGGGGTGCGGGCGTAGATACTGGCGAGCGTATCGTATTGGAGACGGATGCGGTCTGCCACGAGAAAAGCGGAATCGTAGCCCGGACCAACTTCGCTGGGTTCAATCAGGAGCTGGGCTGCATCGGAAGTGGCCTTGAGGCGGACGCGGGTGCTTTCGGTATAGAGGCGGATGGCGCCTGCGAGTTGGTCTACCATGTTTTGCGACATGGCCTTGCCGAGGCGCACGGCCCCGTCGCGCACATGTACGAAGATAATGGAGGACGATACGACTACGGCGGCCAGCATGAGCACGCCTACGACGCTTTGGAGTTTGATCTGAAAGGAGAACTTTCGAAACATAGGCGCCTCCTGATGCGTACGGAATGCCCGCACTGTTGCCGCAACCCGGCGGAAAAAACAAGTCTTTTGTGAATCCGAGGGGAAGGAAGGTTATTTTTTCCGGCGTCGCAAAAGCGCAATGCGGGTCCCTGCGGCGAGAAGTCCGCAGATGACGGCCAGGAAAAAGGCCTTGGCCGGCTCATAGCCGAACCAGCGGGCGATCATCCCCAGGGCGCCGCCTACGAGGACCCCGCGCAACAGGATTTGTCGGGGGGCGTCACGGTGTTCGTCGTGCATGGTGGTTCTCCAAGTGTGGTGCGGTGGTTTTTCGGGTTAGGCGCTGGAAACAGGGGTGGGCAAAGGCTGTTCGTAGAGCCAGCGCATTTGCGCAAGAAGTCGCTCGCGGTAGGCCGCGACCAGGTCTTCTTGGGCCATGATCATGTCCAACTGTCGGGTGTGCATGATGAGATGTCCGAGCAGTTCCAAATGCTTTTCGATGAACGCCGCCTCGCAGTCGTCCATGCGCGCCGCGAGATTGTCGCCGCGCACCTGGGTTTGGAAGTGGAAGGCGTCGAGGAGTTCTGCCACCAGCCGGGCGCGGCGGGCGCGGCGGGTTTCGTCGGCAGCCCCGCCTTTGAATTGGAAGCGGATGTAGTTTTCCCGCGGCCGGGGGCCGGCCATGGTCTCCACGGACGTGAAGTGGTAGCCGAAGCGGCATTGCATGGAGCAAAAATGCCGGGCGATGACGAAATAGTTCTTGGTGGCGTATTGGGAGGCGGCCCCGGGCTCCAGGTTGGGGTTGGTGGCGCTTTGGAAAAGGACGGACATGAAGCCGCGGCCATCGAGGCTCGGTGGCCCTTCCCAGGGAAAGGCCACGATTCCCCGCCATAGGGCAAGCATGGGGATGCTGGCGATGGAGGCCAGATCCACATAACGTCCTGTGACCTCTCGGGTAAAGCCGTCATCGAGGTTGAGCACCCACCACTGCATGGGGACCACGGTTTTGAGCTGTTTGCTTGCCCGCGGCGAAAAGGGATGATCCCGACCAAAGGCGAACATCTCGGTAACGGCCTTTTCGTGACAAAAACGGGTGATATCGTGGAGGGTGGTGCAGTTCTTGGCCCGAAACCGCGGGCTGTCCGGGTCGGTGAGGGTGAGGGGCAAAATGACCTCGGCCAGTCGCTCTAGGGTTTGGTACACGGGAGAGCCTGCCAGAGGCGGCGGGGCGGGTTTTTGGGCAAGCAGGGCTTCCACACGGCCTGGGTAGATGCAGGTGGTGGAGGCATCGACCGTCACGATTTCCCCTGGGGCGAGTAAGGCCGTCGCTTCCGGGACGCCAAAGAGGGCCGGGATGCGGAACTCCCGTGCCACGGTGCCCAGGTGCCCGGCGGTGCTGCCGCGCTCGCTCACCACGGCGCTGGCCTGGGGGAGTACGGCCGCCCATTTGGGCAGCGCGTCCGCACACACCAGTACGGCGCCCTGGGGGACGGTGAGCATGTCCACGTTGTTGCGGAGGATGTGCACCGGACCGCATCCCGCTCCGGGACTTACGGTCTGGCCGCCGCAGATGCGCGCAGGAGTCGTGATGGCTGCTGGCGACACGGTATCGGGTTGCGTCGCCTCGGCCCGGATTTCCAAGGGACGGGCCTGGAGGACGACAAGTTCGTTGGTGGGGGTGAGCACCCATTCCACATCTTGGGCCGTGCCGTAATGGTCCTCCAGGAAAAGCACCATGCGGGCGAGTTCTATGGCTTGCGAGTCGGTAAGGCAGGGGCGGGTGCGGGCGCTTTCCTCCACCGCCTCTCTGCGCACGCCTTCGGTGGCTGCTTGGACGATGCGCCAGGATTTTTCCGCGATGTCCCTGACCGCAAGACGAGGCGGGTCTTCCCGCGTCACCTGGTACTGATCCGTGGGCGCACTGCCGTCCACGACGCCCTTGGCGGCACCCAGGGCCGCGGTGATGTGCACGTGGGTGTTGTGGGGATCCACCGGGCTGCGAGAATAGGCCACGCCGCCGGCCGCAGCGTCCACCATGACGAGACAGCCCACGGCCATGAAGACCTCGTCTTCGCGGATCCCCTTACGATGTCGGTATACCGTGGCATGGGGTGAATACTTGCTGGCGAGGATTTCTTTGTAGGCGTCCAGGAGGCTTTCTTCCGTCAAGTTCAAGAGCGAGCGGTGCTGACCTGCGAAGCTGGCTCCGGCGGCGTCTTCGCCCACAGCGCTGGAACGCAGGGCCACGCGTGGGGCGTATCCCAGCCGCGCCTTGAGGCGGGCGTATCCATCGAAGATGGCCTGCTGGACTTCTTCCGGAACCGGCGCGTCGAGGATTTTGGCCTGGATGCGCGTGCAGATGTCCAAAATGGAGAATGCCGGTGTCTTGCTGGTGGCTTCCACGTCAAAGAGGGCGCCACCCATGGCGTGGGACTGGACCATGCAGGCGATTTCTTCGCCCAGGCCGTTATGCCGGAAAAACGTCTGGCAGGCCGCAGCGGTAATGGCAAAGCCGTCGGGCACCGGGATGCTGAGACGCCGAAGTTCTCCCAAGTGGGCCATCTTGGCGCCTACGTCGTCGGCCATGGCGGCGGAAAGTTCGTGGAGATCAAGGACCAAGGCCGAAGTGCCCACCACCTTCCGGGGGGCCAAGCGGGTGCGGATCTCTTCGGCAACGGCGTGGAAGGCGGGTGGGAGGTCGGGGTAGCGTTCTGGGGCCAGGGCGCGCAGGCGCTCCACCATGCTGTAGACCTTGGTGAGTAGGGCCGTCACCGTGGAGCGCAGAAAATACATGCCGAAATGGCGCTCGCCGTGCAGGGCGGCCTCCAGGGCGGCCATGAGGTCGAGACTGGCGTTGTTGGCGGCAAGCAGGCGCTGGAAGTTTTCGTAGCGAGCCCGGAAGATGGCTTCCTGATCCTCGGCGTCGGCCGCAGGCAAAGGCGGTGGGGTCCGGCTAAGAAGGCTTTGGATGGCGCGTATAATGCCCATGGCAGCTCCTATGCGCTGTCCCGTGCCGGAGCATGCAGGCGGCGCCACGCGCCGAGTCGTTCCATGTCCCGCAGGTAAGATTCATACCGGTCCAGATAAAAGGCCAGGGCTTTGGAAAAATTCTTCCCCACCAGGCCGTCCACGAGCATACGGCTGATTTCCCGAAACCGTTTGAGTACCAATTGGGAACGGAAGAAGATCAGCCACTCTTCCTGCGTCATGGTGCGCGCCATCTGCCGCAAGGCGCTTCTCGCCCGGGGCTGGTAGTACCAGAAGTACATGAGGTCCAAGGCGTTGACGATGAGCGCCTGCTCGAGTTCCTGCGCCTCGAGATTGAGCGTGTCGAGGACTGCCTTGGGCGTTTGGAGCATCTCGAGCACGTCTTCTTCGGGAAAGAGGGCGTCCAGTCGGGCGAAGGTATTGAAGAGCATGGTGAACTTGGTGCGGTAGTCCCGCAGGCGCATGGCGATGTTGGCGTTGCGGTCGGCCAGCCCCTCGATGCCACCGGCGACGGTGTCGGAGGCGAGCTTGGAGAGGATGGCGGCTGCGGCCTGGAGGATGGTGTCGGGGTCGGCGGTGCCTGTAGCGAGGAGGACGCCTTCCGCGATACTATTGTACAGGAGCGCCACAGGGATGGAGAGAATGGAACGGAAGAGGTTGCCTATGGCTGCAGATCGGGGCAGGCCCCGCCACAGATTGTGGGAAAAGATATACAGCCCGTTGGCCGCGGCCATGATGGCATAGAGGAGTATGGGGTGGCTGGCCACCGTGATGCCCAGACCATGGTGGAGCAGCAGGGTTTTGACGAGGTAATCGAGGAGCGGCACGGAAAAACCGGTAAAGAGCAGGGAGTCTGCAATGCGGTTGGCGCTGATGAGCGATCGCCAGGGCAGTTCGCTTGGGCGCTTGAGTCCGCCGCCGCCGAGTACGGTCTGTACCACGTTGCGCACCCCGGTGATGGCAAACCAGATGAATGCGCCGCCGTAGGCGAGCACCCACCAGTCCTTGGTAAGGGCAAAGGTGAAGAAAGCGGGGATAAAGCCGATGCATACCTTGAGGATGTTTTTCAGGTGGGAATTCAAGGAATCCCAACGCCCCTGCATGGGGACTTCGGGCTCTCTGCCGCCCCCCAGGCCGCCCAAGGTCACCACGTTGCCGGGGGTGTCGCTCCACGCCAAGCGTTCCACCTCCCACGAAAGGGACGGCGGCGGAAGCAGTCCCAAAAGACGCGCTGCCCAGGAAAGCTTGCCGTATCCCACGGGCTGGCGCAGGTGGCGCACCAGGTGGGCCCGCAAAGGAAGCCGGAGCCGCTGGGGATTTCGGGGGTCATGGATGGCGGCTTGGGCGCGCGCGGGCAAGGTTTCGGCCACCGCCAACCCCATGCCGTAGAAGCGTCGTGATTGTCCGGTGGAACTGCTGCCTATGCGCACGCCCATGGGGCGGCCGGCGTATGCCTGATGGAGGGCGGGCAGATGCTCCAAAATCGCAAGCAAGTCCTCACAGCGCCTGGTCATGGCCGCGAGCTCGGCCTCGAGCGTTTTGCGCTCGGCGTCGGTATCTGCCTGGGAAACGCGTCGGGAAGCGGCTTCACGCTCCTGATGATAGTCCCAGACGATGCCGCGCACCACCCGCTTGAGCGCGATGATGTGTTCGTCCCCCAGGGCCTGCTGGAGTTCCGCCAAGCGCTGAGAGACGCGCTGCGGACTGGTGATGTCCACGGCCTCGGCGCAGGACTCGTCCACCGGCCGTCCGCCGGCCAGAGTCTTGAGGCTGTAGATTTCCATGTCCGTGACCAGCCCTTCGCATTGGGCGATGATCTCCAGCACGTCGGCGACCGACAGGTTGCTTGGGTTGAGGACAAAGCGCGATGCAGGTTGGAGCTCGGCGAGGTTCTCCAAGAGTTCTTTGGGGGAGCGCTGCAAGAGCTCCGGTACTTCCGGGTCGTCGGACGGTTGCGTGGGATCGTGGAGGTGCGGATTGCGGCAGGGCTGGAGATAATGATGGATGAGATATTCGGGATCTACCTCTTCCAAGGGGACACGGGCATGTCTCTGGGCAGACGGCTGCGCGGCCGCAGCTTCATACAGGCTGATTTCGATGCAGCGGGCCAGGTGCAGCAGCGACGGCTGCCCTTCGCCGACGAATTGGAGAAAGTGCTCCTGGGATATGGCGGGAGGGGTCAGGCCGATGACTTCGCCGATGGCTTTGCGATGCGTGGTGTTGTACGCATCGAGGGCGCCAAACACGTAGCGCTGGTGGTAGAGGGAGACCTGGCGGCCGGCTTCCATGAAGGACTGCACGGCGGGGGCGGCGAGAAAACGACGGAAGGATTCGGGATCCGGCGATTGGAAGGGCTCCCAGGTGAAGCGGGCGTAGAGATCGCGGAAGCGGGCGCGGACCTCGATGCCGATGCGTACCGTCATGCCCAAAATGGCGGCGGCCTGCAGGAGCTCTTCAGCCACTTCTGGGGCCACGAAATTGTAATACACTACCGTGAGGTGGCGGATTCCCTTGATCCACGCGTCCATGACCAGGTGCGTCGGCGTTTTGCGGCCTTTGGTGTTGGCGTCGTGCACGTGGTCGTCGAAGGCGACTTGATTCCAGTCTTCGGGCATCTCGAGGAGATGGTAGCGGGCAAGGGCCCGCTGCACTTCCCGAGGACGACCGGTGGACACGGCCCGGAAGGCATGGGCAAGACGCAATTGGGTGGCGGTATCGCCCCGGTGGCGGATGAGATCTTTCATGATCTGCATGAGCACCCGGGCGGTATTGCGGGGCAGGCGCACGTCCGCGGTGAGGAGCACTTCATCACGGAGCATGGTGAGGGCCGCCAGACGCTCCGGCGCCTTGTCTCCGGCAAGGGACCCCAAGAGGCTGGCCACGGCGTAGGCGATGCGCAGTCCCCGGGGCGCGGCCAGCTCTTTGATGCCGTGGGGATGCAGGGCTGGCGCCATGAGGGAGGAGAGGCTCCGTGGTCGGCTCGCTCGGGAGAGGACGTCCTCCACCAGTTCCAGGAGGGCGTGGTCTTGGGGGTCGAAGAAGAGGCTCATGGCCGATGGCTGCGCAGGCGTTTTTTTCGCACCGCGTCTTCGAGCTTGTCGATAAGATCTTCCAGGTCCGCGGGTTTCATGAGATAGTCCATGGCGCCGCTGGCCATTCCTTCCATGGCGGTTTCGATGCTGGCATGCCCGGTGAGCATGATGACTTCTGTGTCTGGCCAGGCGGCCTTGATGCGGCGAAGGACGTTCAGCCCATCCATGCCCGGCATCTTCACGTCCAAGACCACCACGTCCCGGGGCTCTTGGGCAAGCATGGCGAGGGCCTCTTCACCATTGGTGGCGCTCGTGGCCTGGATACCGCGTTTGGTGAGGCGCTTGACGATGGTGCGCAAAAAATCCGGCTCGTCGTCCACCAAGAGTACGGAGTAGGAATCCATGGGACCTCCTTGGGGCAAAGATAGGCCAACTCCTAACCGAGCAGCGGCCGGGAGGCAATGGATGGTACAGTGGAAAAAGCCGGATTTTGCTTCCTTTTTACTCCCGCTTCTCCCCTGGCAATGGGTGGTGCTCGCCGGGGTGGTGGGGGTTTTTGTCCCGCACGCGGCGGCGCCGAGTCTGGCCTGCGCCGTCGTGCTCTTCGTGCTCACCCCACGGCGCGTTCATGTGGCGGCGGGGCTCGTCCTGGGCATTCTCCTTTCCCTGAGGACGCTTCCCATTGCGCCCGCCTGCGTGGATGCCCATGACCCCTCGTGGCCGCGCACGATGTCGGTGCGGGGGACCGTCCTTTCCGCGCAAAGCTATCCCGGAGAGCGCATGCTGCTGGTAGTGGGCGACGTGGAGACCCTGGGGGCAGACGGAAGCCCTCGACCTCTGGGGGCGAATCTGGTCTGGAGCTGGGACAATCCGCCGCATTTAGTGGCCCCGGGGTCGGTGTTTGCAGCCCGGTTGCGCCTGCGGCCGCTTTGGGGCCGGGCCAATTTTGGCCTTCCCCGGGCGGAGGAGCGGTGGTTGCGGCGCGGCGTGGGGTTTCGGGCCTACAGCCAAGGCGCGGTTCCGGTACATTGGGTGCGGGGTCCGGGAAGCCTGCGCCTTCGGGTCTTGGAGCGTTTTTCCGCCCTTTGCCCTGAGAAGGCCCGCGGCATGTTGCTTGCCGTGGTGGGTGGAGAGCGTTTTTTCGTGCCGCCTTTACTCATGGACCGGGTGCGCCGGGCCGGGTTGGCCCATAGTCTTGCCCTTTCGGGGCTGCATGTGGGCGTGGTTTTGGGTATGGGCTTGGGGCTTGCCAGTTTGGCCATCCGCCTATGGCCAAGGTTGGCGGTGTATTTGCCTCGGCCGCAGCTGGCCGTGGCCTTCGGGCTTCCGTGGAGTGCGGCCTATCTATGGCTGGGCGGCGCAGGCCCATCCTTGGTGCGGGCGTGGATCATGGCGTGCGTGGCAGGCGTCATGTTGTGGCGCTATCGCCGCTTTTGGCCCCAAGACGCCGTATTCGCCGCTGTGGCCGTCATTGAGCTCCTTTTTCCCGCATGGGTCTTGGAGCCGAGCGCGCAGCTTTCCTTTGCCGCGGTCAGCGCCATTGTGATGTTGGTGCCGCTGGGAAGACATTTCAACCAACACTTGAAGAAACGCCGGGTTCCCCGCTTGCTGCGCTGGCTCTTGGGGCTGGCGGGGGTAAGCCTTGCTGCGGCCATAGGGACCGCGCCGCTTCAGCTTTTTTGGTTTGGGGGCGTCAGCGTCGGGGTGGTGTGGAACCTCCTGTGGCTGCCGGTGCTTTCCTTGTGGGTGATGCCGTGGGCGATGGTGGGGTTGGGATTCGCTCTGGTCCCCGGGATGGAGACTGCGGGGCGTCTGGCCCTGGAGTTTTCCGGCTGGGGCGTCCTCGGTCTGGAGCATGCTTTGGCGTGGGCGGATTCGTGGGGCTGGCTGCAAGAGTTCGCCCTGCCGCGTCCTTCGTGGATGGGATGGTTGGCCTTGGGCGTCGTCTTCCTGCTTCCATGGGCGCGCGACGCCCGTCGTATCGTCATGATGCTTATGGCCCTGAGCTTGGGGTGGGCAGAGGTACGTGCTTTTGTTCCCCAAGGGATGTCCCTTACGGTGCTCGATACCGGATCCAGCCAGGCGGTGGTGTTGGAAACCCCCTTGGGAAAACGGGTGCTCGTGGATGCGGGCGGGGCTTTTACCTCGAAGTACGACGTGGGGCGGCTGGTAGTGGTGCCGGCGCTTACGCAGCAGCGGCCGCCGGTGCTCTGGGGAGCGCTGGTTTCCCATGCCGATACGGACCATCTGGGCGGCATGCCGGCGGTGCTTTCCCTCATGCGGGTGGGGTTGTGGGGGGAGGCTGGGCCGCTGGGAGACGGCGCTGCTGGCAGACGACTGCGCTTTGCCCTTGACGGTTGGGGTGGCCCCAGGCACAGGCTCGCCGCAGGTCAGCGGCTGGAGGTGGAGCCCGGAGTGGTGCTGGAAGTGCTGCATCCGCCAGGCAGTACCTTCGGCCCATGGGATAATGCCCAGAGTGTAGTCTTGCGTGTGACCTGGGCGGGACAGGGCCTGGCCATTCTTCCGGGGGATATCCCGGCGACCGCCTGGGAACAGCTGGCAGAACAAGAAAAATCCTTGGCCGCCCAGGTACTCGTGCTGCCGCACCATGGGTCTCGGGACGCCTTGAACCCTGACGTGTGGGCCCAGGTGCGCCCCATGCATGCCGTGGCCGCTTGCGGGCCGTGGAACCGTTTTGGTCATCCCCACCGGGAAGTTCGCCATTGGCTTGCCAGCCACAATGTGGCACTTTGGACCACGGCCCAGCACGGGGCGGTCC
This sequence comes from Desulfomicrobiaceae bacterium, assembly GCA_003530935.1. Classification (GTDB taxonomy): domain Bacteria; phylum Desulfobacterota; class Desulfovibrionia; order Desulfovibrionales; family Desulfomicrobiaceae; genus Thermodesulfomicrobium. Next base: position 4,642 of record DPEO01000045.1, on the reverse strand, counting down.
GCTTCACGTGGAAAACACCGGACTCTGCCCCGCAAGTCCGCTGGGCACGGCGTCCGTACTCGTTTTGGGAGGATATCATGAGCACTATCATGCCCACGGATCAAAATTTGCGCCAGGCCGTGGCCTGGATCGAAGAATGCCGCAAAGACGGCAAGGACCTGGCCACCTTGGTGACTGAGGCAGGGATGCGCTTCAACCTTTCTCCTATGGAAGAGCAGAAGCTCGCTGATATTTATCAGGATCAGATCGCTTGCCGGCGGGAAGTGCAGTAGTGCGGATCCTCACCCGGGTCATGATCCAGGAAATGCTCGTGGCAGCCGGCCTGACTGCTGCGGCGCTCCTGGGGCTTATCACCCTTGGTCGCATGCTCCAATTGCGGGAGCTCTTTTTGGTGCAGGGCGTGGGCGCCATGCACATGCTGCGCCTTTTTTTCTATTTGACGCCGTTTTTTCTCACCGTGCTCGTTCCTGCTGCCACCATGCTCGCCGTGTATTTGACCGTGACCCGCATGGGCACGGACCGGGAGATCGTCGCGTTGCGGGCTGCAGGCGTGGGCATCGGCCCGCTGGTGACTCCAAGCCTCGTGGTCTGCTTGGTGGGTGCGGCGATCACCGTATGGGCGGGATTTTGGGGCGTGGCCTGGGGGATGGAGCGGTTTCGAAACACCATCATGGAGCTGGCGCGGCAGCAGACCATGGTCCGCATTCAGCCTGGGGTCTTTACTCAAGTGGGGCCGGGGATCACGATGTATGCCCGGGAAGTGAGTCCCTCTGGAGGCCAGCTGGCCGATGTCTTCGTGCACGACGCCTCCAAGGCCGAGGCGCTCACCATCACCGCCCCGCAAGGTCGCCTCGCCGTGGATCGGTCCGCCGGCCGCCTGGTGGTGGCCCTGGAACGTGGGGCCATGGTGCGGGAAGGGGCGTCTGGTATTTCCCGGGTGCGTTTTGCCCATTACGTGGTGTCGTTGGACCTTTCGGGGGTGCTTTCCGGAGTTCGGCTGGGGGAAGTGTCGCCCAAGGAGATGGGATGGATGGAGTTATGGCAGCTGTACCGCCAGCGCCATAGCCTCGAGGATGCCAACTTGGCGCGTCGGGTGGCCATCGAGGTGCACAAGCGTCCCGCCTTGGCCGGAGCGTGCCTCCTTTTGGGCCTCACCATGCTGGCTGTAGCCCTGGTCTTTTCGGGCATCAGCCGTCAGTGGGGATTGGTGGTGGGCATGGGTGTCTTTTTCCTCTACTATGTCCTGCTTTCTGCTGGCATGTCTTTGGCCGAAGGCGGGGTCCTTGCTCCGGGCGTTGGCGTGTGGTCCCCCAGTGTCCTTTTTGCCGTGGTTGCCGCGTTGCTGCTTCGGGCTGCGGCCACGGAGCGTTGGATCACTGTGACGTGGCGTCGCGCTGGGAGGGCGGCATGACTGTGCTGGCGCAGCTTCTCGTGCGCCGCAACCTCTTCTTGCTGGCCTTGGTGTTGGGTATCGGCCTGGGGGTCTACCTCTTTGTGGAGGTCTTCGACCGCCTGGACAATTTCTTGGAGGCCGGGGTCCCCTTGCGATTTTTGGGGCTCTACGTGCTGTACCGCTCGCCGTTCATCCTGGCCCAGATCTTTCCCGGCGCTGTTGTCGTGGCCGTGGGGGTGCAGATGGCCCTCATGGGCCGGGCGCGGGAGCTCATTGCCTTGCGCGCTGCAGCGGTTTCTCCGTGGAGCTGGGAGCGGGTATTTCTCGTCTATGCCATGTGCTTGGCCGTCGGGCACTTCCTGCTTTCCCAAGGAATTGGCGTGGTGGGGCATGGTTTGGCGGAACGCATTTGGAACGAGGAGGTGCGGGGGCGCAATCTCGAGCAGCGTTCTCTTGCGGACGTCTGGTTTCGGGAAAACCAGTCCGTGGTGTGGGTGCAACGGCTTTTCCCGGTCACCCGCAGGGGCGAAGGTGTGCGGGTCTACCTGATGGATGCAGCCGGGCACCCCCAACGCATCGTGGATGCCGCTGCTGCGGATGCGCAGCCTGGGGCGTGGCGGCTCTCCGGGGTTCGGGAAGTGGACGTGAGCCGCTTGACTGAAACCCACCGGGAGACCATGACGCTTCCCCTTGCCATGGACCCACAGAGCTTTGTGACCATGGATCCCAAGGCTAGTTTGGAGTCCGTGTCCTTGTGGCGTTTGGGCGAGGAGATCGAGCGGCTGCGCCAAAGTGGGGCCGGTGTGGAACGCCTGGAGACCGCGTGGCATATGAAACTCGCCCAATCCGTGGCGATCCCGGTCATGGCCATGGTGGCTCTGGCGGTGGCTGGGGCGGTGCGTTCTCCCTATGCGGTGGTGGCTTTGGGCTTGGTGGCGTCTTTTGGCTACTATGGACTGTTCGTGATCTTTTCTTCTGCCGGTCAGCAAGGCCTGGTGCCACCCCTGGTGGGGGCCTGGGCGGCCAATGCCTTGGTGGCGGCGTTGGTCCTGGTTGCAGCCGCGGCCCGGCGTTTGTGGAGGGGGTAGTGGTTTGGTGGTTGACTCTTGCGGGTTTTGCCTTGGGATGCGCTGTGGCCTATCTCATGGCCCCGTCGCGTTCGGACGAAGATGACGCGGAAAAATAGCGCTCAAGGATGGTGAGGATCTCGGCGTAGAAGCCATCTCCGGGTTCGATGCCGAGGATGCCGTGGGCAGGGGTGAGCAACCGGGCGCGGATCGCTCCGAATACCGTGGCGAAAAATACGCTGGCGGCCAGTGTGGGCTCCAGGGTGCGGCGGATGCTGCCGTCTTCTTGGCCGCGGGCGATGGCGGTGAGCACGCGCTGGATCATGGCTTGGCAGCAGGCAAGGAGGCGTTCGTCCGGGCTTTGGTGCTCGAGGGAAAAAAGCGGAGAACAGCGCAGGAGTGCACGGCAGCCGCTTTGCGGGTCTTGTGAGGCGCGCAAGAGGGCCTTGGCCTGGTTGAGGAGCATGGAGAGGCCGTGGTGGGCGTAGAACTCGCCTTCGGCCATGCGCTCGCTCAAGTCTTGGAGAATGCGGGTCTGCACCGCGACGAACAGGTTGTCTTTGTTGCCGAAGTAATGGGCGATGAGCCCTTCGGCAATGCCCAGATGCTGGGCGATGCGCTTGTAGGTGGTGTCGGCAAAGCCGAGGGTGCCAAAAAGTTCGCGGGCAGCGTGGAGAATGCGTTCTTTGTTGTCCATGCCAAACACATAGCGCTTTTCACTGCGGCCGTCGAGGCGTCATATTGCGTGTGCGCTCAATGTTGTCGCGGCGGGAAGCCGGTTGTCAATTCAGGATCTTTCGATATATTTTCATTGACAAAGCAAGACTTCATCTATACGCCCGCGCTACTTTTTGAGTGAAAGCTCAATATCTTTGTGGAGGAGGACAGTATGCAGCGATTGCGGGCGATGCTCATGGCGTGTGCCTTGGTGCTGCTGGCCGCGCAAAGCGGTGCGGCGGCGGGGTTTGGGATCTATGAATGGAGTGCCCGGGGCAATGCCTTGGGCGGGGCCACTGTGGGTCGGGGCGATGATCCTTCGGCCATTGCCAGCAATCCTGCGGGCATCACCCAACTGGACGGCATCCGGGTGCTGGGCGGTGTCACCTTCATCCATCCTGTGGTGGATGTGCGCACCAATAACCCAATGGACCACCTCGGACGAGAACGCCTTGTGGGTTCCGCCGCATTTCTACGCCACAGCCAAGCTCAATGACCGCCTGAGCCTCGGCGTAGGGGCCTTCTCCCGCTTCGGCCTGGGCTCGGTGTTGGATGAAGACTGGCCTGGCCGCTACAACTCCTACGAGGCCATCATCAAGTCGGTGTCCGTGACCCCGGTGCTGGCCTATCAGATCTCGGAAAAATGGTCCGCGGCCTTTGGTCTGGACGCCACCTACCTCGCATTCACCAAGCAACAGAAGATCGCCAATGGGGCCATCTCGTCGTCGATCCCGGCAGGAGACAACAATTTGAAGCTCGATGCCGACGGCATGGGTTACGGCTTCAATGCCGGCATCCATTACCGGCCTTGCCCCTACGCCCGCCTGGGACTGACCTACCGCAGCCCGGTGACCATGAAGGTTCGCGGCGATGCGGATTTTACCCGTTCCGCCGGGTATGCCGCCGCGGCGAGCGTCAGTCCCACTCTCGACGCCTGGCTTCGGGATTCGAGGGCCTGGGGAACGATTACCTTGCCCGATTCCTTGGCTTTTGGCCTTGCCATCTACCCGTGGGAAAAGCTCAGCATCGAAGCCGGATTCGTGTACACGTGGTGGAGCAAATACGACGCGTTGACCGTAAACTATGCGGACGCCGTCATCCCGGGAGGCAAGACGCAGACTTCCTCCATCAAGGACTGGAACGACACGTGGCGCTTCAACGTGGGGCTGGAATATGCCCTGCTCCCCTGGATGGATGTGCGTTTGGGCTACGTGTACGACGAGTCCCCGGTGCCGGACGACAGCATCGACTACATGGTCCCGGCCAATGACCGCCACCTCTTCAATGGTGGCTTGGGATTCCACTGGGACAACTGGACTGTGGATCTCAACTACACCTATCTGATGATCATGGACCGCGATATCGATGCCCGCCTCAAAGACGGTGTGCTGGAAGGGGAAATCGACGATGGGCACGCCCATATGCTTGGCGTCTCCGTGGGGAACACCTTCTAGCCAAGCATATG
>DPEO01000046.1 GCA_003530935.1 Desulfomicrobiaceae bacterium | reverse complement strand
CTGTAGAACACACTGGCGAAATAGCCTTCGTACTGGGCCATGGGGTTTTTGCGGTACCAGTCCGCCGGGATGCCGGCAAAGAGGCTGCGCATGTGCTCACCCAGGCCGTGGGCGTCGCCCTCCTTGAGCATGGCCGTGAGGGCAAAGCTCGGGGCATGAGGAAGCTCAGGCACCAAGCCCCGCACCAGGGCGCGGTTGAGGGCCACGCGCACCTCGCGGTTGGGAAGGCCAAGCTCGTACTCCACCCCTTCTTCGCTGCGGTGCACGCGGGTGATGGTGACGTAACCCGTCTGCCAAAGCAGGGCCTCGGGAGCGATGGCCTCCACGTCAAAGGCCGAAAGCAGGGCGTCGTCGGCGTACAAGCGCTCCAGGCGCGGGGTGAAAAAATGGTGCCGCGAGAGCCAATCGATGAGAAAGGTGGGCGTGGCGGTCTCGAACCACCAGGCGCGGAACTCCCGCTTGTCAAAAAGGAGCAGCACGTCGAAAGGATTGTAGACGCTTTCCCCGCTTCCCCAGCGGTACCCGTTGTACCAGGTGTGCACGGCATCGCGATCGAGAGCGCGGCCTTCCTTGGCGGCGGCGGTGAACTCCGGAGCGAAGACCGTATCCAGGTCGTCTTCGGTGTAGCCGCAGATCGTCGCGTAGCGCTCATCCACGGTGATGTCGTTGAGGTTGTTGAGCCCGGAAAAGAGGCTCACCTTACTGAATTTGGAGACCCCGGTGAGGAAGACGAAGCGCAGGTCCGCATCCCGGCCCTTGAGCACGGAGTAGAGGTTGCGCAGGCCCTCGCGCATGGCCCGCGCCGTGTCCGGATCGGTGAGATTGTCGAGGATGGGCTTGTCGTACTCGTCTACCAGGACCACGGCCTGGGTCCCCTGGCGCGCCGCGGCCTCTTGGATGAGAGCCTCGAAGCGCACGGCCACTCCTTCGCTGCGCTGTGGAAGCGCGATCCCCAGCGTTTGAGCATTCTGTTCCAATTGGACATGGATACTGTGATCGAGTGCTTCACGCTGCTGCAGCACTCCGCTGGCAAAGCTGATGCGGATCACCGGATGGCGCCGTTCCCAATCCCAGTGATTTTCCAGGTACAGCCCAGTGAAGAGCGCGCGGTTTGCCGCAAAGGCCTCGGCCAGGGTGTCGAGAAACAGGGATTTGCCAAAACGCCGCGGCCGGGAGAGGAAATAGTAGCCCCCCTCACTGGCGAGCTTGGCCACGAAAGGAGTTTTGTCCACGTAGTAGCACTGCTCTTCGCGGATTTTGGCGAAAGTCTGGATGCCGATGGGCAGTTTCTTGCGCTCCATGGAAACCTCCATGCCGGAAAGGGAGACGTTTTTTGTGTACCCACGGGGGCATGGGAAGTCAAAACACCGCTCCCAAGCGATACGGATGGTTGAAAAAAGAGTTGCCCCGGGTGTTCTCGTTGCCGAGAGAAAATGCTCTGCGGAAGGTGGCTCTCAGGGCCAGAAATAAACGAAGGCGGGCCGCGCACTGCCCGCCTTCCTGGTCTCAATGCTCCCTGGGAGGGCCTTCTTCTGCATCACTGACGCATACTCCATCAGCGGCATCTCTCCAGAATCTCTGAAAAGACCACCGCCTCCCAAAGCGCCGAGGCCCTCTCCTCAAGGCGATACCCCTCCTGCAGTATCCCCAGATCCCCTACTCCAGCCGGAACCGGCCCAAAAGCTCGCGCAAGCGGGCCGCCAAGGAGCGCAGGTTCTCGGCGTTTTCCCGCACCTTGGCCGCGCCGGCGCGCGTGGCAGCGGCAGTGGCGTTCACTTCTTGGACGCGCTCTGCGGCGTCGCGAAGCTCGCTCGACGACTGCGCCACATTGGTATTGACCTCGGTGAGCCCCTGTGAGGCCTGCACCACGTTGTCGGCAATTTCCCGAGTGGCCACGCTCTGCTCCTCAATGGCCGTGGCAATGGTGGCGATGATGTCGCTCATTTGCTCAATGATCTCGGAGATGCCATGGATCTGGCTCGCCGTGCTCTGGGCGGTGCTCTGAATACCACTGATGCGTTGCTTGATCTCCTCAGTAGCGCCTGCGGTCTGCCGGGCGAGTTCCTTGATTTCCGTGGCCACCACGGCAAACCCCTTACCGGCCTCACCGGCCCGGGCCGCTTCGATGGTGGCATTGAGGGCGAGCAAGTTGGTCTGCTCGGAAATCTCCGTGATCATGGCAGTCACCTTGCCGATTTCCTGCGCCGCATCCCCGAGGGCACTCATGGCCGACGTGGCGGCCCCCGCCTCGCTCACCGCCTTGACACTCACCCCGCGCGCCCGCTCGGCGTTGGTGGCGATCTCACCGATGGTGGCGCTCATTTCTTCCGCCGCGGTGGCCACCATGTTAGTGTTTTGGGTGGCATGCTCCATGGCCGCCGCCACTGCGGCGAAACGCTCGGTGATGGCCTGCACGGCACTGGCCACGGCTGCGGTCTTGCTGGCCGTGGCTTCCACGCTGGCCCCCAATTGATCAGCAATGGCCAGCAAGCGGTCCGAAGCGCTGTCCACATCCTGCCCGGTGCCGACAACCTGGTGCAGAAGCACTCGCAACTTCTGCAAAAAGGTATTGAACCAATGGGCCATATCGCCGATCTCGTCCCGGGAGGAGACTTGCAACTGCCGGGTGAGATCCCCTTCGCCTTCAGCCACGTCCTGGAGCATGGCCGTTGCCCGACGCACCGGCACCGCCATGGACCGGGCCAGCACGGCGGCCAAGGCCAAGAACACCGCAACCAGCACAGCCGCAGCCACGGCCACGTTCCGCAGCACCGTCCAGAACGCGTGCAGCGCCTCCGCACGGGTCATGACGCCGATGAGCTTCCACCCCAAACCCGGGATGGTATGCACCTGGGCCAGGTAGACGTCGCCGTCCAGCTCCACCTCGGCGCTCCCCGAGTCCATGCGCCCCAGAATCGCCCAGACCGAGCCAACCTCACTGACATTTTTGAAATTATACTCCTTGTGTCGGGGGTGAGCGAGAATCACGCCGTCCTTTTGCACCAGCACCACATACCCGGTACGGCCCAAGGGCGATTTTTCCACCAAGTCCGTCAGTACTCCCAAGCCCACGTCAATGGCCATACACCCCACGATG
>DPEO01000067.1 GCA_003530935.1 Desulfomicrobiaceae bacterium | reverse complement strand
GGTAACAAATGCGTATATCCAAATCGATGTCATGCCTTGTCTGTAAAGGATTTTTTGCGTTTTCCGATTATGGAGGATAATGCCTCTTGGCATGGCTTGGAGAAACGAGTTGAAACAATGCATAAACGGCATATTTGTATATATTAAATACAAATATTTTTGTTATGAAAGGGAGTTTTAATGGAAAAATCGGACAAAGATGTTCTTACTCCGAGAATTTGCATTCGAAATGTGAGTAAGATTTTTGGAAGCCATGCCCAGGAGGCCATGGAGCTCCTCGACGCCGGCAAGTCGAAGGCGGAGGTGCAGGAGGAGACCGGAGTCGTCGTCGGGGTGCATGATATTTCTTTGGATATTTATCCTGGTGAAATTTTTGTCATTATGGGGCTTTCCGGAAGCGGGAAGTCCACCTTGCTGCGTATCATCAATCGTCTGCATGAGCCAAGCCGAGGTCAGGTGTTCGTGGATGGCGAGGACGTGACCGCCATGAATGCCCGCGCCTTGCGCGAGTTGCGCCGCGCCAAGTTCGGCATGGTGTTTCAGAGTTTTGCACTGTTGCCGCATCGTACGGTGCTGGGCAATGTGGAGTTTGGACTTGAGATTCAAGGTGCGTCCAAAGAAGAACGGCAAAAACGGGCGCTAGAAGCTATCGAAACTGTCGGGCTTTTAGGATACGAAGGAAAGTTTCCATCTGAGCTTTCCGGAGGCATGCAGCAACGTGTCGGCCTGGCCCGTGCCCTCGCAGCAGATCCGGAAATTCTTTTGATGGATGAGGCTTTTAGCGCTTTGGATCCGCTCATTCGGAGCCAAATGCAGGATGATTTGCTGGAAATTCAGGATAAACTCGGGAAGACCATCGTCTTTGTATCCCATGATTTGGACGAAGCAATCAAGATTGGCACGCGTATCGCCATTTTGCGCAGTGGTCGCCTCATCCAAGTGGGAACGCCCCAGGAGATTTTGTCGCAACCTGCCGACGAGTACGTCTCTGCATTTGTGGAGGGAGCGGATCACGCCAAGGTCTTGACCGCACAGCAGGTGATGCAGCCCTTGCGGGTGACGGCCAATCGGAAGGACTCTCCGCGCGCCGTGCTGCGGAAGATCGAGCGGAGCGGGTTCGGCGGCTTGGTGGTGCTCGACAGCGCCCGGCACCTGCTGGGGTACATCGATCTCGCCTCCGTCATCTCCCAGCGCGATCATGCGACCATTGACCCGGAAAGTTTTCGTCCGCTCCCCAGCGCTCCAATCGATACGACCTTGGCGGATTTGCTCCAGCGCATGACCGCTGAGGGCTCTCCGGTGGTCATCGTGGATGACCGGCAGCGCGCCATCGGCGTGGTGGACAAGAGTTCGCTCCTTGCCGCCCTGGCCCAGGCCGGAAGCGATGGGAATGACGTGGAAACCACCCCCGCCCTCGAAACCCCGACTCAGCCTGAAGGAGCGCCGCGTGATGTGGAATAGTCCGTTACCGATCGATCAATGGGTTTCCCAGGCCGTGGATTCGTTTACCTACCGGTATGCAACGGCCTTTGATTCTATTACGGCATTTGTGCAGCATATCGTCGGCGGGTTGCAATCTGGACTGCAATGGATCCCGGAATGGGCGTTCATTATCGCCACTTCCGTGTTCTTTGTGGCTGCAGGTGGGTGGCGTCGCATGGCGAGCTGGTCGTTGGCGCTCTTTTCCATCATTGGGCTTGGTCTGGTGTGGAATCTTGGATACTGGACCGATCTCATCCAAACACTCTCCCTGGTCCTTGCGGCGGAGATTTTGGTGCTTTTGATGGGGCTTCCCCTGGGTATATTGAGCGCCAAGAGCCGTCCAGTGGAGAGCGTCCTGCGTCCTGTCCTCGACGTGATGCAGACTATGCCCGCCTTTGTGTATCTGGTGCCCGCGGTCATCTTTTTTGGCCTCGGTCTCGTGCCCGGAGTCATTGCCACCACGATCTTTGCCTTGCCGCCGCTCATCCGTTTGACGGCCTTGGGTATCCGCCAAGTGCCCGAGGAATTGGTGGAAGCCGCGCAATCTTTTGGCGCCACGTGGTGGCAGCTCTTGGTCAAGGTGCAGCTCCCCACGGCCATGCCGTCCATCATGGCCGGGGTGAACCAGTCGATCATGCTCGGCCTTTCCATGGTGGTCATCTCTGCCATGATTGGCGCCGGCGGATTGGGCAACGTGGTCCTGCAGGGCATCACGCAGCTCGATGTCGGCAAGGGTTTTGTAGGTGGTCTATGTGTCGTTGTTTTGGCTATTTTGCTTGACCGGATGACCCAATCTATCAACCAATGGAACAAGGAGAGACATTCATGATGCATCGAAGACAATTCATCGCCATTGGGGCTATGACCACTGCTGCGTTGTGCACGGGATTTCCCGTTTTTGCCGCAGATGATCCCGTCCGTTTGACCTATGTGGAGGCCTGGCCCTCCAGCAATCTGACCACCCATATTGCTGGGGCGATTATCGAACAGCACTTGGGCCGCAAGGTGGATCTCATCAGCACGGATGCCGGCCCCATGTGGGCGGCGGTTGCCAGCGGCCGTGCGGACGCCATGCTCACGGCATGGCTGCCGACCACCCACAAGACCTATTGGGACAAGTACAAAGACAAGGTCGTGAACGTGCGCCAGATCACCACGGGCACGTGGCTTGGTCTTGCTGTGCCCACCTATGTCCCCATCAACTCCATTGCAGAGCTGGAAACCCATCACGAGAAGTTCAAGGGCGCCATCACCGGCATCGAAGCGGGCGCGGGCTTGATGATCAACACCGAAAAAGCCATCAAGGAATATGGTCTCAAGCACATGCATCTGGTCACCAGCTCCACGGCGGCCATGCAGGCGCAGCTCAAGCGCGCTGTTGCCCGCAAGGACTGGATCGTGGTCACGGCGTGGAAGCCGTTGGGCATCTGGGCGCGTTTCGATTTGAAACCTTTGGAAGACCCCAAAAAGATCTATGGCGAGGCGGGCCATATCGACGCCATCGCCCATCCAGGGCTTGAGAAGCGGGCTCCGGAAGTTCTCAACTTCTTGCGTGAATTTACGCTCCCCATCGACGATATTCAGGCCATGATGGTGGAGCTCGATAGTGGCAAGGCCCTGCAGGACGTGACGGGGGCATGGATTGCCGCCCACGCGGAAGCGATCAAGGGGTGGGTCGCCAAAGCCAAGGCGTAAGCCCTCCTCCCGTTTGCCTTTGAAGATACAGCGCCGCCCTGGGAGGCGGCGCTGTGCTTTGGTATGCCTGCGGCTTGGGAAGCGCATTTCCGGGGTGCGCGGGCCGGAAACGCGGGGCCCTGCGTTGTCCATGTCGCCGTGAGGCTGCGCTGAAGGGGCTTGAGGTATCCGTTTTTTGGACTCCTCTGTTTGGTGGGAACGCTTCGCCTGCCTCCACACGGACCGGGGCAGAAATCCCGCCGCTGGGGTGCGCATGCGGGCTGTGCTTTCCATGGAGCGTCCGCTTGCGGCTTGTGCTGGGCAGGGGGGGGTGGGTACGGGCAGGGAAAATCCCAAGGAGTTCCTCATGCCTCAGAAGAAGACGTTCCTCCAGGCGGCGTATCCATGGTCCGGACAGGAAGACTGCTTCGATGCGCGGGGGCACCGGCGTTCGTGCGCGGCAAGCGGGGAGGACGGCGCCCTCCGGCCGGGGCGTCCCTGGCCGCGGCCACGGTTTCGGGTGGATGGTGGCGTGGTGTGGGACCTTTTGACGGGCCTTGCTTGGCCGCAGGACGCTTCCGTCGGGGCGTGGCCCATGACCTGGGCGGAGGCCCGTGCTTGGGTCGCGGCGCAGAACGCTTCTCGTTTCTTGGGGTGCACCGATTGGCGGCTTCCCCGGCGTCGGGAACTCCTTTCTTTGGTGAGCCTTGCCCACGCCCGGCCGGCGCTCCCGCCGGGGCATCCCTTTGCCGGGGTGTTTGGCCATTGGCACTGGACCGCCACGGCGGCTGCCACGGGGGAGGGAGATTTTTGGCGTGTCCACTTGGAAGGCGGGCGGATGTTTCCCGGCCACGGCTCGGATCGGTGTCTGGTGCTGCCGGTGCGTGGGCGGTCGTGGCTGCCGGCCGAAAGTCCGGACGAGGGGCGGCGTCTGGGTCGGCCGTGGCCACAGCCGCGTTGGGTCCCCGGGCCGGAGGGGGTTCAGGACGCCCTGACCGGGTTGCGGTGGCTTTTCGTGGCGCAGTCCGATGCGGTCTCCTGGCAGGAGGCGCTGGATAGGGCCCGCGGCATGCCGGGGTGGCGGCTTCCCAGCATTTGGGAGCTGGAGACCCTGGTGGACACCTCGCGGGCTTTTCCGGCTTTGGGGGTTCCGTTGGCAGCTGCGGTGGACGGCGTATGGTCATCCACTTCCAGCGGGTATGATCCGGCTTGGGCGTGGGTGCTCTATTGCGGCAAAGGCGCCGTGGGGGTCGGCCATAAGCCGAGGCGGGATTTTCAGGTGCTGCTGGTGGCGGAGTAGCACGATGAACGCTCCATGCGCCGTACGGCCGCAGCCGCCAGGCGAGGGCTGATACGGGAGAATTCGTCCAGGTCCGTGGCGGTCTCCAGGCCCGGGATGATGGTCCGCACCACGGGGATGCCCACGCTCTGTTGGGTGAGGTCGGCGTAGATGGGGCACAAGCCTTGGTCCGCCAGCAGGGCCTCCACGACCAGGCGGTCGCCGGCGGCAGATCCGGTGGACAGGTCCGGGAGGTCTTCGAGCACGCGCTCCGGAAACTCCTCCGGCCACCGTCCTGATGCCGGACCTTGGGGGAAGGGAAAAGGGACCTCGGTGATGGCCGCCAGGGCCGCGGCCTTGGCGCAAAGGTTCGTGGCCGTGGCCTTGACGAAACCGCCGTGGGGCAGGGGAACCCAGGCGCGCATACAGGGCACGCCGAATTCGGTGGTGATGTCTTCCAGTACGAGATCAATGCCTTGGGCGGCGTAGGCGTCGAGCAGCTTTTGGACTTCGGGGTCACGGCTTTGGAGACGGAAGGCGCGGGAGGCGTCCCAGGGGGAGACGGTCTCGGCGTCGCGCTCGAGCACTTCCAAAAGTCCGGCGAGGCAGGCTTCGTCCACGCTGGAGCCCGATGCCAGGCCTGTGGAACCCAAGGCGCCGAAGAGTTTGGGCTCGTCGAGATTGGCGAAGAGATACACGCATTGCACCGGCACCCAGATTGGCTCCTTCCGGGCCGTGGTGGCGGTCATCCAGGCTATGGGGGCGTCGGGTGCCGGGGCCTCCAAGCAGAGCCGGTTGAGATCCACGGCGCGGTCATCCAGTTCGCACGCCCGTGCCGTGCGGATTTCGCCGCCGTGGATGCGTCCCGTGATGCGGCCGTCGCGGATATCGGCAAAGGACGAGATCCGTTCCACGATCTCCATGGCCAAGGATACCCGGGCCGCCTCCAGGTGCAGACCACGGCCATAGCTCGTCATGGTCCCGGAGAGGCGGTAGGCGAGGCGCCCGTGCTCCACGGTACGGTCCAGACGCCAGCAGCGGGTCAGCCCCCACGGCGCCAGCGAGGCCCCGTGGCGCATCTCCGGGCCGGCAAGTACGCCGAGGCCGTAGAGGACCTCCATGGCGCGGGAGAGTACGTGCGCCAGGGGTGGTCTGGGGGCGGCCGGCGGCAGCGAAAGTCCGGCCCGTACCGTGTGGGCATCGGTGGGGCGCAGGGATTTGGGGGTGGTGGGAAGGGGCGGCAGCCCTTCGGGCAAGGGGGCGGCCTCGAACACCGCCGCCCCCAAGGCGAGGCCCCAGGCGCGGTGGATTTGGGCGTCGGGCAGGGCGCGGGAGCGCAGAAACACGAGGGGTGTGGCTGCAGCGAGCTCGCCAAGTCGCGGGTGCTCGAGGAGGTCGGTGAGGTGCTCCACGTCCGGATGCAGGAGCACGGTCTCCAGCGCCAAGGCCGCCAGGGTGGGGTCGGCATGGCCGGCGAGGGTGCGCACACGCTCTTCTCCCGCCTGCGCGAGCAGACGCCGCGCTTCGGCGCGCAGGAAGGCGTCCGTGGGCGTGGTCTGTACCATCTCCAGGATGGTGGGGAGGTCCACAGGAGGCGTGAGCTTGGGCGTGAAAAAGGCCACGCCCAGGTGGCTGTGCTGGTGGGCCAGGGTATAGTGGCGCATACGCAGGACTCCTCAGGAACGCTCGAGTAGGGCCGCGAAGAAGACTTCGCCCCACTGCGGCGGGGTCATGAAGCAGTGCCGCAGTCGCAGCTGCGGGTGCTGGGCGCGGAGTCGGTCCAATTGTCCTTCGTTTTCCTGCCGACTGACGGTGCAGGTAAGGTAGGCGAGCATGCCGCCCGGCGGAAGGATGCGTCCGGCGGTATCGAGGATTTCGGTCTGGAGGCGGGCAAGGGCATCCACGTCCTCGGGGGTGCGTTTCCAGCGGATGTCCGGCCGCCGGGCAAGGACCCCGAGACCGCTGCAGGGGGCATCCACGAGGATGGTGCCTGGCGGGATACGCAGGGGCGGTTTGCGGGCGTCGGCCTGCAGGATGGGAAGGTCTACCCCAAGGCGCCGGCAGTCGTTGCGGAGCCCACGCAGCCGGAAGGCATTGGGGTCAGAGGCCAGCACCTGCTTGCCCAAATCGTGCACGAGAAGCGCCTTGCCCCCTCGGCCGGCGCAGGCATCCCATACGGGCTGCGGCCAGCACAGGGGCTCCAGACCAAGGACGGCTTCTTGGCTGGCGAGGCTCATGCGTACCGCAATGCCCTGCGCTTCGGCGGCCTCCAAGCACTGCGGCCAGGTCTCGAGGGCCATGCCTTTTTGGCCGTCAAAGCGGGCCACGGGGCGCAGGCGCCGGGCAATGTCCGGGGGGACCTGGCCGCGCAGGCGCACGCCCACAGGTGCAGGCGTGAGGCTCATGGCGGCGAGCTCTTTCGCCGCGTCCAGGCCGCGTTCCTGCTCCCACAGCTCCCAGATCCACGAGGGCAGGGAAAACCAGTCCCAGATGCTGCCGGCGCTGGCAAGGAAGGCGGCTTCGTCGTGGGCCAGGTCCGCATGGGACTCCAGGCGCCGCAAGCTGGCGTGCACCAGGGCCGCAAGCTTTGGCCCGAGGAGCGCCTTGGCCGCCTGCGTGGCCCAGGAGCGCGTGGCATGGGCGGGGACGCGCAGAAAAAGGAGTTCGTAGGCTGCAAGCTCCAGCAGGCGGCGCGTGAGCAGCGAGAGGCGCTGGAAGCGGGGCAGCTGCAGTTGGAGCAGGGCGTGGATGCGGCCAAGGAGCCGCACCGTGCCGTAGGTGAGTTCCGTGGCCAGGGGGCGCTCCCGCGGGGCAAGGTCGCGCAGGTGATGGTCTACGGCGGCCTGGATATCCTGGCCGCGGTCCAGGGTCTGGCGCAGGGCGGCGAGGGCGGCGCGGCGGGCTGGAGTCATGCGGCCGTTCCTGCCATGAAGCGCTCCACCGCCTTGCGGACCTCCTCCAACATCACCCGGGTGTCCCGACAGGGGCCGTGAGGGCGCTGGTTGAGGATGCCGAAGACCGGGATGGGAAAGGTGTCCTGGATGCCGTGGGCAAGGTCGCGCTCACAGGCCACGGCGATGATGAGTTGCGGCCGGTTTTCCACCACGATGCGCCGGGCGATGGTGCCACCTGTGGCCACAGCCAGGCGCAGCCCCAAGGCGTCGCGGAGCTTCAAGAGCTCGCCGATGTCGCACAGGCCGCAGCGCCGGCAGTGATCCACGTCGTAGGTCAGGCGTTG
>DPEO01000148.1:26956-29512 GCA_003530935.1 Desulfomicrobiaceae bacterium | reverse complement strand
CCATCAGTACTGATGCAGCCCCTGCGGCGGTGGGACCGTACAGCCAGGCCATCCGGGCCGGAGCGCTGCTTTTCCTCAGTGGGCAATTGGGGATCGATCCTGCCAGTGGCCGTCTTGCCGAGGGATTTGCCGCCCAGGCCCGGCAGGCCCTCGCCAATATGGCGGCCGTTCTGAGCGCTGCCGGGGCGAACCTTGAGCAGGTGGCAAGCGTGGACGTCTTCGTGACCAACCTTGAATGGTTTGCCGAGTTCAACACCGTGTACGCCCAGTTTTTTGGAGCGCATCGTCCAGCCCGGGCCGTGATCGGGGTGGCCGCCCTGCCTTTGGGGGCATTGGTGGAAATCCGCGCCGTAGCCGTCATGGACGCCGGTGAAGGAGGCCTGCATGCCTAAGCTTTCGCGGCGGTTCGGAGTGTTCCCATCCGCCCACGAAGACGCCCATTCCGCCACCCTGCACGCCGATTGTCCACAGACGGCATCGCCGTCCTATCGTCTTGCTTTCCAAGATCAGGAGTTTTTGCTCCGCGAAGAGCTGCGGCCGGTGCGGTTGCAGCTCGAGCTCCTCAAGCCGGAACTCATCCTGCAGGAGCAGGGGATCGAGGCCACGGTGGTGGTGTATGGCAGCGCCCGCCTCCAGGATCCGGATGCTGCGGCCCTGCGCCTGGAAAAGGTGCTCGAGGCGCTCAAGAAGAATCCCGACGATCTGGTGTTACGTCAGGAACTCGTCCGGGCGCGCACTGCGGTCACGTATGCGCACTTTTACGAAGAAGCCCGCAAGCTTGGCCGGTTGGTGTCGGAAAAAGGGAGAGATCATGGTCTGGTGGTCATCACCGGCGGTGGCGGCGGCATCATGGCGGCGGCCAACCAGGGGGCTCATGACGTGGGCGCCAAGAGCATCGGTATGAATATCGTGCTCCCTTTCGAGCAACATCCCAACCCCTACATCACCCCAGAGCTGTGTTTCCAATTCCACTATTTTGCCATCCGCAAGATGCACCTGCTCATGCGGGCCAAGGCCTTGGTGGCCTTTCCCGGCGGATTTGGCACCTTGGACGAACTCTTCGAGGCGTTGACGTTGATCCAGACCCGCAAGGTGCGGCCCATGCCGGTACTCCTTTTCGGCCGGCGTTTTTGGACCAAGGTCATCCATTTCGATGCCCTGGTGGAGGCTGGCACCATTAATCCCGAAGATCTGCGGCTTTTTCAGTATGTGAGTAGCGCCGAGGAGGCCTGGGAGGTCATTGCTGCGTCCCTGGAAGCCCCCGTCGCTTCGTGATGGCGGCCTGCACATCAGCCTGCACGCGGGCGGAGAGGCGGGCCATGGCCGCGCTCATGGCTTGGGCCAGTCCTGCTCCTCCTGGACTCGGGCATGGTTCGGCCTCGTCGTAGCGGCGCTGGAAGACCACTGCCTGGGCCAAGGGGGCCCGGGCATCCACCAGGGTGATGGTGATGCCGAGGCGCGCCTCGCTTCCGTGCGCGTATTGGCGCGCACTCCATTCTTCCACCATGCCTTCGATGCGAAAGTCCGTGGGCAGATAGGCCCCGGCATCGACCACTGCGGTGTAGACTGCGCTTGCAGCAAGATCCCGACGTAAAAAGTCCGCCGCCAGATCGGAAGGCAGGGCGCGCCAGCGCTCCAAGGGGATGTCGCTGCGGGAAAAAGGCCGGCTTGCCACCAGGGCGGGCGTGCGCAGTTCCGGGACGATGCCGAAGTGGGCCACGCGGATGATGGCAGGGACGCGCGGCAGGTCCTGGCAGGGGGGCGCGTATTCCAGGGTGTGGAGGCGAAACTGCGGCACCGGCGTGCTGGCGCAGGCGCCCAGAGAGAGTGCGAAGCACAGGGCGAGCAGAGAGCGGATCATGGTTCCTCCGTGGCGCGGGCGGGCTTGGGCGGGGCGGAAAAGAAGAGCAACGAGGGCTGGTCTTTGATGTGCGCGGAGAGGAGCTCCAGGTTGGCGGCGGTGCGCTCCAGGGCGTCCAGCGTGGAGAGGAGCCGTTCGGTCCCTTGCCGGGCGCCGGCCCCCATGCCGGCGATGGTCCCTTGGGTGTGGTCCAAGATGGCAGAGAGGGTGCGCGCGCTTTCGGCCATGGCCGCAAGGCTGGTGTCCACATGCGGGCGGTTGGCGGCCACCAGGGCGCGGAGATCTCGGGTCAGCGCGCCAAGCTCGGCGACTTGGATTTGCGCGGCCTCTGCCGCTCCGCGCATGGCCCGGGCGGCGTGGCTCACGTCATCCGTGAGGCGGCCGAGTTTTTCGCGGGACAATGCGCGGCGGACGTCGGTCACCAGGGTTAGGGTTTCGTTGGCGATATCCCCGATGCGCGCTGCTTTGAGGGTGCTGTCCATGGTCTGCAGGACGTCGATGGTTTGGCGGGAGATGCCGGCGAAATCCACCGATTGGATCTGTTTGGTGATGGTGTCGATTTCCTGGAAGAGCTTTTTGATGTCCGACGGCCGAGAGGCCACCAGCGGCAGGGGCGGGGTGAAAGAGAGTTTGGGGGAGAGGTCAGGCTCGTGAGGCTGGCGTGTGTCGAGTTCCACGAACATGGCCCCGGTGAT
>DPEO01000148.1:7627-26729 GCA_003530935.1 Desulfomicrobiaceae bacterium | reverse complement strand
ATGGTGAGCTCCACGGCGATAAGGCGGCCGTCCGGAGCGATGCGGATGGAGCTCACCCGACCCACGGGTACGCCGCGGTACTTGACCGGAGAGTCTACGGAGAGCCCTTGGACCGATTCGTCGAAGTAGGTGACGAACACGGTGCCGCGGTCCAGGATGGAGCTTGCGCCAAGCCAAATGATGACCGCGGTGGCCAGCGCGATGCCGATGGTCATAAAGAGGCCCACGGCGACGTGGACGGAATGGGTTTTCATGACGCATCCTCCAGGGGGGTGCGGTGGAAAAAGTGGCCCACAAAGGGGTGGGGAGGATGGTCGCGCAGCATGCGTGGGTCCCCTTGGGCCACGATGGATTGGGAGTCCTTGTGCAGGACGATGGCGCGGTGCGCCACCGTGAGGATGGAGGGGAGCTCGTGGCTCACCAGCACCACGGTGGTGCCGAGGCTCTGGTTGAGGCGCGTGATAAGGGCGTCCAACTCCGCCGAGGTGATGGGGTCGAGCCCGGCGGAAGGCTCATCGAGAAAGAGGATGTCTGGATCCAACGCCAGGGCCCGGGCAATGGCCGCGCGTTTGCGCATGCCGCCGGAGATCTCTTCGGGGAGAAAGTGTTCAAATCCGCAGAGCCCTACATGGGCAAGCTTGAGACGGGCCAGATCCCAGGCCAGGTCTTCAGGCAAACCCGCCCCTTCGGTGAGCGGCAGCAGGATGTTCTCCGCCAGCGTGAGGGAAGAGAGCAGCGCGCCGCCCTGGTACATGACGCCCATGCGGGCAAGGATCCGCCCGTAGCTCGCCGCATCGTCCGGGTCGAGGGCGTCGCCGGCGATGGTGATGCTCCCGGCAAGAGGGCGCACTAGGCCCATGAGGACGCGCATGAGGGTGGACTTGCCGCAGCCGCTCCCCCCAAGGATGGCGAAGACCTCTCCGCGGCGCACGGTAAAGGAGGCGTCCTGCAGCAGGATGCGGGCGCCAAAGCCCATGGTGAGATTGCGGACTTCGATGATGGGCTCCATCTTATCTCCAGTACCGCAGGATCACGGCGAGCACCGAATCCACGAAGATGATCAGGAAGATGCTCGTCACCACAGCGGAGGTGGTGGCGCGGCCCACGCTCTCCGCCCCGCCGCGCACGGCAAAGCCGCGGTGGCAGCCCACCAGGGCGATGAGGATGGCAAAGAGTCCGCTTTTGAAAAATCCCCAGATCACGTCGAATAGGGCGAGGGTGCGGAAGGTCTGCTGCATGTAGGCCGTTGGGGTGAGATCCAGCATGAATACGCCCACCACCAGGCCCCCGGCGATGGCAAAGGCGTTGGCGTAGAGTGCCAGGAGGGGCACCACCAAGGCCGAGGCCACCAGCTTGGGCAGCACCAAAAAACGCACCGGATCAAAGCCCATGGTGATAAGGGCGTCCACTTCTTCGGAGACGCGCATGGTACCGATCTCCGCGGCGAAGGCCGAGCCGGATCGGCCTGCCACCACGATGGCGGTCATGATGGGGCCCAGTTCCCGCACCATGGCCAGGGCCACCAGGGAGGCCACATAGATGTTGGCCCCGAATTGGGCGAGTTGCACTGCGGACATGAAGGCCATGATGAGGCCCAAAAGAAAGCCGATGAGCCCCACGATGGGCACGGCGTCCACACCCACGGAGCGCATGGCCGCGGCGGTGTCGCTGGCGCGTAGTCTCGTGGGATGCCGAAGCACACCGATGAGACAGACGCATACCTCTCCTAGAAATGCGGCGTGGTCCAGGGCGGTGTGGGCGATTTTCAGGGTTTTGCAGCCAAAGCGGGCGAAGAAGCCTTCCTGTGTCGCGGCCTTTGGGTCGGTACGCGGTTGGGAGAGCACCGCCATGGCTGCCTCGAGGCGAGGGGCGTAGGTGACGGACATCCCTCGGGCCTGTGCGGCGCGGCCCAGGGCACGGGCCAGGGCCACGGTGGTGTCTCCTGGCGGGGAGGCCGCTGTAGAGGGTTCGGTTGTATGGGAGGCGGCCGCCGTTTCCTCGAGCAGAATGCGCAGGGGCATCGTCGAGTCGCAATGGGAGAGGATCTCCTGGAGCATCGCGGAGAGCCTCTCCACGGGGATGGTGGGGGGCAGGATCACGGCGAGACCGTCGCTCGTGGACTTCAGACGATAGGCGGTGGTCATGGGGCGGGGCCTACTCGAAAGCCGGGTTGTCGTCCACTTTTGCATCTCCTTCTGCCCCTTGAGTTCGCCCGCGGGCTGTGGAAGGAGGGCTGCTCCCTGCCATGCGTAGGGACAACCTTTGTGTACAGGAGTAACTTCCAATGCGTTGGTGGATTGGTATCATAGTGTGCTGTTGGGCAGGGGTTGCCTGGGGCGCGCCGCAGGAGCTCTCCGTGTCTATGCCGGCTGCTCGGGCCCTGGAGCAGCTTTTGGCCCTGCCCGAAACAGGAGGCTCGCCGGCCCCGGAGGCCGTAGCGGAGATCGCGCGTGTGGTCCGCACGCTTCCCGATGGGAGCGCCTGGGCGCTGCCCAAGCGTGGCGGCATCTCCGGCGCCGTGTCCGTGTTCACCGTCAAGGCCCCGTTTCCTCGAGTGGTATCGTATGCCTATCATCCGGATGTGCCGTCCTACGCCACTATGCCCTTGTCCATCCGATTTCAGGAGTGGACTTCGGAGGAAGCCAAGGAGGAGATGCGCCGGTTGGTCGGCGATCTTGCGGCGCCGCGGGTGGTGCGCGGCGTGGAGCGGGAGATCATCTCTCCCAATTTGGATACCGGCGGATATTATGAATATCTGCAGCACCGGACCGTGTCGTTGAGCTTGGTTTCCGGGACGCCGGTGCTCATCTCCGTGGCCTGCCAGGACCAGCCGTCGTCCGTGGGCAAGCTCGGCCTGGTGGTGGGTGAAGATCGCGATTGGAATTACCTTTTTTCCAACACCGTGGGCCTGGGGGGCTTTTTGGGGTGGGTCAAGTCGTACATGTACGAA
Source organism: Desulfomicrobiaceae bacterium (assembly GCA_003530935.1). Lineage (GTDB taxonomy): Bacteria > Desulfobacterota > Desulfovibrionia > Desulfovibrionales > Desulfomicrobiaceae > Thermodesulfomicrobium. The sequence goes on along the minus strand of DPEO01000148.1, from coordinate 23,779 downwards.
GGTTGCTCCATGACGGTATTCGTGCCGGAGGGCGACGCTACCCGCGTGGCGTCCTTCAAGTGGCTGCGGGCAGGGTGGGCGGAGATCAACATGGTGAAGCCGGAGCACATTCTCGCCGGCATGCGGCGGTTTGCCGTGGATTTTCGCGCGGTTCTGGAGTCCCCAAGGCTTCCGCCCCTTGCAGAGACCATCACTTTGGCCAAGAAGGTGCGTGCATTGCCCGAAGACCGTTTGCAGGGCTTGGTGCAGGGCGTGCTTGCCCCCATGCAGTCTCAGGTGCGTAACCGTTCTTTTGCTGCGTCTTTGGAAAATGGAGAATACCGCCGCACCCTCCCGCACGAGGAGTTGGTGCGGCTGGTCTTCTTGGAGCTCTGGAAGTGTCGGCTGGGCAGGGCATCGAACCCGGAGGTTTGTGGAGATGCCGTATTCTCCACCCCGTAGCTTGGGACGGACGTCTACCAGCCGAGATGCTGCAGCAGGTCTGGCAGTGGGGTGAGGATGTTCCAGCCCGGGACGTAGTGGCTCACGCCTTCGGCAACAGCCAAGACCAGGAGGGCAATGGCCCCGAGCCCTGCAGCCCAGATCCCGGCCATGACGATTTTGTGGCGCATGGGATGCTCGGCGCGGGCAAGGACGAGCCCCATGAGGGCGCAGCAGGCCAGGAGCCCTGCCGCTGCCATCGCCGGGAAGAAGAGCGGAGGCAGAAACAGGTTGGCAGTCTTATGATAGGCCATAAAGGCCCAGGACATCCCTGCGGCGAGGAGCACGGCGGTGCCGGCGACCCATCTTCCCAGCACCCGGGCGCTATAGCGGTAGTAATCCCGCCCCCAGTCATCGGCGTTGCGACGCAGAACGAGGTAGACGGGGCCGCAGCAGCTGGCGCCGAAGAGGGCCGCCACGGGCCAGAGGCTGGCCAGGGCCCAGGGGATGGTCTCTGGGCTGGCATTGCTCACCAAGAGGACGATGCCCCAATATCCGTACTTGAGGCACATGTTGGCAGCGCATCCTAAGACGATATGGAATCCTCGGCGTTGCCGAGCGAGGTTCCAGGTGAGCGCCCAGGCCATGGTGAGGCAGGAGCCGGCGGCAGCGAGGATGACGGTGGTCCAGGGCAGGACGCCCGCTTCGAATCGGGGTCGGATCTCGGGGAGAGCGACCCAGAAAATCGCCCCGACGGCGGCCCAAAGAGCGGGGTGGATCACGAGGGCGAGACGGCTTTGCTGCTGGGCGAGCCGGAGCGGCAGCGGCCGTTTGCTCACGGCAGCGGCGAGTTCGCTCACGAGGGCGATGATGGGGGCGCCCCAGAAGAGGGACGCACCGAGGACGACGACCGGGATGAGAAAGAGGCTCCACGTGGTGACGACAAAAGTCATGGCAAGTATCCTTAAAGAAGAAGTCGAGGTGCTGGCGGGCCTTGTGCCGCAAAGGCGGCGGCGGGGCAAGATGGCGTCAAGGAGGCGGGCGTGGTGGCATTGGTGATAACGGTGGCCCTGGTGGTTGGCGTATCCGCGTTGTGTTCGCTTGCGGAAGCTGCTCTGTATGCGGTCCCGTGGAGTCATATCGAAGGACTTCGGCATCAGAAGCGCCCCGGGGGGGAGACGCTGTACCGTCTGCGCACGCAGATCGATCGTCCCATTACCGCCATCTTGACCCTCAATACCGTGGCCAACACCGCGGGGGCTGCCGTGGCTGGAGCCTTGGCGGGAGAAGTGCTCGGGGAGCAGTGGCTCTGGGCTTTTTCCACAGGATTTACCCTCCTTATCCTGCTGCTTTCCGAGGTGGTGCCCAAGACCATTGGCGTGACCCATTGTCGCACCACGGCCACGATGCTGGCGCCGTTGGTGGCCGGGCTCACTCTCCTGCTGCGGCCGTGGATCTTTCTCGTGCAGGGGGTCGTGCGCTGGATCAAGGGTGGCAGCACTCAGGGGCCGCTGGCTACAGAAGAAGACCTTTTGGCCATGATTCACCTCTCTCGGCAGGCTGGGGTTATTCGTCCATACGAAGAATCTTCCTTGCGGAATATTTTGGCCTTGGACCGCAAGACCGTGGCCGACATCATGACCCCGCGCCTGGTGATCTTCTCGCTCCCGGTGGATTTGACCGTGGATGAGGCTTGGCGTAAGGGCGCCCCGTGGCCGCATAGTCGGGTGCCGGTATACGCGGGCGATGACCCCGAAGACATCGTGGGGCTGGTATACCGCCGGGAAGTGCTGCAGGCCCTGGCCGAGGACCGGCACCACATGCCGCTCGTCAACCTCGTCCGGCCGGTGGAGTTCGTGCCGGAAGGGATGCATCTGGACCGTCTGCTCATCCGCTTCCTGGAAAGCCGCACCCATCTCATGGTGGTGCTCGACGAATACGGCGGGGTGTCCGGTGTGGTGAGCCTGGAAGACGTGTTGGAAGAGATCCTCGGCAAGGAAATCGTGGACGAAACCGATCAGGTGGCGGACATGCAGGAGCTGGCTCGGCGCCGGCGCAAGGTCCCGCCCGCATGAGGAGAACAATGCCCAAGGCGAAACAAGGATGGATGTATGCAGTGGCCTTCGCCCTGGTGGCGGCGGGGGTGGGTTATTTGGTGGTGAGCGGAATTTCCCAGGAAAAAATGTATTTTCTCAATGTCCGCGAAGCGCTGGCCATGCCTGCCGGCCAGAGCCATCCGGCACGGCTCTTTGGCGTGGTGCTGGCGGAAGGCCTGGAGCGTCCGGCGAGCGGCCTTGGGGCGAACTTCGTGCTCCAGGACAAAGATGATTCCAGCCAGCAGATCACGGTGCGCTATTCCGGCGCCGTGCCGGACACTTTCAAGCCCGGCGTGGAAGTCATTGTGGAGGGCACACTTTCGGGCACGACCTTCGACGCCACGGTGCTCATGACCAAATGCCCATCCAAGTATCAGAAAGACGAACAGGGCCGCATGCGGCCGCCGGGATACACCGGTTCCTAGTGGAGGTTTCATGCACGCCGTATGTTTTGTGCTCCTCTTCGCCTGCCTGGTGGGCGGAATTTATGTGGCGGTGACTTCGGCCCTGCGCCTTGCCGCGGGGGATGGAGTCTCTCTCGTCGTGCTCGAGCGTTCGCAGACGGTGTTGGCCGCGGTGGCGCTCTTGGTGTCGTTGGTGCTCGTGTACGCCTTGGCTATTCGGGACTTTTCTTTTGTGTACGTGCGCGACTACACGGACACCTTTTTGCCGCTCTTCTATGCCGTGACCGCGTTTTGGGCGGGCCAGGACGGCTCATTTTTGTTCTGGTATGCGGCGGTGGCCGTGATGGGCATGGTGGTCGCCCGCACGGAGGGCTACCGGAGCTTGAGTGAACCGGGCAAGGTCCTCTTCTGGCTGTTCTACCTCGCGGTGGAGCTCTTTTTCCTCTACGCCTTGACTGGGCCGAGCAATCCGTTTCTCCGCCTGGATCCCGTGCCCAAGCAGGGCAATGGTCTCAACCCCCTGCTCCAGAACCCCGGCATGATCTTCCATCCGCCGCTGCTTTTCTTGGGGTACGCGGCCTACACGGTGCCGGCGTGCATGGCCGTGGCCGGTGCCTTGGCCGGGGACCGGGGCTGGCTTTCGGCCATGCGCAATTGGAACCTGATGGCCTGGAGCTTTCTTTCCGCAGGCATCGCTTTGGGCGCCTGGTGGTCGTATATGGAACTGGGGTGGGGAGGATACTGGGCCTGGGACCCGGTGGAAAACGCCTCGCTCATCCCCTGGCTTGCGGGCACTGCCTTTCTCCATACCGCGGTGGCGGGGCGTAGCGGGGCTTTGGCCCGCACCAATGTCTTTCTCGCATGGATTACCCTGCTGTTGTGCTTTTTTGCCACCTTCGTGGTGCGCAGCGGCATGATCGAGTCGCTGCATGCCTTTGGTGGCAGTCGCATGGGGGTGCCGCTTTTGGCTTTGCTGCTCTTGGGACTCGGGTGGACCGTATATGTGACCATGCGTACCGCGTCCGGCGCGCCCACGGATGAGACCATCTGGAATCGGCCGGGCATGCTCTTCGTAGCAGCCTGGCTTTTGGTGGGCATGGCGGTGGTCGTGCTCGTGGGCGTCAATTGGCCGCTTTTGAGTCGCGCGTGGAGCGCTTCCACCCAAGGCTTGGGGGCGGATTTCTATAACCGGGCATGCCTTCCCCTGGGGGCGGGCCTCATGGTGCTCATGGCCGTGTGCCCTTGGTTTGCTCAGAAGAGCGGCATTGCGGACCGGATAGGCCTTGGCGCGGTGCTCTGCGTGGGGGTATTGGGCGCGGTCGGAATGTTTGCCGCAGGCTATCGCCATCCTTTGGCCATGATTGGCGCCCTTGGCGGCTTCATGACCATTGCTTGTGTGGTCATGGTCTTCGTGCGTCGGCCCCAGTGGTTGCGCTCCCGAACACTCCTCGGTGCGTACGGCGTACACCTGGGTATGGGGCTCATCGCCGTGGGGGTTGCCTTTTCTGCGGCGTACAAAACCGAAGTGGAAGTGGAACTCGTCCGTGGCGGCGAAGCCGTCCTGGGTGAATACCGTTTCGTGTACGAAGAGTTGCTTCACGATCACGAAGGCCCGGTGGAGCGCCACACCGCTCAGGTGCGGGTGTGGCGAGACGGCCGTGAGCTTGGCGTGGTGGCGCCAGAAAAGCGCCTGTATCCCAACTTCCGCCAGAGTTTTGCGGAAGTATCGGTGATCCCGTCTTTGGGCGCGGAGGTGTACGCGAGCCTTCTGGGCTTTGACGAGGCCGAGAAGGCAAGCTTCAAGTTCAGCATCCAGCCGTTGGTGAATTGGATTTGGATCGGCTCTACCTTGGCGTGTGTGGCCGCACTCTTGGCCATGCGCCGCACGCGGCGGTCATGAATCCACTGCTTTGGGCAGAAGATCTCGCCCACGGCTATGGGGACCGCTGGGTGTTTCAGGGGGTTGGGCTCGCGGTGCGCTCCGGCGAGGTCCTTCTCGTGGTTGGTCCCAACGGGGCCGGCAAATCTACCTTGCTGGCGCTTCTGGCTGGCCTCATGGAGCCGCGCCACGGCGTGGTGCAGACTACGGTCCCCTCAGCGGCCATGGCCATGATGGGCCATGGCACGTACGTGTACGGCTCCTTGACTGCCCTGGAAAATCTGCGCTTTTGGGCTCGGCTGTATGGACTTCCGGCGGACGAATCCACCGTGGAGGCAGTGCTGGGGCGGGTCGGACTTGCGCAGTGGGCCATGGAGCCCGCAGGGACGTTTTCTCGGGGTATGGCCCAGCGGTTGTCGTTGGCGCGGGTCATGCTGCTCGCCCCGCGTCTGGTGTTTTTGGATGAACCCGCCACTGGACTGGACATGGCTTCGGTCGCGATCCTCCACCGGGAGATTCAGTCCCTCAGCCAAAACGGCGCGGCCGTGGTGTGGGTGTCGCACGACGTGGCGCGGGATCTTCCCTTGGCGACGTCGGTGCTCCACTTGCGCGGGGGCCGCGTCCACTATCTTGGTCCGGCCAGGGACTTTGTGTGGGAGTCGGTATGCTGAGGTCCGCTGCAGCGGTCATGGCCAAGGACGTCCGCCTCGTCTTGGCTCGGGGGGCGCATGTGGCCCAACCGATCCTCCTGGGGCTGCTCTTGGTCTTTGGGTTCAGCCTTTCCGCGCCGCCTGGCGAGCGCTTCAGCCCGCAGGACGCCATGGCCATCTTTTGGCTGGCTTCGGTATTTGCGAGCATCTTGCAAAGTTCCACGCTCTTTCGTTTGGAGGAGGAAAACGGCGTGCTGACCGCCCTGCTCCTTGCGCCGATTGCGCCGCAAAGCTTTTGGTTGGCCAAGGCCGTGGTGGGACTGGCGCTTCTTGGGATGTGCCAGCTCGTTTTCTTCCCCGCGGCGGCGGTCTTTTTGGGCGTTGCCATGGGGCATTGGGGTATGGTGCCCTTGATCCTGGCCGTGGACGTGGGGCTATGTCTTGTGGGCGCACTTTTGGGGGCTCTCAGCCAAGGGGCACGGGACACGCTGCTTACGGTGATCGTGTTTCCTTTGCAGATGCCTTTGATTCTTGCCGGCATTCGGGGAGGGGCCATGGTGTTGGCCGGGGATGCCGGTGTCGGGCAGTGGTTGGGGCTCGCTTTGGCCTTTGACGCCGTGTTTTTTGGTGTGGCCTTGATCCTTTTTCCTTTTGTCTTGCGAGGTCGGTAGATGGGCCGGTGGAATCTCGTGGCTGCCGTGGCGGGCGGATTGGGACTGGCGGTGGCCCAATGGGTGGTCTGGGTGTATGCGCCTCTGGAAGCGGTCATGGGGGTGGTGCAGAAAATCTTCTATCTGCACGTGCCGTTGGCCTGGTGGGCGTTTGTGTGTTTTTTTGGGGTGTTTGCGGCAAGCATTGGGGTGCTGTGGAAGAAGAGTGATTGGTGCCACGTGCTTGCCGGCGTGCTGGCGGAAGTGGGGGTGCTTTTGGCGGGCTTGGCCTTGATGACCGGATCGCTGTGGGGCCGGGCGGCGTGGAACACGTGGTGGACGTGGGACCCTCGGCTCACGACGACGCTGGTGTTGTGGTTCGTGTATGCAGGGTATCTGGCCCTGCGCGCCTCGGACCTCGGAAGCCGCGGGCCGGTGATCTGTGCGGTGCTGGGCATCGTGGCCTTTGTGGACGTGCCGCTGGTGTTCGTGTCCGCACGGCTGTGGCGTTCCATCCATCCGGTGGTGCTCGGCCAAGGCGGCGGGATGGAGCCGGAAATGTGGGTCGCCTTGGTGGTTCATGGCTTGGCCTTTGGTCTTTTGGTGGCGGCTTTGGTCCTGGCGCGGTTTCGGGTGGCAGTGTTGACGGCGCGCGTCTCGCGGGTCGCTCTTGCCCGGTTGGCGCGTCGTGAAGCGTAGTTTTGGGGGGATACGAGGAGGCGCTATGGAATATGTCGTGTTGGCCCATGGGGCAGTGTGGTTGGCCCTGGCGGCCTACGTCACGGGCTTGGTCGTGGCGCTGCGGCGTCTGGAGCGGCGTCTTGCGCGCTTGGAGCGGCAACCATGAAAGCTATAGTCATGGGAGGGCGATTCGCCCTGGCAGCGGTGGTGCTCATTGGCTTGGCCGCTTTGGCTTACCGGGTGGAGCATCCCTCCATCGTGGTGCATGAAGAGCGGCGGAGCATGAACGAGGGTATGGGCAATATGGCCGAAGTGTCCGCTCTCATGGAGCGCCTGCAGGCCAACCCCGAAGACGAGGATGCCATGCGGCATCTGGGTATGCTTTTTATGCAGATGGGCGCGTGGGTGCGGGCCATGAATTTTTGGGATATGGTCTTGGCCAAGGCCCCGAAGGACTTGGAAGCGCTCAACCAAAAGGGCGTGTGCCTGTTCCAGCTGGGACGTCACCCGGAGGCTGCGGAAGTCTTCTCCCGCATGGTGGAGGTGGATGCCCAAAATCCGCACGCCCACTACAATCTTGGCGTGCTCTATGCGTACTATCTCAACGCCACGGACACGGCCCGCAGGCATTTTGAGGCCGTGGTGCATGGTCCGGACCCCCGCTTGGCGGCGCAGGCCAAGGAAGATCTCGCGGCCTTGGGGGCGGAAAACGCTTTGACACCGCAAAGTCGCTGATGGTAGTCAGAGTGAATCCCACGGATTTTCCGTCGTCTATGCGACGTATGTTTTCTCCCTAACCTAAATCTGTGCATGGAGGTTCGGATGAAAGGAAAGATTTCCAGTTTCGTGGTGGCCGTGTGCCTGGCCTTTGCCGGCGCAGCCAGTGCCGACACCATCAAAATTGGCGTGGCCGGGGCCCACACCGGAGACTTGGCGTCGTACGGTCTGCCCACGGTGAATGCCGCCAAGATCGTGGCCAAGCAGGTCAATGACAAAGGGGGGATCAACGGGAAGCAGATCGAGCTCGTGGTGCAGGACGATCAGTGCAAACCAGAGCTCGCCACCAATGTTGCCACTAAGTTGGTCTCCGATGGTGCCAAGGTGGTCATCGGCCATATCTGTTCGGGAGCGACCAAGGCGGCACTGCCCATTTATACCGAAGCCAAGGTGATGGTCATCTCGCCCTCCGCCACCAACCCCGAGCTCACCCAGAGCGGCCAGTATCCCACGTTCTTCCGCACCATTGCTTCGGACGATGCTCAGGCCAAACTGGGTGTGGACTTTGCGGTGGGCAAACTTGGGGCCAAGAAAATTGCCGTGCTCCATGACAAGGGGGACTACGGCAAGGGCTACGCGGAGTTTGCCAAGAAGTTCATCGAAGAAGGCGGCAAGGCCCAGGTCGTGCTTTTTGAAGGGATTACCCCTGGCGCGGTGGACTACTCTGCCGTGGTGCAGAAGATCCGGCAGTCCGGTGCGGACACGGTGATGTTCGGCGGCTACCATCCGGAGGCCTCCAAGCTTGTCTCCCAGATCAAGAAGAAACGCATCGACGTGCATTTCATCTCCGATGACGGCGTGAAGGATGACACCTTCATCAAGGTGGCCGGTAAGGATGCCGAGGGCGTTTATGCCTCTGGTCCCAAGGATGTTTCCGGCCTGGCTCTGAACAAAGAAGCCATCGAAGCCCACAAGGCCATGTTCGGCACGGATCCGGGTGCGTTCTTCGATTCCGCTTATGCCGCCATGCTGGCTGCCGTAAACGCTGTCGCCAAGGCAGGTTCCACGGATTTTGACGCCATGGCCAAGGTCATGCGCTCGGACCTGGTGGAGACCCCGGTGGGGACGATCAAATTTGATACCCGCGGCGACGCCGAGGGGGTCGGCTTCTCCATGTACCAAGTGCAAAACGGCAAGTACGTGGAAATGAAGTAGTCGCTTCCTGAGGGCGGGAGATACTCCCGCCCTCCGCATTCTGCTCATCATTTCACGGTGAGCGTTTTTTCTTCATGTAGCGCTGTTTTTCAGGAAATCTATTCATGGATGTACAATATTTTTTTGAACTCTTTTTGAGCGGACTCACCCGCGGCTCCATCTACGCCCTGATCGCTATCGGCTACACCATGGTGTACGGTATTATTGAACTCATCAATTTTGCACATGGCGAAATTTATATGATCGGGGCCTTTACGGGTCTTATCGTTGCGGGAATTTTAGGGACCATGGGATTTCCTCTCCCGGCCATTTTGGTGTTGGCGGTGCTGGTTTCCATGATCTACTGTGCTGGGTACGGCTATACTATTGAGAAGATCGCCTATAAGCCCTTGCGTCAAGCAGGCAGGCTTTCTCCTTTGATCTCCGCCATTGGCATGTCGCTCTTTTTGCAGAACTATGTCATCTTGGTGCAGACTTCGGACTTTGTCCCATTCCCGTCCTTGATCCCGGAGTTTGCCTTCCTTGAGCCCATCGCCCATATTTTCGCCTCTTCGGATTTTCTCATCGTCGTGGTGAGCGCGGTGCTCATGGCCGGTCTTACCCTGTTCATCAAATACACCAAAATGGGGAAAGCCATGCGGGCCACGGCTCAGAATCGCAAGATGGCGATGCTGCTCGGTATCGACGCAGACCGGGTGATTTCGGTGACCTTCATCATCGGCTCCGCCTTGGCCGCGGTGGGCGGGGTGCTCATTGCCTCCCATGTGGGCATGGTGAACTTTGCCATAGGGTTTCTCGCAGGGATCAAAGCCTTTACTGCGGCTGTGTTGGGCGGGATCGGTTCGCTTCCTGGCGCTATGTTGGGAGGCTTGTTTTTGGGGCTCTCCGAGAGTTTCGGCGCAGGGTATATTTCCAGCGACTATGAAGACGTCTTTGCCTTTTCGTTGCTGGTGATCTTTCTCATTTTTCGGCCTTCCGGCATCATGGGCAAGGCCAAGGTGGAAAAAGTATAGTCATGGTGGCACGCGAATTTTTCAAATCGTTGGGCGTCAGCCTGTGGTTCATGGTCCTCACCTTTCCTTTGGTGGCGGTGCGGGTGAATACCATTGAGAACACCATCCAGTGGCGGTGGGCGAATCTTGCGATCGTGGGTGTCGGCGCTTTTGTGCTTTCGGCAGTGTGGCGCTGGGCTCTTGTCCGGCGGGAAACCATGCTGGCCAATGCGGCCTCTGGCGCGGGGGAGCGCTCCGTCCGCGTCTGGGATTCCCCGGTTGTGACGCGCACGTTGGGTGCAGCGCTCCTGGTGGTCTTCATGGGCATCCCCTGGCTGGTCTCCACCTATCAGACCAATATCCTCATTTCCTTCTTTCTTTATGTGATGCTGGGTATTGGGCTCAACATCGTGGTGGGCGTAGCTGGGCTGCTTTTTCTGGGGTATGCCGCTTTCTATGCCATCGGTGCCTATGCCTATGCGTTGCTCAATCATTACTTTGGATGGGGTTTTTGGACCGTGCTGCCCATGGGGGGCGTGCTCGCCGCTGTGGCCGGGGTGTTGCTTGCCTTTCCGGTATTGCGGCTGCGGGGCGACTATCTCGCCATCGTCACCCTCGGCTTTGGGGAGATCGTCCGATTGGTGCTGGAAAATTGGAGCGACCTGACGGGTGGACCTTCGGGAATTTCCAATATCGACCGTCCCGGGTTCTTCGGTCAGGAAATGACGGTTGCTGGAACCAACATCTACATTTACTATATTGTATTCGTGGCGGTGTTGGTGACCTTCGTGGTGGCGGAGCGCTTGAAGGACTCTCGTGTAGGTCGTGCGCTCCAGGCGCTGCGTGAAGACGAGATCGCCTGTGAAGCAATGGGGATCGATCGTGTCGGTGTGAAGCTCATGGCCTTTGGATTGGGGACGGCTTGGGCAGGGTTTGCCGGCGTCATCTTTGCCGCCAAGACCACGTTCATCAACCCGGCCAGTTTTACGTTTTTCGAATCCGCCATCATCCTCTCCATTGTGGTGTTGGGAGGCATGGGATCCAATTGGGGCGTCATTCTCGGCGCCGCCTTTTTGGTGCTGCTTCCAGAGTATATGCGCGCCTTCTCGGAATATCGGATGATCCTCTTTGCGGCAGCCATGGTCCTTATGATGGTCTTTCGTCCTCAAGGCATGATCCCTGCGCGAAGCAAGCAGTACCGCATCGTGGACCGGGAACTTGAGCTTAGTGGAGAATAGTCGATGGAATCGGTTTTGGATGTCCGTTCCGTGTCCATGAACTTTGGAGGGCTGCGCGCCTTGAACGACGTGACCGTCGTGGTGCGCGATGGGGAGATCGTCTCCCTCATCGGTCCCAATGGCGCGGGCAAGACAACGTTTTTCAATTGTGTGACGAGCATCTACAAGCCCACGGAAGGGGAGGTGTATTTCACCCCCAGGGGCAGTGCGCCGCTGCGTATCAGCGGCATGAAGCCCAACGCCGTCACTGCCTTGGGCATGGCCCGCACCTTTCAGAATATTCGGCTGTTCCAGAACATGAGTGTTTTGGAAAACGTCATGGTGGCCCGCCATTGCCGCACCAAGGCGGGCATTTTTGGCGCTGTGTTTCGGCCGGGTTGGGTGCGCCGAGAGGAGGCGGAAATCGTCGAGAAGAGCTATGCGCTTCTCAAGGCATTGGGGCTGCACCGTTGGTACAACGAGCTGGCGGCCAACCTCCCGTATGGCCAGCAGCGCCGTTTGGAAATCGCCCGCGCCCTGGCCACGGAGCCCCGCTTGCTTTTGCTCGATGAGCCGGCGGCGGGCATGAATCCCCAGGAGACCGCCGCCCTCAAGGACTTGGTGCTTCAGATCCGCGATCAATTTGGTCTGACGATTTTGCTCATCGAGCACGACATGAGTATGGTGATGTCCATTTCGGAACGTATTTACGTCATGGAATATGGTTGCCTCATTGCCGAAGGCACACCGGAAGCAGTGAGCCACGACCCCCGGGTCATCAAGGCCTATCTTGGGGAGGTGGAGCATGCTTGAACTCAAAGGGGTGTGCACGTTTTACGGCAATATCCAAGCCCTGCATGACGTTTCCCTTTCCATTCGCAAAGGGGAGATTGTCACGCTTATCGGTGCCAATGGCGCGGGCAAGACGACGACGCTGATGTCCATTTGCGGCGCCACCCCGCCGCGGCGCGGAGAAGTGCTCTTCGAGGGCCGTCCTATCCATACCCTGCGGCCGGATCGCATCGTAGCGTTGGGGATTTCGCAGGTGCCTGAAGGCCGGCTCATCTTCCCGGAGATGACGGTCATGGAGAATTTGGAGCTGGGGGCGTTTTTGCGCAGCGACACGGCCGGCATTGCCCAAGACCTCGATTACGTCTTTGAACTCTTCCCCATCTTGGCCGAACGGCGGCGGCAGCTCGGGGGCACCCTGTCCGGCGGTGAGCAGCAGATGCTTGCCATCTCCCGCGCGCTTATGGCGCGGCCGCGGCTGCTGCTTCTCGATGAGCCGTCTTTGGGACTTGCCCCCATCGTGATCCAGCAGATTTTTGCCATTATCCGCAAGGTCAATGAAAGCGGAACCACGGTATTTTTGGTGGAGCAAAATGCCCACCAGGCCCTGAAGATCGCGCATCGGGGCTATGTGATGGAAAACGGCCGGATCACGATGGAAGATTCGGCGCACGCCCTGCTCACCAACGAAGAGGTGCGCAAGGCATATCTCGGTATTTGAACCATGGAAGCGAAATCTATGTCGGAAAAAATATTGGGCAAGGCGCTCACCTTTGATGATGTACTGTTGGTGCCGGATTACTCCGAGGTGCTGCCCGATGCCGTAGACATCGGCACGTGGCTGACTCGGGAGATCCGTTTGAACATTCCGTTTCTCAGCGCGGCCATGGATACGGTGACGGAGTCGCGCATGGCCATCTCCCTGGCGCGGGCTGGCGGCATTGGCATCATCCACAAAAACATGCCGGTGGAGCGGCAGGTCTTGGAGGTCCTGAAGGTCAAGAAGTCGGAGTCCGGCATGATCCTCGACCCCATCACCGTGGCTCCCAACGATACGGTGGAGCATGTGCTGGAGCTCATGCGCGAGTATCGCATCTCCGGCCTGCCGGTGGTGGAGGAGGACCGATTGGTGGGCATCATCACCAACCGTGACGTGCGTTTTGTCACGGACTTGACCACCCCGGTGCATGCGGTGATGACGAGCCAGAATCTGGTCACTGTGCCCATGGGCATCTCGCTGGACGAAGCCAAGCGGCACCTGCATGAAAATCGTATCGAAAAGCTGCTGGTGGTGGACGAGACCAACAAGCTACGCGGCCTTCTGACCATTAAGGACATTGATAAGATTCGCAAATATCCCAATGCCTGCAAAGATTCCCATGGTCGGCTGCGGGTGGGGGCGGCCATCGGCGTGGGGCAGGCGGGGCTTGCGCGGGCCGAGGCGCTCATCAAGGCCGGAGTGGACGTGCTGGTGCTGGATTCCGCCCACGGCCACTCCCGCAACATCCTCGAAGGAGTGCGGGCCATCAAGGCCGCTTGGCCGCAGGTGCAGCTCGTCGCCGGCAATGTCGCCACCTACGCCGGGGCTCGGGCCTTGCTCGAGGCCGGTGCGGACGCGGTGAAAGTCGGCATTGGTCCGGGGTCCATCTGCACCACCCGCATCGTCGCCGGAGTTGGAGTCCCGCAGATCACCGCCATCATGGAGTGCTCACGGGCCTGCCGGGAATTTGGCCGCCACTGCATCGCCGACGGCGGCATCAAGTTTTCGGGCGACGTGGTCAAGGCCTTGGTGGCTGGGGCGGATACGGTGATGATGGGTTCCATGTTCGCCGGTACGGACGAGAGCCCTGGCGAGACCATTCTCTATCAAGGCCGCACCTACAAGATTTATCGTGGCATGGGCTCTATTGACGCCATGAAGGAAGGCAGCAGCGACCGCTACTTCCAGGAAGGATCCAAGAAGCTGGTGCCCGAGGGCATCGTGGGGCGCGTGCCGTACAAGGGCTCGGTCATGGACACCATCGATCAACTGGTGGGCGGCGTGCGCTCGGGCATGGGCTATGTGGGCGCCGCAGACATCCCCTCCTTGCAAGAAAAGGCCCGTTTCGTGGAGATCTCCGTTGCGGGTCTGCGGGAAAGCCACGTGCACGATGTGATCATCACCAAAGAGGCCCCCAATTACCGGGTGGAATCGTACTGACGGGAGCGTGGCATGGATATGCAGAAAGTTGTCATCATTGATTTTGGCTCCCAATATACCCAGCTCATTGCCCGGCGGGTGCGTGAAGCCGGGGTGTATTCGGAGATTCATCCGTGTACGGTCCCCTTGGCGGAGATCGCCGCCATGCACCCTGCGGCCATCATCCTTTCCGGCGGGCCGGCCTCGGTCCATGCGCCGGATGCGCCGACCATCGACCCGCACGTGTTCGAGATGGGCGTGCCGGTGCTCGGCATCTGCTACGGCATGCAGCTCATGGCCAAACTCTTGGGTGGACAGGTGACCCCTGCCACGGACCGGGAGTACGGCCGCAGCGAGCTCTCTTTCGCGGCCTCGTGTCCGCTGTGGGCCGGCATCGAAGAACAGCCGCTTACGGTGTGGATGTCCCATGGCGATACCGTGCTTCAGGTGCCGCCGGGGTTTGTCGTGGCCGCCAGCACGCCGGCGGTGGCGGTCGCCTCCATGGCGTGCATGGAGCGCCGTCTGTACGCCTTGCAGTTCCATCCCGAGGTGGCCCACTCCGAGCGGGGAAGCGATATCCTGCGCAACTTCCTCTTCGAGGTGGCAGGACTCTCCGCCTCCTGGACCATGGCCTCGTTCGTGGAAGAGGCCATCCGTGCGGCCAAAGAGCGCATTGGCGACGCCCAGGTGGTCTGCGGTCTGTCCGGCGGCATCGACTCCACGGTGGCGGCGGTGCTGCTGTCCCGCGCCATCGGCAAGCGCCTGCATTGCATCTTTGTGGACAACGGGCTTTTGCGTGCCGGGGAAGGGGATGAAGTCATCGGCTATTTGCAGCGCCATTTCGACTTGAATCTCCACTACGTGCAGGCGCAGAAGACGTTTCTTTCCCGCCTGGCGGGCGTGGAAGATCCGGAGCGCAAACGCAAGATCATCGGCCATACCTTTATCGAGGTGTTCGAGGCCGAGGCGCGTAAGATCGAAGGCGTGCGCTTCTTGGCACAAGGCACTCTCTATCCTGATGTCATCGAGTCCGTGAGCTTCAAGGGCCCCTCGGCGGTCATCAAGAGTCATCACAACGTGGGCGGACTTCCGGAAACCATGGCGTTGGAGCTCGTGGAGCCGCTGCGCGAGCTCTTCAAGGACGAGGTGCGCAAGGTGGCTCAGGAGCTGGGATTGCCGGATTTTATCATTTGGCGGCATCCCTTCCCGGGGCCTGGACTGGCCATTCGCATCATCGGCGAAGTCACCCATGAACGCTTGGAGATCCTACGTCAGGCGGATCGTATCGTGCAGCACGAGCTTGCGGCATCCGGTTGGTATTCCAAGGTATGGCAGGGCTTTGCCGTGCTGCTGCCTTTGAAGACCGTCGGGGTCATGGGGGACGAACGCACCTACGAGCATGTGGTGGCCTTGCGCATCGTGGATTCTCTCGATGCCATGACTGCGGACTGGACGCGGCTGCCCAGCGAAATTTTGGCGCGTATGTCCACGCGCATCATCAACGAGGTCAAGGGCGTCAATCGTGTAGTCTACGACATCTCGTCCAAACCGCCGAGCACCATTGAGTGGGAATAACGGGGAGCGTGTATGTTTGGCATCGGTTCCACAGAGATTCTGGTCATTCTGTTGGTGGCGCTCATTGTCCTTGGGCCGTCCAAACTGCCGGATGTGGCCAAGTCCATCGGGAAGGCCTTGGGTGAGTTTCGGCGGGTGACCACCGACGTCAAGCGCACCATCGAGATGGAAGCCGAGGCCGCGGAGCAAAAGGCCAAGGCCGAGGCCGCCCGCAAAGAGCTTTTCGGGGATGGCAAGGCGCCGCAGCAAGGGGCCCCGGAGGCAGAGGCTTCAGCCCCTGTCGCGACCGCAGCCCCTGCGACACCCGAAGCAGCGGCGCCCGCCACAGCGGCGTCAACCACGGAGGAGAAAACGGCATGAGCGAGGTCCACCGCTCTGCAGAGGACCGCGAACCGGCCTTGCCCCAAGAGGAGCTTCCGCCGTCTCCCAGTCTCCAAGAAGAGCGTTCCGCGGGGGAGGACGGCGCGGACGGTGCCTCCGCTGGGTATGCGGAGATGACTTTCACCCAGCATTTGGAGGAGCTGCGCGACCGGCTCGTGCGGAGCTTCATTGCCATCGGTATTGGATTTCTTGCCTGCTACGGCTTTGCCGAGGATCTCTTTCATCTCCTCATGCGGCCGCTTTTGGACGTTCTTTTGCCTACTGGTGGGACCCTCATCTATACCGCCCTTCCAGAGGCCTTTTTTAC
>DPEO01000148.1:0-7294 GCA_003530935.1 Desulfomicrobiaceae bacterium | reverse complement strand
CTCTATGAGTCAGAGCGCAAGTATTTGATCCCCATTGCCTTGTTGTCCGCCATATTTTTTGTCGTGGGGGCGTGTTTTGGGTATTTCGTAGTCTTTCCCTTTGGCTTTCAATTTTTTGTTGGCTACGCCACGGATATCGTCAAGCCCATGCCTTCGCTGAAAGAATATTTCAGCTTTGCGGTGCAGATGCTCATTGCCTTTGGGGTGATCTTTGAACTGCCTCTCGTGATCTTTTTCTTGGCCCGTCTTGGCATCGTGACGGGCAAATGGCTGCGCCAAAAACAAAAGTATGCGATGTTGATCACGTTTATTGTGGCCACCATCCTCACTCCGCCCGATGTGGTCTCGCAGCTCCTGATGGCAGCTCCTTTGATGCTGCTCTATGAGATCGGCATTTGGGTAGCGTATCTCTTTAGCACAAAGAAACCGATCCCTGAGGAGGAGGCCGCATGACCCGTCATGCCAATATCCGCCGTCGCACCACGGAAACCGCTATCGAGGTGGAACTTCGCCTCGATGGTCAGGGCCAAGCGACGGTTGCCACTGGTTATGCTTTTGCCGACCATATGCTCACCTTGTGGGCCCATTGGGCGGGGTTTGATCTCTCGGTGCGTGCCGAGGGCGATCTCGTCATCGATGCCCACCATACGGTGGAAGACCTGGGGCTCTGCCTGGGGGACGCCATGCGTGAGGCCTTGGGCGATCGGGTCGGCATTGCCCGGGTAGGGGCGGCCCTGGTGCCCATGGACGAGGCTCTAGCGCGGGTGGTGGTGGATTTTTCCGGCCGGCCGTATCTGGTGGCGCGGGGAATGGAACTTCTCCCGCCCATGGTCGCGGGCGAAGAGGCCGACTTGTGGCGGGAGTTTTGGAAGAGCCTCGCCTTTCGGGCGGGCTGCAATTTGCATGTGGAGCTTTGTTACGGGGCCAATGCCCATCATCTGCTGGAAGCCGCGTTCAAGGCCATGGGTCTTGCCATGCGTCAGGCCGTGCGGCGGGAGCGCTCCGGTGTGCTCAGCACCAAGGGAGGATTGGACGTATGAAAAAGATCATGGCGCTGTTGGGCGTTGTCCTTCTTGCCGCTTGCGCGCCCCGAGTCACCATGCCGCCCATGCCGGAAAACGCCCGTATGGCGGTGGCTGCTCCGGTGCTGCCCCAGGCGGATTGGGAGCTCTTGGCCGGGGTATTGCCTGAGGAAAAAGTGGTCATGCGCCCTGAGGACCGGGCCGCACTGACCCGGATCCTGCTGGAAGAGGCGGCCAAACGTCCTCGCCCGGTGGTTACGCCGCAGGCGGTGGCGGGGTGTGGCGAGCGCGTCCTGGCCCAGAGCACGGACGGGCGGCACGTCAGCGCCGTGCGTTACTGGCAGGAGGTGGGGCGCTGCGCCGAGGCGGATTTCGTACTCGTCCCTTTCGTGCTCTTGTGGGAAGATCGCATCGGTGGAGAGTGGGGGGTGGACCGGCCTGCGCACGTGATTCTGGATCTCTACGTGGTGGAGACTGCCTCGGGCGCAGTGCGGCGCTTTCATTATGAGGAAGAGCAGCGCGGGCTTGTGGAAAATCTTTTCTTGGCGGGGAGGTTTGCCCGCCGCCAGGGCCGGTGGCTCTCTGCCGTGGAGTTGGCGCGGGAGGCCGTGGCACAAGGATTTCGGGAATTGGGGCTGTAAGAGGTTGGCATGATTGTTTTTCCTGCGGTGGATATCAAGGACGGCCGCTGCGTGCGTCTGCGCCAGGGAGAGGCCCATCAGGTGACGGTGTTTGGCGAAGATCCGGTGGCCATGGCGCTCCATTGGCAAGACCAGGGGGCGCGTTGGCTCCATGTGGTGGATTTGGACGGGGCGTTCAGCGGCGAACCCCGGAATCGGGACCTCATCGCCCGGTTGTGTGCGGCGGTATCCATCCCTGTGCAACTCGGCGGCGGCATCCGCAGCCGGGAAGTGGCCCAGGCCTATTTCGATGCCGGGGTCACGCGGCTCATCATCGGTACCATCGCCCTGGAGGACCCGGAGCTTTTCGCCGCGCTTTGCGCGGCATTTCCCGGCCGTATCGGGGTCTCCTTGGACGCCCGCGACGGTCGGCTCAAGACCAAGGGCTGGGTGGCGGACGCCGGGCTCACGGTGGAGGATGTGTTCCCTCGCCTCGAGGCGGCGGGGGCGGCCTTCGTGGTGTACACCGACATCAGTCGCGACGGCACGGGAAGCGGTGTGGATCCGTCGTGCTATGCGCGGCTGCTTTCCCTGACGCATCTGCCGGTCATCGCTGCCGGCGGGGTGACGACATTGGTTGATATCCAGCGGTTGTATCCCTTGTGCGCCCAGGGGCTTCAGGGCGCGGTCACCGGCAAGGCCATCTATACGGGCACTCTTGATCTCGCGGAAGCCATGGCCTGGATTGCCGCGCAGGAAAGCGCTGGCGCACCTTCGCCGCAGTAGGGGGCTGATGCCCGAAATGCGTGCGACGCCACCTCGCTGCCCTGGCCGATCCCAGGCGTCGAGGCAGTAGGCGGCTGATGGCGCCTTAGATGCTAGATGCGTGCGACTGCTAGGAACACGGCGTGCAGGCTCGCCGCCAGGCAGGTGAAGACCAGGCGGGCCGTCTTGGGGGCGAGGCCAAGATAGGCGTATTCCATGGCCCCGTGAGGGCAGGCGCGCACACAGTCGCCGCACAGGCTGCACGTGAGTGCGGGCCGGCCTTTTTTGAGGTCCTGAATGCTCAGCGCGCTGTAGCGGCAGGTGGGAAGGCAGCGGCCGCAACGGGTGCAGGCGGCGGTGATGCGCAGGCGCCAGGGAAGGAGGCGTCCCATCAGATTGGCCACCAGTCCCATGGGGCACCAGAGGGTGCAATGCACCATGGTGCCCAGACGCCGGGAGGCCAGCACCATGACCGCTACGCCGCCGACGCCGAAGAGACCTGCCCCAAGAAGCGCGATGCCCGTGGAGGCGCCGCTGGCGCGCAGCGCTGCCGGGACGAGTATCGTGAGCGCCAAGATTCCCGTCCGCACTTTGGACGCCCAGGCCGGAAGTTTGCGTGGCCGTTGGGGCCCCAGGCGCGCCATGGTGTGGTCCCAGGCGCCGATGTAGCAGAGATGGCTGCACCAGGCCGGCCCCACGAGCAGGAGGCTTGCGCCAAAAAGAAGCAGCATGAAAATCCCGTGGCCCCGATAG
The DNA here is from genome assembly GCA_003530935.1 of Desulfomicrobiaceae bacterium. Taxonomy (GTDB): domain Bacteria; phylum Desulfobacterota; class Desulfovibrionia; order Desulfovibrionales; family Desulfomicrobiaceae; genus Thermodesulfomicrobium. The sequence goes on along the minus strand of DPEO01000148.1, from coordinate 4,134 downwards.
AGCGGGCCGGCGAGGATGAGCGCAGGGATGGGCAGGTGCAAATCGCCGGTCATGAGGAAGATGCCCCATCCCGCAAGTCCCAAGAAGAGTTGTCCAAAGAACACCAGGCTGAAAAGGGCCCAAATGCGGGCACGAAGCGTGGACCCTCGTGGTCCGAGCAGGCCGCCGGTGACCCAAGCTGCGTAGAGGCCGAAGGCGATCTCCCACCAGGGGGCGGACCCTGGCAGGAATCGCTCTCCCAGAAGGAGCGGCATGGGGGCCTTGGCCTGTGCGACGCGAAGGGTTCCCCACACCAGGAGAACGGCGAGGGTTTTCGTCCATGCCGGGCCGTCCAGGGGGCCGAAGATATCGCCGGCGCGGGTGCGGGCAGTGGTGACCGCCGCCGCAGCAAAGGCAAGGCTCACGCCGCCCATGATGAGGATAAGCCGCAGCCACGGAAGATGTTGGGCAGCGCGCATGAAGGCGAGCTCCATGCCCAAGTGGGCCCAGAAGATGCCTCCCGCGGCAAAAAGCAGGAGCGCCAAGGGGCGCGGCAGCAGGCGCGGCGCGAGGGCCGCGGCAAGGCCCAGGGTGGCGCATGCCGCTGCCTGGCCGGGGGCGTTCCAGCGCAGGAAATGGGCGGCGGCCAGGAGGGCGAGCCCAAGACTCAGGGCGCGCAGCCCCATGGAGGAGAGAGACGATGCGTTGGCCTGCATGGGGGGATGATGCGTGCTTCTACGTATTTTGCCTTTGACGCAGGTCAAAAACGGTGGAGTTTCGTCCCCGGCTGCGTCGCCGGGGGAGCAGGGTCGTGCGCCAAAAGGCGGGGCGCAGCAGGGTGTGCGGATCGCGGCGGACGCTGTCCGGGATGAGGTGGTAGGCCCGGTATCCGTGGGCGCGCAGCATGGCCCAGGCTGCCTCCAGGTGTCCGGTTTTTCTTGCTGCGAGCAGGGCCGCGTCGCGTTGGCAGCGGGAACCCAGCATGGGGGTGAAGATGCGGGGGTGAAAGCCGTAGCGTTCCAGCATCCGGCGCAGGCGCAGATATTCGTGGTAGCGGCACAGGGCGTCGGCCTGGCAGAGGAGCACCACCCACCCTGCTGCGGCCGCGAGCAGGGGGCGCAGCAGGGCGCTGGCTTCACTGAGCCAAACATCGACCCCCAGACCCAGGGCCACGGTCTTGAGGGCCGTGAGATGTGGCAGGGGCGCTGCGCGCAAATAGTCCATAAAGGGCATGGAGGGCGTTTGCGGGGGGATCGCCGCTTCTGTCAAGAACAGTGCTTTTTGGGTGTTGCCGGATAATGATTTGTCACCGTTGGATGGGACGATGGAAATGCCTCCCATGAAGACATGGAAGAGGTATTCATGAAGACGAAGAGGAAGGAGGCGCGGCGGCTTTTGGAGATTGCGCGGGCGCTTGCCGGAGCGATCCCGGTACGCGAGGCGGCGAATATCTGGGGTTGCGCTATGGGCAGGTGACTTGCCAGAACAATCTGGGCTGCAGGAGGGGCGAGGGCGTAGAAATGTGCGGGGCAGCGTGTGTTGGAACGGGAGATGAAGGTCCGCCAAAGACAAAGTCCCGGAGGGAGTTCCGGGACTTTGCGGGGAGGAGGGAAGGAAGAAGGTTTAGTTGGTGGGGACGTCGTCCTTGTCCATCATCATGCCGGGGCCCATCATGCCGCCGCCCATCATGCCGGGACCCATCATGCCGCCGCCCATCATGCCGGGGCCCATCATGCCGCCACCCATCATGCCATGCGGCAGGGTGATGCCAAGTTCGCTTTTGACCTTGGCGCGGAAGGCCTCTTGCTTGCTACGCATCTGGGCCCGCAGATTGGTGAGTTCCTTGATCAGGGACTGGATGGTTTCAGGCTTGGTGTTGGGGTTGGCGGCCAAAGCCCGCAGCTCGGTGTGTTTGGCCCACATGGCGTCCTGCAAAGGGGTCATTTCCGCTTGGTGGGCTTCCAGCAGGGCGTTAAAAGCTTCCTGCTTTTCCGGCGGGATCTGTGTTTGTCCCATCATGCCCATCATGCCACCGCGTCCCATGCGTTGGCCCATATTGGCGTTATCGTGCCCTGGACCTTGTCCGGGGGCTGCCTGGTTGGCAGCCAATACCGGAGTTGCGAAGAGGGCTCACAGGGCGATCGTTGCGATAGTCTTGTTTGTCCGTTTCATGTTGTAATCTCCTTGAGTTGAATGGTTGAGAGGAAGAGGATACTTTGCTTATATCCAAGGAACGTGCCAACACGTATGCGGCGTGGAATGCGGGTTTGCGCGGTAGTATTGGCCACAGCGGAAAAAAATTTCTCAGAAGCTCCGGTCAGTATGGTTGAAAAATATCCATCTCAGGATGCCATGAGTTTGGGATTGGAGCGGTGGTGATCTGCTTGCGGGTATTTTTTTTGAGGTTGCGGATAAGAGCGCTTTCTAGGCCCGCTCCAGCCGGGTTGGCCAGGCACAGGAACACGGAAGAGTACGTCGGTGGCCAAGATCGTTCTGAACGCCAAAGAGATGGTTCGCTTTGGGTGATCAATGTGCATCCTTGGGTGCCCTCTTCTTTTCCCCACAACATACTACACGTTTTTTTCTCTAGCTCTAGTTTATTTAGGATATGGTCGCGGTGGGATACTTTGTTAAGGAGAAATGGCTGAACAGCGCTGCTTGGGGGCCTGGATGGGCACAAGGGGGCGGCAGCTTGGCATTGCTTTTATTGTCCCAATTGGCGTATGCCGTTCAAGACGCCCTCGCTGCGGAAAGGCACACGGCGTCCAGAGGAGAAGTTTTTTTCAGATTCCTGCAGCAGAGGAGGAGCGGCATGGCACGAAGACATGGCGACGGAGGGTGGAGTCCGTATCTGGCCGGGGCATTGGTAGGTGTTTTGGCCATCATTTCCGCGTACGCGACCACGGCGTGGATGGAGAAAACCCACTATCTCGGGGCGTCCACCACGTTTGTTCGTGCCGCGGGCATTCTGGAAAAGCAGATCGACGAAACCCACGTGGAGCAGAACGCCTACTTTGCCAAGACCAAGGTGCGCGTGGACTGGCAGTTCATGATGGTGGTCGGGATCTTTTTCGGCGCGCTCGTGGCCTCTCGTTTGGACGGGAGTTTTCGTCACGAATGGGTGCCGCCCATCTGGAGAGACCGCTTTGGTCCGTCCGCGGCCAAGCGTGCCGTGGGAGCCTTCGTAGGGGGCGTGGTGGCCATGTTCGGGGCGCGCATGGCCAGCGGGTGCCCCAGTGGCCATGGATTGAGCGGCATGATGCAGCTCTCGATGAGCGCCTTTGTGGCCTTGGCCATGTTTTTTGGCGTGGGTGTGGTTGTGGCGTCGCTGATCTACCGGAGGAAGTAGCATGAACATCGATCAGATATTGGGCCTGGGTACTGGTTTCGTCTTTGGATTTTTGCTGCAGAAAGGCCGGGTGCTGCGCTTTGAGAAGCAGGTGAGTGCCATGCTGCTTCAAGACATGACGATCCTCAAGTTCATGCTCTCCGCCATTGCCGTGGGGATGGTGGGGATCGCGGCTCTGTCATCTGCCGGGCTCATTACTTTGAGCCACAAGGCCATGAACGTGGGGGGCGTGGTGGTGGGTGGCGCGCTCTTTGGCGTGGGCTGGGCTGTGATGGGCTATTGCCCAGGCACGGCGGTGGGCGCGCTGGGGGAAGGGCGCTGGCACGCGCTTTTCGCCATCGCCGGCATGCTGACGGGCGCTGCTCTCTATGCGGAGTTGTACCCGTTGCTGAAGGACTCGGTGCTCTCCTGGGCGGATTATGGAAAGATCGGCCTGCCAGGGACGCTGGGCGCCTCGTCGTGGGTGGTGATCGGCGTTTTTCTCGTGGCGGTTGCGTTTCTCTTTCGATGGTTTGAAAAAAAAGGACTCTAGGGCTGTTCTGCTTCTTTGGGTTGGGGAGAGTTTGTGGAACATCTGCGCTTCCTTTCTCATGCAGCGGGGCTTTTCGGCCTTGCATGCGGCTTTTTGCTGGTGGGGCACCGGCTGCGGGTGCCTCCCGTGGTGGCTATGCTTGCGGCCGGGATGCTGGCGGGCCCCCATGGTCTAGGCTGGATCGCGGACACCCACGAGGTGGAGCTGTTTGCGGAACTCGGCATTATCCTTCTTCTTTTTGTCATTGGGTTGGAGCTCTCCCTGGATGAGGTAC
>DPEO01000010.1:5878-6405 GCA_003530935.1 Desulfomicrobiaceae bacterium | reverse complement strand
CTCGAATCGGGTCATGCATTCAGAGGAGCTTGAGCGGGACGCCCGAAGGCTGGCCGGTGACAAGTCTTAATCCCCTCGAATCGGGTCATGCATTCAGAGCAGAAGTGTTTTGATTTCATACGGTATGTTGTCACGTCTTAATCCCCTCGAATCGGGTCATGCATTCAGAGTTCGGGAAGGTAACTCTTGGCACCTTCCTCACAAAGGTCTTAATCCCCTCGAATCGGGTCATGCATTCAGAGAAGCAGCTCGCATTCGAGGACCTCAAAGCAGCCAAAATGTCTTAATCCCCTCGAATCGGGTCATGCATTCAGAGCGACCCAGGGTTCCGGGGCGGTGCTGGGTACACCATAGTCTTAATCCCCTCGAATCGGGTCATGCATTCAGAGGTATATGACGGGATGGAATGGGCGGTTATGCCCGATGACGCGTCTTAATCCCCTCGAATCGGGTCATGCATTCAGAGCTACGCCCGCGCCAACATCGCCCGCGCCGTCGCGCCGTTGCGTCTTAATCCCCTCGAATCG
>DPEO01000010.1:0-5567 GCA_003530935.1 Desulfomicrobiaceae bacterium | reverse complement strand
AATCGGGTCATGCATTCAGAGTTAGTATGAGGGTAAAGTACCGAATCCCAACGGAAAAGTCTTAATCCCCTCGAATCGGGTCATGCATTCAGAGGCGCGTCCGGGACGCATGACGGGCTACCACCTCAAGTCTTAATCCCCTCGAATCGGGTCATGCATTCAGAGGCACGGGAGAAGGAAGCGCTGGCGAAGGAGAACAGCAAGTCTTAATCCCCTCGAATCGGGTCATGCATTCAGAGTACATGTTCACGTGTCACGTTGTGCCCTCACCGTAGAGTCTTAATCCCCTCGAATCGGGTCATGCATTCAGAGTGTAGTTTTTCAAAACGCCATCCAGTCCATGAAGATGTCTTAATCCCCTCGAATCGGGTCATGCATTCAGAGGTTATGCGCGAGATGAGCGAGGTCTCTCAAAACATAAGTCTTAATCCCCTCGAATCGGGTCATGCATTCAGAGACGCGGTGACCCCCATCCTCTACCAATGCCGCGATGCGTCTTAATCCCCTCGAATCGGGTCATGCATTCAGAGTACGCCATTACCGTAGAAATCGAAGGCCGGATCGAAGTCTTAATCCCCTCGAATCGGGTCATGCATTCAGAGTGCGGATGGAGGGAGCCCTTGTGGGGAGCGGGTTGGCGCTGGTGCGTTCACGAATCCTCCGATTTTTTGCCCTCGGGAAATGCTGGGTGATGTTTTTTTAGCCAAAATTGTCCTTGTTTTCAAGGGGGTCAGTCACTCATGGATCGGTTTTTGTCTGGAGCTGTCTTTTCCGTGGGTTGGGTGGCGGAAGCCGACGGAAGGGCCGGGTCCGTGGGTGGGATGGTTTCGCGCTTTCGAACCTCGAACTCGTGCAGGCAGGCACCGTAGTGCTCCATATCTTCGAGGGACAATTCTTCTCCCCGGGCCTCTGGTGGGAGGTCCAGGGACAGGAAGAAGAACCGCGCTCCACGCTGGCATACTTGGGCGGCCAGGTGGATGGGCAGGGTGCCGATGACGGTGTCTCCGGGCTGAATCTGTTCCGGGTCGAGGTGATCCACCATGCGGGAGATGCTGATCCCTTGGCGCTTTGCCCATTCCTTGGCCCCGGGATGCCGGGAGACGAACCACACGCTGCCGGTGGACGTTGGAGGCTCGATGCGGCCAGAGGCGGCGAAGCGCTGCACTTCGGCCTCGAGGCGGGGGCGGACCCTGTCTTTGGGCAGGGGGCGTTTCTTCATGCCGCCGTGCTGGATGTCGTTACGCACTTCGGCCACAGGACCGGCGATATCCCGTATCTCGGCAAAGACGGCGTCCCAATGGCGGCGTTGGGCTTCGTCGAAGCCGGGCTGGGTAGGGCAGGTGGCTTCGGGCGGGGCCAGGCGGCAGGTCCAGCCTTCGCGCAGGACCACCGCCGCCTCGGCCAGACGGCCCCAATCAAGGTAGATCTGGGCCAAGGCCGCGAGGGCGTTGTGGCCGGCATCCGATGCCAGGTGGTTTTCCGTGAGGGACAGGGGGCGCAGCATCGCTTCCAAGCGGTTCATGGGTTCCTGGAGCACGGGGAGGCGCTCTTCCAACTGGGGCCGGACGTTGGCGATGGCCTCCAGCAGGCCGGTGACCAAGGAGGTTCTGCCAGGGGCAGGCGGGAGGAGGAGCTCGCCGATGCGGATGCCGTCCAGGGCCTGGCAGACGCTGCGCAGGGCGGTTGCCAAGCCGAGCAGTTGGGGCGGATCGCCCTGTCTGCCGGAAAGTCCCCAGGCTTTGCCCCAGGCGCGGCCGGTGCTCTCGGCGAGATCGGCCAGGGCGGTGCCATGGCCGGTGGCGAGAAAGGTGGCGATGGCGGTGCTCCAGTCTGCGGTCTCCACGAAGGCGGTCAGGTCCCAGATGGGGGCCTCGTTGTGGTCGTCCTTGGCCTCGTAGGCGCCGTAGAGGACCTGGATGGGCTGGGAGTCTCCCAGGGCGCGGTAGAGGTGCAGGGCCGCGCCGGCAAAGAACGGTTGGGAGCGAAAGCCGTGGGTGATGTCCACCACCAGCGGGGCGGAGGTCGCGGTCATGGTATCGAGCAGGGTGCGGAAGTTGGCCTGCAGCTCCGTGGGGGTTGCGCCGTTGGTGATGGGGACGATTTGGGGCTGGTCGAGCCCTGCCTCGGCAAAGGCGGCGGCGATGTCTGCCCCGTGGGTTTCCATGGCCTTGGCCGTGGCGAAGATGGTGGTGCCCCCTGGGCCAAGGAGCTTGCGGATGGCCAGGGCGGCGTAGCGGGTTTCGACCCCTGGGCCTTCGGGGTGGAAGCGATAGGTGACAGGCTGGTAGTTTCCCGTGCCGAGAAAGGAGATGAGGTGGGGGGTGGATTCGTGCATGGTTCCTCCGGAGGATCAAGGCAAGGCGCCCAATTCCGCTACAGGTAGGCGCTGGAGCGCGGGCGCGGCGGCTCGCCGATCCCCAGTCCTTCGAAATCCGTAAGACAGCTGCGGCAGAGGCGGTAGCAGCGCACGCTGTCGCTGGTGTGGTCCAAGAGGCGTTCGAGCTTGTCAAGGAGCCGCAGGAGTTGGCGCTCGCTTATGTGTTCGCATTCATACACGGACTTTTGCACTCGTCGGCCGTAGCCGTCCAGGAGTTTGGCGGCCTTGGTGCGGGCGCGGTCCTCGGCGATGTCGTAGCAGATGACGTAGAACATCAGCGGACAAGCTCCCAAGGGAAAGGGCGGTACTCAGGGGCTTCGCCGGTGAGGTGGGCGGCGAAGCGGCGCACCTGCCGCAGGATGAGTTCCCGCAGCGTGGTGTGGTCGTCGGCCATGGGGTCCCGGGTGCGGGTGGTCATCCAGGTGTCGTAGCTCTCCATGAGGGCGCGGACGGTGCCTGGCTTCATGGACACCGGGCGTTTTTCCGTGAGCTCGTCTTCGTGGGCAAAGGCCTCGGGGGCGGGGCGCAGGATGAAGCCTTCGGGGCTGACGGCGCGGCGGTTCACCAGCCCGAGGATAAGGCGGTCGGCCACGAAGGTGCGCCATTCTTCCACCAGGTCGCAGGCCAGGGATGGCCGGCCGTAGGCCACTTCGTGCAGGGCGCCCAGGTAGGGGTCGAGGCCCACGCGGGAGATGGCGGAGAGCACTTCGGCCGTGAGCACGGTGGAGACGTAGGAGATCAGGGCATTGATGGGGTCCCGAGGGGGGCGGCGGGTGCGGCCGGTGAAGGTGAAGGCGGGGTTGCGCACAAGCAGGCCGAAGACCCCGAAATAGATGCGGCTGCCGTGGCCTTCGGCGCCGCGTACCAGTTCCAAGGATGGCTGCGCCGGGAGTCCGCGCTCCAGGGCGCGGATGGCCGCGCCTGCGGCGAGCAGGCGTTCATCGCCATATTGCTGGCCGCGCAACAGGAGAAACCGGGCCTGGGCGCGAAGCTTGCCGGCCACGATGCTGCGGGCGATCTGGGCTGCCCTGGCCGGGTTGGAGAGCACGAGGTATTGGGCCCGGCGGCGCTCCACGTGTTTGTGCTCGTCAAGGACCAGTCGGGCCTCGAAGCGGCCGGTGGGCGACAACAGAACGGTTTCCACTCGGTGCTGCACCAAGGCCTTGAGCACGGCCCCAGACAGGGAGCCATAGCCCATCACGGTGAGGGTTTTGAGGCCATCGAAGGCCACGCGCTCTACGGTACGGCCGTGGCGCACCACGGCCAGGTTGTCGTCTTCCTTGCGCAGGTAGGCCCCAGGTTCCAGCACATAGACGCGTTCCACGAGGCGCTCCTAGTGGGCTGGCAAAAATCGGTGCACCAGATCCATGGCGCGGCGGAGTTCCCGCAGCGCGTCCTGGAGATTGGTGATGCGCTCCGAGACCTCGGCCTGTTCGAGGCGCCAGCCGGGGACGAACACCAAGGGGTGGAGGTAGCGCACCGGGCCGGGAGCGGGGCAGAGGTCCCGGGTGCTTTCCAGCAGGGCGTGGATCTTGCGGCAGCCCAGCGGAGTTCCCCGCAGACGGGAGATTTTGTAGTCCACCAGGTGCGGGTTGTAGTTTTCTTGGTCCCCCAACAGGGCGTGGAGGACCTGACGGCGCTCGGGCAAAAAACCGATGGTGCCCAAGAGGACGCGCTCTTCGCGCAGGGACAGGGTGCGTCTTTGCCGGCACAGGGCGACGATGCCGGCCACGAGCGGGCAGGCCTGGGTCAGGGTGTGGAGGTTGGGAAAGTCCTCCGCCCACGCCGTGGCCGCCGGATGGGGGAGCACCGGGGCCGCAGGCGGCAGGCTCTCCAGCACGGATGCCGCATTGAGGACAACGCCTTGCAGCCGCTCCAGTTGCCGCACCATGTCCTCCCGGGTGCCGGGCAAAAGGCGGGAGGGTTTGCCCGAGAGGCGGTGGATGCCCAAGGGGAGCTTGACGAGGTTCCCCAGCCCCTTGCCGGACAGGGTGTCTTGCTTGGGGAAGACCTCCAAATGGAAGGCGGTGAGGTCCGGCTGTAGGCGGGCCGCCAGTCGCCCCAGGGCGGTGCGGACGGCAGCAGGGTCCACGGGTTCGGCGAAGGGAAACCAAAAATGGTAGCCTTTGCCGCCGCTGAATTCCGTGATGCAATGGAGCTTCTGCTCCGCGGCAAGCCCAGGGAGGCGCCCGAGGAGGTAGGCGAGCTCTCGGCGCACGGTGTGGCGTTCGCGGCCATCGAGGCGTGCGCCCCGCAGCTCCTTGCGCAGGTCCGCATCGATGACGCCCAGATAGGTGCGGCCGCTTTGAGTCAGGAGATAGATGCCGTAGGTGCGCAGTCCCGCCAGGTGCTCGCGCACAGCCGCAGGCGTCAGCGGTTCGCGCACCGGCACGTAGCCGCTTTTGCCGGTGGCCTTGTCCACCCACTGCCGGGCGAAGCAGTCTTCGCGGCCGCGGAAGATGTGCATGTAGTGGCGGATGAGCTCTTCCATGTGTGCCTGGCGCGTAAACGGGGCTTCGGGCACCGCGGGTTCTTGAGGCTCCGGACTGGGCTTGGGTGCGGGGGATACGATCCCCAGGTGCTGGGGGGCCAGTTGTTGGCAGAGGGCGCGCAGGCGCATGCGCCCTGGCGTATCGCCGAGGGTCTCAAGGAGGGCGTGGTGTTCCTGCCAGCCGAGGGGGTCGTGCGGGAAGCGCTGGTGGAGGGTTTCCAAGGCTGCGTGCGCTGCGTCGCGGTCTTGGGCCATTTGTGCGCAGCGGGCCCAGCGCAGCAGCTGCGAGGCATCCAGTTCCTCGAGCAGTTCCCGCTCGGACAGAAGCTGCCGGAGGGCCTCTGGATCTGCGCCGGTGAGGGCAAGGTGCTCCAGGCGAGCGAGGATGAGACCAAAATCCACGGGGCGTGGTTGGGGCGTGGCGGCCATGGCGGCTCCTTGAAGAAGGTGTGTCCCTTTCTCCAAGGAGTACGGGAGCGGCGGCTGAGATTTTGCGCCTCTCCCGCGATGCTTGCCCGGGGCCTGCGGGTCGGCGTCGCTAGGCCCCTACCTCCCATCCCACGATTTGGCGTTGGGCGGCGCTGAATTCCACTCCCACTTCCAGGACCCGCACCCCGGGGGCGCGGTATTTGGCGGCGTAGTTTTTGGCTTGGATCTGGGCCAGGGCGGAGCCGGCGGGGGTGTCCTGGTGGATGACCT
>DPEO01000164.1 GCA_003530935.1 Desulfomicrobiaceae bacterium | reverse complement strand
AAGCATGCCCTCGGGCTCCACAGACCGGGCATAGTCCCAGCCGCCAAAGCCCGTGGTCCCCACCACCAGGCAGCCGCAGGCCAGGGCCTCCAAGGGAGGCAGCGGACAGCCCTCGGGAAAGCCGGTGGCAAGAAAGATGGGGCAGGAACGCAGCACCTCGGCCACCCCCGCCGGGTCCAAACCATGGATGGGGATCCATTGCCACGCCAGATGCGGATTGCGCTCGGCAACGATGCGGCGCACGCCCTCGGCCATGGCCTTGTTTTTGCGCGGCATGAAGGCCACGCGCAGGGGATGGGGAACCGGAAACGCAGCAGGGGGATGGAATCGGGAGCGGTCGATGGCCGGCCGCACCACTGCAGGCGCTTTCCCGGTCACCTGCTCGATATACCAGGCCACCGGCTGGGAGACCGCAAGAAACTCCACCGGCAGGTCCTGCCAGCGCACGCCTTCGGCGAGCCCATGAAAAAGGTACGCCCAGTTCTGGCAGTAGACCACCAACCGGCAGCCTGCGCGGACCCCCAAGGTGAGGGCGCCCGGCCAGCCCTCGGGCACCACGAGGACGTCGCCTGCGGCAAGGGGGGCGCTGCGCGCCGCCTGCCAGGGGAGATCCGAAGCCTCGGCGAGCGGTTCCTCCCAGCAAAGCACCCCAGCCAGGGCACCCTGCGCCCGCAGCTGCCGCGCCACCTGCACCAGCACCCGCATGCCGCCGCTCACCACCGGCCGGGGCGGGACGAAGACCCATACCCGCTTCATCTCAGCCCTCCCAGGGCCGCACCGGCGGCCAGCATGCGCACCACATGCGTCATCCTTGCGATACCTCCACCCCAAGTGCCGTTCCCATGACGCGCTCCATGCCGCAGCGCCGGCACGCGCTGCACGACCCCGGGGGGCATGCCGGCGTGGGCCGACTGCGGCCAAAGGCTTCCCATTGGCCACGCACATACGCCCGCCGCACCCCGACGTCCAAACGCTCCCACGGCAGGGGATCCGCCACCGGACGCGGCCGACCTGCCTCGGCCTCGATATGTGCCCCATGGTGGCGCCATACCTTCCCCCACCCGTGCTCGGCGGCCTCGACGATCACGGGAAAGGCCGACTCGTCCGCACGGGCAAGATACCCTTGGATACATGCCTGGCGGGCGTTTTCCGCAGAAAAACGCATGCCGCGATGCCGGGCGACCATGGACCGAACCCGGACCATGGCCGCCGCAATGCGCTCCAGAGAGGCCATGGGGGCCCATTGCATGGCGGTCCAGGGCTTGGGCACCAGGGCGCTGGCAGAAAGCTGGATGAGCTTGAGACCTGCAGCGCGGCCTGCCTGCCCGGCGCGCCGGGCCTCCTGGATGCGTTCCAAAAACGCCTCCAATTCCTTGAAATCCGCTTCTTCCTCGCCAGGCCAGCCCACGATGAGATAGAGCTTGAGGGTCTCAAAACGCAGTCGGCTCATGGTGGCCACCACCCGCAGCACGGCATCCTCGTCCAGACCTTTGTTCATGGCGGCCCGCAGCCGAGAGCTCGCGCCCTCCAAGGCCAAGGTCACCGTGCGCACCCCAGCGTGGCGCAAAAACGCCAAAAGGTCTTCGCTCAGACCATCGGCGCGCACGGAAGAGAGGGAAAAATGCGCCCGCCGATCCCGCAACCAGGAAAGAAACGGCATGAGATCCGGCCAGTCGGTAAGCGCCGTGCCCACCAACCCCACCTTGCGCGGAGCGGCCTCTTCCACAATGCGCTGCAGGACCTCCATGGGGGCCTGCCGGGCAGGCCGATAGATGGACCCTGCGGCGCAAAAACGGCACCCATAGGGGCAACCCCGGTTCACCTCGAGGAGAAACATATCCGCAAACCGGGCCTCCGGACTGACGAAGACCGAATGCGCCGGGGTGCGCAAATCCGCGGTCACCTGGCGCCGGACCGGGAGCGGACTTCGTCCCGGGACCAAACACCCAGGGATGGCGGCCATGGCCTCCAAGGCTTGGGCCTTGCCGCCGCCGTTCACCCAAGTGTGGGCGACGGTCTGGGCAACACGGAGGAAGCCCGCTTCGGCCTCACCACACCAAAGGGCGTCCACGGCCGGCAGCACAGGAAAGGGATTGAGGAAGGTCACCGGGCCGCCCACCATGACAAGCGGCCAATCCGGGCGCTCCTGGGCCGACACGGGGACGCCTGCGTCCATGAAGAGCCGCACCAGGGCTGGGTAGTCGCCCTCGAAGTTGAGGCTGGCGAGTACCAGCGGAAAACGGCCCAGCTCCGTGCCGGTGAAGACGGATCTGGGCCGCGAGGATGCGGGATCGGCAAAGACCGGTTCAACGCAGAAAACATCCTGCTCGGCCAGCAGGCGGTATACCACCTGCCAGCCCAGGGTGGACAGAGCTGCCTCCGGGGCCTCCGGGAACACCACGGCCACGGGCAACCTTCCTCCCCATTGCCTCTGCGCCGCCCGAGGAAGGGTGGAAGACAGCCGCACGGAAATCAGTCAGCCTGCATCCGAATGAACGAGGGGATCTCAAACTCCTCCTCGTCAAAGGTGAATTCCGGCTCCTCCGCGGGGCGCAAGGGGCGGACCTTGGGATGCGGACGGTCTTCCGCCGCCGACGCATGCTGCCGTCGCATGTACGTCGGCACCGAGAGGTCGTTCTTCTCACGCCCTTCCATCCCCTGGGGGACGAAATACGGACGATCCTTGGCCTTGGGAGTCGGGGTCGCCGCAGCAGCCTTGGACTTCTCCGGCGCGCTTTGCGCCTCCTGGATGCCGGTGGCGATGACCGTCACCCGCAGCTCCTCGGTGCATTCGGGATCAAAGGCCATACCGAAGATCACGTGGGCATCCGGGTGCACGGCCTCGTGAATGATGGAGGTCGCCTCGTTGAGTTCGTCCATGGAGATGTCGTAACCGCCAGTCACATTGAGAATGACCCCGCGCGCCCCTTCGATGCTGATGTCGTCGAGCAGCGGACTGGTGATGGCCCGCATGGCCGCCTCACGCGCCCGGCCTTCGCCTGTGGCCACACCCGTGCCCATCATGGCGAGCCCCATCTGCTCCATGACCGCCTTCACATCGGCGAAATCCAGGTTGATGAGTCCCGGCACCATGATGAGATCCGAGATGCCTTTCACTGCCTGATGGAGCACTTCGTCCGCCTTGACCAACATCTCCACCACCGGAGTCTTCTTGGGGGCAATGGCGAACAGGCGATCATTGGGCACCACGATGATGCTGTCCACGATCTCCCGGAGCTCCTTGATGCCCCGCTCCGCCTGCTGCATGCGCCGCTTGCCTTCGAAGAAAAAGGGCTTGGTGACCACGGCCACAGTCAAGGCCCCCATTTCCTTGGCCACCCGTGCCACCACCGGGGCCGCGCCGGTGCCGGTGCCGCCGCCCATGCCTGCGGTGACGAACACCATGTCGCACTCACCCAAGGCGTCCCGGATGACGGCCTGACTCTCCATGGCCGCGTCCCGCCCCACGTCGGGATTGGCTCCGGCGCCCAGTCCCTTGGTGAGCTTTTCGCCCAACTGGACCTTGATCTCCGCCTTGGACGTTTTGAGGGCCTGCACGTCCGTGTTGGCGGCGATGAAGGTCACCCCCTGAAGCTGCGAGGCGATCATGTTGTTGATGGCGTTGCCACCACCTCCTCCCACGCCGATGACTTTGATGATGGCCGGGCTTTCCAAGCTATCCGATTCAATCTGCGTAAATTCCATCTTCCCCTCCCACAAGTTCTTAGGGAGCATCCCCTCTCCCCACAGGGTTGTACCGCAACTTCTGGCTTCGTTAGCTAATATCTGCAAACCACTTCTTCATGCGCGACAAAATGGTGTGAAAAACATTGGTGTCCCGAATGCGGATACGGTGTTCCTGACCATGCTGTTCCGCCCCATAGAGGAGCAGTCCCACCGCAGTCGCGTACATAGGATTGTCCACGACATCTTTGAGCCCCCCCACTCCCATGGGCGACGCCGTCCGCGTGGGCAGGTTGAAAATGCGTTCGCTCAGTTCCTGAATACCTTCGATGCGCGACGCCCCGCCCGTGAGCACTACGCCTGCGCCGATGAGGTGCTTGTAGCCCGATCGCACCAATTCTTGATCTACGAGCATGAGCATCTCCTCCATGCGCGGCTCGCAGATTTCCGCCAGCACCTGCCGGGAAAGCCTGCGCGGCTCACGGCCGCCCACGCTGGGCACCTCGATGATGTCATCTTCGTGCACCAATTCGGCCAAGGCGCAGCCATAGCGCACCTTGATGCGCTCCGCCGCTTGGGTGGGGGTGCGCAGGCCGAAGGCGATATCATTGGTGAGATTGGCGCCACCCAAGGGGACGGCGCCGGTATGCTTGATGGAGTTGTCATGAAAGATGATGATGTCCGAGGTGCCGCCGCCGATGTCCACCAAGGCCACCCCGATCTCCCGCTCTTCGTCGGTGAGCACCGCTTTGCTGGAGGCCAAGGCTTCAAGGACGATATCCTCCACATCCAAACCCGATTTATGGCAGGATTTGACGATATTCTGGGCGCTGGTCACCGCGCCGGTAACGATGTGCACCTTCACTTCCAGGCGCACCCCCGCCATGCCGAGGGGGTCGATGATGCCGGTCTGGTCGTCCACGATATATTCTTGGGGCAGGATATGGATCACCTCGCGGTCCAGAGGGATGGCCACGGCCTTGGCTGCGTCGAGCACCCGCTCGATGTCTCGGGCCGTGACCTCGCCGCCTTTGACGGCGATCACCCCGTGACTGTTGAAGCCCTTGATATGGCTTCCAGCAATGCCCGCATACACCGAACGGATTTCACAGCCCGCCATGAGCTCGGCCTCTTCCAAGGCGCGCTTGATGGACTGCACGGTCTGCTCGATGTTCACCACCACGCCTTTGCGCAAGCCCGTGGACGGACTGGTGCCAATGCCTACGATATTGACACCTTCACTATCCACCTCACCCACCACGGCACAAATCTTGGTGGTGCCGATGTCCAAACCCACGATCATTTCCGATTTGGCCATACCTACTCCTTTCCCGACCGGCTCTCGTCCTTTTTCAGGGAAACCCAAGCGCGACCCGGCATGACGAACACGCTGGCGACCTTGTCCATTTCCCCCCGCTGCGTCAAATCTTGCCACAAGCGCCCAAGGCTTTCCACCATGGAAGCGACGTCTCTGCCATCCAATTGCACCAAGATCCGCGGTTTCTCGAGCATCAAACTATACTGCTCCGCACTCTCCTGACGGATCCACGCCACCTGGTGCATGCCAAAGGGCAATTGGTTGCGTTCCATGGCGACGAGCACCTGCTTGAGGCCCGCGCTCACCTCCACGGCTTCGTTCTTCTCCAGCACCGGCAAAGACACGAAGCGCTCCGGCGTCACCGGGGCAATAGGCCGTCCCTCGGCGTCGGCGTAGAAAAACGTCCCTTCCCGCGGCACGAGAAACACCGGCCGTCGCTCCCCGATTTCAATGATCACCG
The DNA here is from genome assembly GCA_003530935.1 of Desulfomicrobiaceae bacterium. GTDB lineage: Bacteria > Desulfobacterota > Desulfovibrionia > Desulfovibrionales > Desulfomicrobiaceae > Thermodesulfomicrobium. The sequence goes on along the minus strand of DPEO01000164.1, from coordinate 4,590 downwards.
TATCCGGCAAAACCCGCGTCACCGAGGCTTCGCGAATCCACGGGTTGGCAGCGATGCGAGCCCGAACCTCGGCGATGTTGAGGTCGAGCACACTCACGCCCAGCTGCACTCCGCCCATGGCCGCCACCTCCTCCGGGGTGAAGCGCTGCGCCCCCGTAACGGTCAGCTGCCGGAGTTGAAAGAGCTCGTGCCCCGTGATCCACCGATACCCCCACAGGATGCCCAGGCTTATCCCCGCCACAAGCACGCACCCCAAAAGCATCCCCACGGTCCACCGCAATCCGCGCCCCAGAGTGACCCACCACGGGGTCCCCCCGGAAGAGACAGGGCGGCGCGGCTCCCGGGAAACATTCTTCCGCGGCTTGCGGCCCCGGGTGAGCACCACCCGCCGTGCCAGTCGCTCCCTAGCCTTCAAGGTACCGTTGCCCCACCGTCCAAATACTGCCTGCCCCCAAGGTGAGCAGAACGTCCCCTGGCCGCAGGTACTGGGGCAGGGCCGCCTCGAGGGCAGCAAAGTCCGCAAAAAAATGTACCGGCGTATCGGACACCTGACGAATGGCCTGGGCAAGGCTCTGGCCGCTCACCCCGGGAATGGGGTCTTCGCTCGCCGCATAAATCTCGGTGAGCAGCAAGGTGTCCACCCCGGAAAACACCCGGGCGAACTCGCCAAAAAGCGCCTTGGTGCGGGTGAAGCGATGGGGCTGAAAAGCCACCACCAAGCGGCGGTCCGGGTACACCTGCCGGGCCGTGGCCAGGGTGGCGGCGATCTCCGTAGGATGGTGGCCGTAGTCATCCACCACGAGCACACCGCCCCGCTCGCCCTTGCGTTCAAAGCGCCGTCCCACACCCGCGAAATGGGCCAGACCATGGCAGATGGCCTCTGGCGAGATGCCGGCTTCCTGAGCCACCGCGATCACCGCGAGGGCGTTCAACACATTGTGCCGACCTGGCTGCGCCACCACCGCCTCCCCCCAGAGAGAGCCCGCCTCCCACACCCGAAACCGGGAGCCGTGATCCACCTCCAGGACCTCCGCCCGCCAATGGTTGCCGGAGCCAAACCCATAGGTCTGCACCGGGCGCTTGATGCGGGGAAGGATGGCCTGCACCCCGGGGTCATCGCCGCAAGCCACCACCAATCCGTAAAACGGCACATTGTTGGCAAACTGAACGAACGCCGTCTCGATGGCCGCAAGGTCGGGATAAAAGTCGAGGTGATCGGCGTCCACGTTGGTGATCACCGCCACCTGCGGCAGCAAACACAAAAAGGATCCGTCGGACTCATCGGCCTCGGCCACCAGGTACTCCCCTGCCCCCAAACGGGCGTTGGAACCCAAGGCATTGAGCCGGCCGCCGATGATCACCGTGGGGTCCAAGCCCGCCTCGGTGAACACTGTGGCGATGAGCGACGTCGTGGTGGTTTTGCCATGGGTGCCCCCCACCGCCACTCCTATTTTGAGGCGCATGAGCTCCGCGAGCATCTCTGCCCGGGGGATGATGGGGATACCCCGCTCCCGGGCTTCGAGGATCTCGGGATTGTCGTCGCGCACCGCCGACGACCGCACGACCACCTGCGCGTCGCCCACCTGACCGCGGGCATGCCCCAAAAACACGGTGATCCCGAGCTGTCGCAACCGCTGTACCGCAGCGGACTCCGCCAGGTCAGAGCCACGCACCGCGTACCCCAGGGTAGCCAGCACCTCGGCGATGCCGCTCATGCCGGAACCGCCGATGCCGATCATGTGGATTCGCTGAATTTTCGATCTCATGACTTCCTCTGCGCCAAGCGCACGATGTCTTCGGCAAGCGCGCGCGCCGCCTGCGGACGCCCCAGGGCGGCGGCCGCCTTGCCCATGGCCGCCAACCGGTCCGGGGCGGCAAAGAGGTCGGTGAGCATACGCACTACATCCACGCTGGGCAAAACACTCTGGGGAAGCACTACTGCGGCCCCGCGAGCAGCCAAGGCCTGCGCGTTCTTGGTTTGGTGGTCATGGGTGGCGTACGGGAAGGGGACCAAAATACTCGGCTTGCCGGCGGCGGTGAGCTCTGCGATGGTTGTCGCCCCGGCTCGGCACAGCACCACATCGGCAAAGGCGTAGGCCTCGTCCATGGCGTCAATGAAGGGCTCCACCCGGGCCTCGGGGTAGGCGGTGGCGTAGGCCGCCTGCACCCGCGCAAAATCTTCGGGACCGGTCTGATGCCAGAGACGGATTCCCTCGGCGCGCAGACGCGCGGCGTGGGCCAGCATGAGGTCATTGAGGGCGCGGGCCCCTTGGCTCCCCCCCACGACCAAAAGATTGCGGCCCGCCGGCGGGCGCACACCCGCCACGGCGCACACCGCCTGGCGCACCGGATTTCCCGTGCACCGCACCCGTGGCCCCGAAAAAAGGGGGTCCGCCATGTCCGGAAAACTGGTCCACACCTGGTCCACCCAACGCGCGAGCCACCGGTTGGCCGCGCCCGGAATGCTGTTTTGCTCGTGAATCCCGCAAGGGATGCGCAGCACCTTGGCCGCGGCCACGGCAGGAAATCCCGCGTACCCGCCAAAGCCCACCACCACCGCAGGTCGCAGGGAACGCATGAGCCCCAAGGCCATGAGCACGCTGGCCCCGAGCCGCGCCCCGGCGACGGCCCCACGCAGCCCCCGGCCAATGACCCCACGCACCGGCAACCCCACGAAGGGGATGCCCGCCCCATGCGCCATGCGCCCTTCCGGGCCGTAGGTCCCTCCCACAAAGACCACCGCCGCGGTGGGTTCCAGCTGCCGCAAGGCCTCCGCCACGGCCAAGGCGGGAAAAATATGACCGCCCGTACCGCCTGTGGTCAGCACGATGTTCATGGCGCGCCCTCCCGGGAAAGGTTGAGAAGCATACCGACACAGAAAAAGCCCCCCAAGATGTGGCTGCCTCCATAACTCACAAATGGCATGGGGACGCCTTTGGGAGGAAGCAGGCCGAGCACCACCGCGCTATTGAGAAGCGCGCCCAAAAGAATGATGGATCCCATGCCGAGGGCAAGGATGCGCCGCTCCAAGTCCCGCTGCCGCAGGGTGATGGCAAACACCCGCCACAAGATGACCGCCACCAACGCAAAAACCAAGGACAACCCCACAAACCCCAGCTCCTCGCCCATGACGGCCAAGATGAAGTCATTGTGCGCCTCGGGGAGAAAAAAGAGTTTTTGGCGTCCCGCCCCCAGGCCCACGCCCCACCAGCCGCCCGAACCCAACCCATAGAAGGACTGCACCAATTGGTAGCCCGTGTTCTGGGCGTCTTGAAAGGGATCGAGAAAAGCAAAGGCCCGCTTCAAACGATACGGGGAATGGATCACCAAAAGGATGCCCCCCACCACGGCCAAAAGCACCGACGCCCCCAAAAAGATGAGGCGCGTGCCCCCCACAAAGCAGAGCAGAAACAAGATGGCGGCCAAAAACACCGAGCCGCCAAAGTCCGGCTGGAGCATGAGGAGCAAGCAAAAAAGGGCGGTCATCAAAAGCGGCGGCAAAAAACCCACGCTAAAGGTCTTCACCTTCTCCTGTTTGCGCGAGAAAAAGTACCCCAGATACAAGACCAGGGCGATCTTGGCCATCTCCAGGGGCTGGAAGGAAAGCGGTCCCAGGTGCAGCCACCGCCTGGCCCCGCCGATGCGTACGCCAAGGGGGGAGGCCAAGGTCAAAATGAGCAGCACCAAGGCAAAAAACACCCACCAATAGACATGACGCTGAAAGAAGGTCACCGGGATGCGCATGGCCGCCATCATGGCCATCAGCCCCAGCCCCACGAAAAAGAGTTGCTTTTGGAAGAGCACGTATTTGCTGCCCATGGTCTTTTCCGCCACGATACCGCTGGCGGAGAACACCATGATGAGCCCCAAGGCCGTGAGACACAACACCGCGGCCAAAAGCGGCACATCCCACGAGGGCTTCCGCATGCCTTGAGGCGCGCTCATCCCTCAACCCCCATGGCGCGACGGGCAGCCGCAGCAAAGGTCTGGCCGCGCTCCTTGTAGTTGGCGAACAGATCGAAGCTCGCCGTGGCCGGAGAAAGGAGCACGGTCTCTCCGGAGGTAGCCATCTTCGCGGCCTCGACCACAGCCTCCTCCAGGGTGGGATGCCAAGAAAGGGGGAGCCCCAAGTGCTTCCAGGCTGCGGTGAACACCTCCCGGCTTTGGCCGAACAAATGGATGCTGCGGCAGCGCTCCCGGATCAGCGGAGCGAGCGCCGCGGGATCTCCGCCTTTGAACACCCCGCCCGCCAAGAGCCGCACCGGCCGTTCTTGGGCCGTCAGGGCCGCCGCCAGGGCATCCAGCGTCGTGGCCTTGGAATCATCCACAAAACGTACCCCATCCTTTTCGAACACCACTTCCTGGCGATGGGGAAGCCCCTGAAAATCCTTGACCGCTGCGGCAAAAGCCGCCTCGTCCACACCGAAAAAGCGGCAGGCATGCCATGCCGCCTCCACATTGGCTTGGTTGTGGGCCCCAGGAAGCCCCGGACACACAAACCGCTGCACTGCGGTGACGTACACCCGCCGCGCCCGAATCCAGCCCCCGCGCTCCACCTCCTCCTTGAGCCCCAGCGGCAGCACGGCCAAG
>DPEO01000175.1:8490-12731 GCA_003530935.1 Desulfomicrobiaceae bacterium | reverse complement strand
CATCAGTTCTTCACCCCGCGTCTCGAGCGCCTCTATGCCAGCGAAGCCCTGCTTTCGGCCTTCGACGTGGACCGCATCGAGCCCGAGGCCCTACTCTGGCAGACCGGATATCTCACCATCGGCGAGGTACTGCAGGAAGGGGATCTCCTCCTCTATGGGCTCACGCTCCCCAACCGCGAGGTGCGCATGGCCCTCAATACGGCCCTAACCCGCGCCTTGGTGCCCGGTTTTCGCGACGAGGCATCGCTTTTCGTGCTGCGCACCCTGCGAAGCGGCGACGCCCACGCCCTGGGCGAGCACATGACGCGCCTTTTTGCAGGCATCCCCGCGGACTGGTACCGCAAAAACCCCATGGCCCGCTACGAAGGCTATTTTGCCAGCGTGTTCTATAGTCACCTGGCGGCGGTGGGGGTCACCATCATCCCGGAGGACGTGAGCCACCTGGGCCGCTGCGACCTCACCGTGCGGGCAGGAGACGTCGTCTGGGTCCTGGAATTCAAAGTCGTCGACGGCGACGCCCCCACCGGCGCGGCCCTCGCCCAGCTCAAGAAGAAAGACTACGCCGCCAAATACCGCGCCCCGGACGTCACCGTCATCGAAGTGGGCGTGGAGTTCAGCACGACAAGGCGCCAGATCGTGGGCTGGGAGGTGGCGCCGCTCTAACCTCCTTTCTCCCTCGTGGCAGGCGCCGTGTTCCCCCAATGCCTTGTGCGGACGGCACCGAGGCATCTTCGCGATACAACGCCTCCAAGCCGCGCAAGGCCTTTTCCGCAGGCCCTGCGGGCATGATGGATGCCCATGGAGGACGCCATGTACATTGCTCGAATCCTGACTCCTCAAGGGACACGCTACGCGCTGCGCCGCACCATTTCCACCGCAGGCGTGCTCCTCAGCCAGACCATCCTCGATCTCGGCCCGAACCCCTGCGCGTGGTACGAAGACGGCGCCTTTCGCCCGCCGCTTCTCGATGCGGTCTTCGCCGCAGCCGGCAGTCTCGACGACGCCCTGCTGGACGCCGTGGAAGCGGCATTCGCTCCGTTCATTCCCGCCCTCGAAGATCGAGGACACCGTCGGTCTTGGGTCCGCCGCCGCCTCGTACCGGAAGAAGAAGCCCAGGTGGCAGGGCTGCACCCCTTCGACAAGCGCCGCCTGGCCTTTTTGCGCACCGGCGAGACCAATCTCGGGGCCATCCACCTGGTGCATCCCAAGCTTTTCCTGCGTCTTGTGGGAAAAAGCCGTGACGAACTGGAGCAGGAATTTTGGCGCATGGAGTGCGACCTGCGGCCCGAGGAGTTGCGCGCCTACACCTTTGCCGCTTTCAACCTGCAAAGCCAGTTTGCTTGCCTTGCCGCCCGCCACGCCCCCGAGGCCCTCGACCCCGAGGCCGTGGACGCCGCCTTCCTGCGGGCCCTCTGCCAGATCCATGCGGACGACGCCTTCTGGCAGGGGATCGTGCGGCCGGCCTCGGGCATCCATCCCTACCTGTGCCGCTACGCCTGCTACCACTACGATTTCGAGTTCCCAACCGCGGACTCCTGGGCCCGCATCGTGGATGGATTCATGGGCAGTTTCCGACGGCCGCGCCCCCGACGCCCCAGCAGGCCCGTGGACGCCACCCGGGCCGAGGCCCTCTTCGGCGTACCGTGGCCGAAACTCCGGGCCATGGGCCGTGCCGAGCTCATCCGTCTCTTCCGACGCCGGGCCAAAACCCTCCATCCGGATGCCGGCGGCCGCCACGAAGACTTCGTGGAATTCCTCGACCTCTACCGCCGCCTGGTGACACGACCCAAGGCCTAGGAAAGCCGACCGATACGCCCCCCTGTCCAACGGCCACCGCACCGGGCGGACGCGCCCTGCGCCGAGGCAGCGCTGGACACAAACAGCGGCCGACCCTGGCGTGGGACGCCGATGGCCCACCGCGCGGCGAAGCACGAAAAATCTCGCCCTGCCGAACACCGACCTTGCCAAGACAATCCGCCCACGGCTATGGAGAGAGCGCCCGGGAGGACGGCTCCTGGAGCCTCTTTTTTTTGCGCGAGAGACCATGCGTACCGACTCCATCTTGAGCCTCATCGGCAATACGCCGCTCTTCGAGTTTCCCGGCGAACGCATCGTGGCCAAGGCCGAATTTCTCAACCCCGGCGGCAGCATCAAGGACCGCGTGGCCCTGGCCATGCTCGAAGGGGCCGAGCGCGACGGCCGCCTGCAGCCCGATTCCATCATCGTGGAGCCCACCAGCGGCAACACCGGCATCGGGATCGCCTTGGTGGGCCGGCTCAAAGGCTACGCCGTGCGCATCGTCATGCCCGAAAACATGAGCGAGGAGCGCAAAAAGCTCATCCGCAGCCTGGGGGCGGAGCTCGTGCTCACCCCGGCGGAAGAAAGCATCGCCGGCGCCGTGCACGCCGTGCGGCGCATGCAGGCCGAAGACCCGCGGGTGTTCGTACCCCAGCAGTTCGAAAACCCCGACAACCCGCGGGTGCACTACGAAGAGACGGCCCGGGAGCTCTGGCGGCAAACCGGCGGCGAAATCGACTGTTTCGTGGTCGGGGTGGGCAGCGGCGGCACCCTGCAAGGGGTAGGCTCTTTCCTCAAGGAACACCGGCCTGGGGTGCGCATCGTGGCGGTGGAGCCCAAAAACGTCTCCGCCCTCTTGGGACACGAACCGGGGCTCCACCAAATCCAGGGCATCGGCGACGGCTTCATCCCCGCCATCCTGGACACCTCCTTGGTGGACGACGTCATCGAGGTCAGCGACGAGGACGCCATCGCCACCACCCGCGAGCTGGGCCGCTCCTTCGGCCTCCTGGTGGGCATCTCCTCCGGGGCCAATGTGTGGGCCTGCCGGCAGATGCGGCGCAAGCTCGGCGGCGTCATCGCCACAGTGCTTCCCGACCGGGCGGAGCGCTACTTCAGCACCGCGCTGCTGGAGACATGAGGCCGTATCCCCGGGCCACGCCGACAGTCCTTGGGTGACGGCGCGCGCTCACCCCGACGCAAGCGCAGACAGCGCGCCCGTCCAAGCAGTTCCCCTGAATCCTCCGCGACCACTTGCCCATGGAGGCGCAGCACTCGTGACTTCTTCTTTCCCAGAAATCCTTGCCCCTGCAGGCGATAGCGACAGCTTCCTCGCCGCGCTGGCCGCCGGCGCCGACGCCGTGTACTGCGGCCTCAAACATTTTTCCGCCCGCATGGAGGCCGACAACTTCGGCCTCGGCGAGCTGGCCGCCCTCACGGCCCTGGCCCACAGCCATGGCCGCAGGGTGTACGTGGCCATGAACACCCTCATCAAACCGGGAGAACTGGCCCAAGCCGGCCGCCTGCTGGAACGCATGACCCGAATGGTGCTGCCGGACGCCCTCATCTTCCAGGACCTCGCCATGGTGGGCCTGGCCCGCCAGACCGGATTCGCCGGAGAGCTCCACCTCTCCACCCTGGCGGCGGCCTCCCCGGGCCGGGGCGTGGCCTTGGCCGCAAACCTGGGCATCCAGCGCGTAGTGCTGCCGCGGGAACTCTCCATCGACGAGATCAAGGCCGTGGCCCGGATGCTGCCGCCAAATCTGGATTTGGAAGTCTTCGTGCACGGCGCCCTCTGCTACGCCGTATCCGGCCGCTGCTCGTGGTCGAGCCTTTTGGGGGGGAAAAGCGGGCTGCGCGGCCGTTGCGTGCAGCCCTGCCGCCGCCGCTACCGCCGCAAGGGCGAGGCCCACGCCTTCTTTTCCTGCGACGACCTCGGCCTTGGGGTCCTGGTGCGGCTTTTGGGCGAGGTGCCCGCCGTGCGCTCCTGGAAGATCGAGGGCCGGAAAAAAGGCCCGCACTACGTGTTCCATACCGTACGGGCCTACCAACTGCTTCGCGACCACGGCCGCGACCCCAAGGCCCGGCGCGAGGCCGAAGACCTGCTGGCCATGGCCCTGGGCCGGCCCACCACCCGCTACTTCTTTCTGGGACACAAGCCGCGCTCGCCGCTGTCGCTGCGGCCCCAAACCGGATCGGGCCTCTTGCTCGGCACCGTGACCGGCGGACCACGCCCCCGGGTGCAGGTGCGCGAGGCCCTCATGGCGGGCGACCTGGTGCGCGTCGGGCTGGAAGACGCCGGCGGCTCCTTCACCGTGCCCGTGCGCCGTTCCATCCCCAAAGGCGGCCGCCTGGATCTCTCCCGGCCCGCCCAGGGGAAACCGGTCTTTCTCGTCGACCGCCGACCGCCGGAACTCGGCGGCATCCTGCGCACGTGGCGGGCC
>DPEO01000175.1:0-8273 GCA_003530935.1 Desulfomicrobiaceae bacterium | reverse complement strand
CCGCTTCCGACTTCGTCCCCAAGCTCCCGCAGCCTACGGCACCGCCGCGAGCGCGCCAGGCCCGCCCCATCCGCCTTCATGCCTGGCGCCGACTGCCGGCCCGCCTGCCCCGCGACGGTGAACACGGGATCTGGTTTCTGCCCGGGGTGGAGCGCTCCATCTCCCGGCATATCTTCCGACGGCTGTGGTGGTGGCTGCCGCCCATCATCTGGCCCGAGGAAGAAGCCGCCTTTGCCGAGCATCTCGAAGACGTGGAGCGCCTGGGCGGTCGGCGCTTCGTGCTCGGCGCCCCCTGGCAGCGGGCGCTGCTTTCTTCCCGCGCCGAGGCCTGGGCCGGCCCGTTTTGCCACGCGGCCAACGCCCTCTGCCTTGCCGCCCTGGCGGATTTCGGCCTGGCCGGGGCCTTTGCCTCCTTCGAGCTCGATGGGGAAAGCCTGCTGGCGCTACCGGGATCGAGTCCGCTTCCCATGGGAGTCGTGGTGGGGGGCATGCTTCCGGCCTGTGTGGCCCGCGTCCGCGCCGACAGCATCCGCGACGGCGAACCGCTTATCAGCCCCAAGGGCGAAGTCTTCTGGACGCAGCGCCACGGCTCGCTGTTTTGGACCTACCCCAACTGGGAGCTGAACCTCTCGGCCCACCAGCAGGAACTTCTTGGTGCCGGCTACCAGGTCTTGGCCACCCTGCACGAATGGGTGCCCAAGACCGTCCCCCTCAAGGAACGGCCGGGACTGTGGAACTGGGAGGGGGGGCTTATCTAGACAGCAGCGGCCGCCCATCAACCCCGGCCAGCCAGCGGCCATACACCGTGCGGGCCACGGCCTGCAGGGCGCCGATCCACTGCGGGGTGGCGGCCATCATGGCCTGGGGCTCCTGCACCCAGGGGCCGAAATGGGCGAAGATCTCCTCCGCGCCCAAGGCGGCCCACTCCTCCACCATGGGGGCGGTCATCTCCACATGAAACTGCAGGCCCAGGTGCGGTCCCACGGCAAAGGCCTGATGGGGACAGGCCACGCTTTGGGCGATCCACTGCGCGCCTTCGGGAATGGCGAAGGTCTCGCCATGCCAGTGGAAGGCCACAAAAGAGCGCACCGGCCCAAACCAGCCCTCCCCGCCCGGGCGCACCTGCACCGGATGCCAGCCGATCTCGGTAGCGGTATTGGGGGTAACCCTCGCCCCCAATGCCCGGGCCAGAAGCTGCGCGCCCAGGCAATGCCCGAGCACCGGGACGTTCGTCTCCACGGCCCGGCGCACCAGCGCCAGCACCTGCGGGATCCACGGCAGGGGATCATTGACGCTCATGGGGCCGCCCATGAGCACCAGGCCGGCAAAGGCCGCAGGGTCCGCGGGCACCTCCTCGCCTTGATCCACGGCCACCAGGCGCCAGGGGCGCCTTTGCTCCTCCAGCACCTGCGCCAAATACCCCGGCCCTTCATGCGGGGCGAAGCGTACGATCGCGATGGGCAGCATATGTGCTCCTCCAAATGCGCATAAGGCCACCGGATATCCAGCGGCCTTGGGCATGGCTAGAAGATCTGCGGGTAGGAGCGCATAAAGGCATCGAGCCGCGCCCGGGAAGCCGTGATGCGCTCGCGCAGCTGCGCCCGGTACGCCGCCATGTCGGCGATGGGGGCGCGGGTCACGCCGGTATCCATGGCCGCCTGGGCCACGGCCGCGGATTCGAACTCCATGAGCCGCAAGTCCACCGGCTTGGGGATGATGTAGTCCGGCCCGAAAGTGAGCTTGTCCACGCCGTAGGCCGCGAGCACATACTCGGGCACCGGCATCTTGGCCAAGGCCGCCAGGGCCCGGGCCGCCGCCAGCTTCATGGACTCGTTGATGGTGGTGGCGCGCACGTCCAACGCGCCGCGGAAGATGAACGGAAAGCCAAGGACGTTGTTGATCTGGTTGGGGAAGTCCGAACGCCCGGTGCCCATGATGGCGTCCGGCCGTACGGCCTTGGCCTCGCGGTAGCCGATCTCCGGCACCGGGTTGGCGCAGGCGAAGATGATGGGGTCCTTGGCCATGGAGGCCACCATGTCCGGGGTGACCACTCCGGCCTTGGAGAGTCCGAGGAAGACGTCCGCCCCGCGCATGGCCTCGGCCAGGGAAGCGAAGGCCGTGTCCGTGGCAAAGAGGCGCTTTTCCGGGGAGAGGTCGGTGCGGCCTTTGTGGATATGGCCGCGGGAGTCGAACATGGCCACATTGGCCGGGTCGATGCCCAGGGCGACGTAGAGCCGGGTGCAGGAGATGGCGGCCGCGCCCGCGCCGGAGACCACCAGCCGCAGGTCCTCCAGGCGCTTGCCGTTGATCTCCACGGCGTTGAGCAGGGCCGCGGCGGAGATGATGGCCGTGCCGTGCTGGTCGTCATGGAAAACGGGGATCTGCATTTCGGCCTTGAGGCGCTCCTCGATGGCAAAGCACTCCGGGGCCTTGATGTCCTCCAGATTGATGCCGCCGAAAGTAGGCTCCAGGGCGCGTACGATGGCGCAAAAGCGGTCAGGGTCGGTTTCCGCCACGTTGATGTCGTATACGTCCACGTCGGCGAAGATCTTGAAAAGCAACCCCTTGCCCTCCATCACCGGCTTTGCCGCATAGGGCCCGATATTGCCCAGGCCCAAGACCGCCGTGCCATTGGACACCACGGCCACCAGGTTGCCGCGGCCGGTGTAGGTGTAGCTGGCCTCGGGATCGCGGGCGATCTCCAGGCACGACTCCGCCACCCCCGGACTATAGGCCATGCTCAGGTGCTTTTGGGTGTGGTAGGGCTTGACGGGGACGACTTCCAATTTTCCCGGCCGCACCGTGCTATGGTACTGCAGGGCCTCTTCCTTGGTAAAAAGCGCCATGTATCCTCCCAGGGGCGTTGCCCCGTTCGTATTCCAACATCCGAAACCCCCGGCAGCCGCACGCGCCGGGCAGCATGCGAGGCCCTAGGGCCTCGCACTATCGTCCCAGAAGCTGCTTTACCGCAGTAATGCCCATCTTGCGGCGCAAAAACCCAAGCTGGTTTTGCAGCGGCAGATTCTTGGGGCAGACGTCCTCGCAGGCCAAAAGCCCCATGCAGCCGAATACGCCAAAATCATTGCCAATGAGTTCGAAGTAGTCCTTGTCCGTGCGCTCATCGCGCGGATCCACGGCAAAACGGGCGATGCGCGCCAGGCCTGCGGCGCCGAGGAAATCCGGACGCATGCGCGCCGTGGAACAGGCGGCGATGCAGCAGCCGCACTCGATGCACCGCTCCATCTCATAGATGGCCTCGGCCACGGCATTGTCCATGCGCGCCTCTTCCTTGGCGGGATCAAAAGGCTGGGAGGTATGAATCCAGGACTCCGTGCGGGTGTACATCTCCCGAAACCACGTGCCGGTGTCCACGCACAGGTCGCCGATGAGCTTGAAGACCGGCAGCGGCAACAGGGTGATCGTCTCCGGCAGGTCCTTGGTCTTGGTCTGGCACGCCAACCGGGGACGGCCGTTGACCACCATACCGCAGGAGCCGCAGATGCCCGCGCGGCAGCAGAAGTCGAACATGAGCCCGGGATCCTGCTCTTCGCGCAGCCGGTTGAGGGCGATGAACAGGGTCATGTTGGCCGTTTCCTCCAGGACGAAGTCCTGCATGTGCGGCGTGGAGTCCGGGTCCTGTGGATTGTACCGGAAGATATGGAAGGTCAGGGTTCGAGCCATGAGTGTCCTCGCAGGGTTGGAATATCAGCCTTGGGCGCGGGTCTTGGCCGCCACCACCGCCGGATCCGCAGGGATGATCTTGCCGCCGCCGTAGCCACGGTCTCCCGGCGGGATCTCGAACACCGGGGTGGCGTCTTCGTAGGCCAGCCGCGGCAGGGTCGCGCCCTCGTCCCAGTAGGCCAGGGTGCGGGAAAGCCAGTCGCGGTCATTGCGCTCCGGATAGTCCTCGCGGTTGTGAGAGCCCCGGCTCTCGGTGCGGGCCAAGGCCGCGGTGGCGATGCACAGCGCCAGGCGCACCTGGCCGGGAAGCTTCAGGGCCGCGGCCAGTTCGGGGCTCGCCCCCTTGCCCGACGAACGCAACCCCAAACGTTGGCTGCGCTCGAGCGCTTCCTGCAGCCGGGCAATGCACGCCCGCAGGCCGGCGTCGTTGCGGAACACGAAGCACCCTTCCATGAGGGCGTCCTGCATCATGCCGCGCACGGCGAAGACATCCTCCGCGCCCTGGCTCCCGGATACCAGGGCCTGGGTGCGCGCCTTTTGCCGGGCCACTTCGGCGCGGACCAGATCCATGGAAAACGTCGGGGCCGGAGTGCCCTGCAAGAACTCCACGATACAGCGACCGATGATGCCGCCCGCCACCACGGTCTCGGCCAGGGAGTTGCCGCCGAGCCGGTTGAACCCATGCAGGTCCCAACAGGCCGCCTCGCCGGCGGAAAAGAGCCCGCGCAAACCGTAGGCCGCGCCGGTCTTGTCCGTACGGATGCCGGCCATGGTATAGTGCTGGGTGGGGCGCACGGGGATGAGGCTTTCCCGCGGATCAATACCGAGGAAATGTTTGCAGATCTCGTCCACCTCGCGCAGCTTGGTGGAGATATGGGCGTCGCCCAAGTGGCGGATATCCAGCCACAGATGCTCGCCGTAGGGCGAGGGCACGCCCTTGCCCTTGCGCATGTGCTCGGTCATGCGGCGCGAGACCACGTCGCGGGAGGCGAGCTCCGCCTTGGCGGGCTCGTAGTCGGGCATGAAGCGGTACTCGTCCACGTCGAGCAAGGTGCCGCCGTCGCCCCGGCAGCCTTCGGTGACGAGGATGTCCGTGGGCACGATGCCCGTGGGGTGGAACTGGATGGCCTCGGGGTTGCCGATGGGCACCAATCCCGTATCCAGGACCATGGCCGCGCCGGCGCCGTCGCAGATGACGGCGTTGGTGGTGGCGCGGTACAAGCGGCCGAACCCGCCGGTGCACACCGCCGTGGCCCGGGCGAGGAAGACCTCCAGGGCCCCGGTGCGCAGGCAACGCACCACCGCGCCCAAGGCCTTTTCCCCGTCATGGATGAGGGCGATGGCCTCCTTGCGGTCCAGCACCCGGATGCCCAGTTGGGCGCAGCGGTTGTCCATGGTGCACATGACCGCATGCCCGGTGCCGTCGGAGGTGTAGCAGGTGCGCCACTTGGCCGTGCCGCCGAAGGAGCGCGCGGTGATGAGCCCGGCCTTCTCTTCCTTCTCATACTTTTCAAAGAGCTCGCCACCCTTGAAATAGGTGGATTTGCCCGGCACCACCCGGTTCCATGGCACCCCCCAATGGGCCAGCCGCCGCATCTCGATGGGCGCGGCCTCCACGAACATACGCGCCACTTCTTGGTCGCAGCCCCAGTCCGAGCCTTTGACCGTGTCCTCGAAATGCACGTCCGGACAATCACCCTCTCCCATGGCGCAATTGCCCAAGGCCGCCTGCATGCCGCCCTGAGCTGCGGACGAGTGCGAACGCCGCGCCGGCACGATGGACAGACACACCACATCGAAACCGGCCTCCGCCGCCTCCACGGCGATGCGCTCCCCCGAAAGTCCGGCGCCGATGACCAAAAGATCCGTCATTACGGTCTGCATACCGGCCTCCTACAGGGTTGCATAGCGCACGAGCGCGGCCAACGAGAGCACCAAACCACCCGCCAAAACGTACAGTCCAAGGCGCACCGCCTGCGCGCGGCAAGCATCCTGGATGAAGCCCCACTTCACGCCTGCCCGGTACACGCCGATGACCGCATGGGCCTGGCCCAATGGGGCAAGGAGCAGATAGAGCACCACCCAGCCGCCGGACTGCACCCGCGCCGCGGAGGCCGCAGCTTCGATGGCGCCGGCATTGATGGTGGTCCACATATGCATGACGCCCAAAAGGAGCACCGCCATGCCGGATGCGGCCTGAAAGATCCAGGCCCAGGTATCGGCATGGCGCAGCATCCGCGCCTGCGCCCACAGGGCGCGCTGCTCGCGCACACGGAAAGGCACCTTGCGTGCTGCAGCCGCGAAGTGCACGAGGAAGAGCACCGGCACGATCCAATGGGCGAGCGTATCCAAATGTACGGCCTCCAGTGCGCCAGCAACAGCATTCAACACCGAAGCCCCCAAAAGCACACTCGCGGTGAGCAAGGTATGCAAGGCCAAAAACAGGGCAAGCCCCAGACCAGAGAGCACTTGCACCCAATCCCACACCGCATCCACGCGGCCCCCTCGCTGTCCGGTCTCGGGGCGGTCCACGGTCACCAGAGAAACAGCCATAACACACCTCCCCAACACGAAACAAACCACACCGCGCCCCCCAATGGACCGCAGCGTGTCGCCCGCTAGCCCCCGTGGCCTGATCGGTCAATCACAAACGGCCGCACAAAACGGTGGAAGGCCGCAACGATTCGGTTAGCGGCAGGGGGCCGCAGGCCGCAAACCCATGCCCCACCCATATCCGGCACCTGCAGTCCAGACGCGGTCGTGCCCGCCCCTCTTGACGTGGACCACGCCTCCGGCAACCCTTTTTTCCACAAAAGGCCTGGATGTACCGCTCCATGCCCAAGCCCCCCCAATACGGCAACACGTCCTCGCCGACCCTGCTTGTGCTCTCCACAACTTTGCCCTATGGCACCGTCCAGAGGTAATTCCATGTTTCTTCGTTCCGTATGGTCCTGGGTTACAGCCGTGACGCTGGGTTCGCTCTTCTTTGCCGCCTGGCACGGCTTCGAGGCGGACCGCCAGTTTCGCGCCGATCTCCTGCTTGAGGCCCAAGGCATCGCCGCAGGCCTCAATGTCCAACGCATCGACCAACTCACCGCCACCCGCCACGACCTGGACAGCCCCGCCTACCACCGCATCTCCCAGCAATTCTTACAGGCCAAACGCCTGTTTCCCCTATTGGAAGACATCTATCTCATGCGGCGGCAGCCGGACGGCGCCGTTGTCTTCCTCGCCGCCGCCCAAGCCCAAAGCGACCCGGACGCCGTCCTGCCCGGCCAGCCCTACCCCGAGGCATCACCAGAGTTGCGCGCCGTGCTGGAGCAAAAAAAAGACGCCGTGGAAGGCCCCTTGGCCGATGCCTGGGGCGAATGGGTGTCAGCCCTCGTGAGCCTGCCCACCCAGCAGCCCACGCTGCTGGGCATTGATATCGATGCCGCCCGCTACCGCCAGTTCTTGTGGGCTGCCGCCCGGCCTCCCCTGTTTCTGGGAGTGGCGTTCCTGGCCGCAATGCTCGGGGTCTGGCAATGCCAAAATCGCTTTCGGGAACCCTTGCTCGTGGCCCTCCTCGGCGGCTTGTGTACCCTCCAGGCAGGCTGGGCGGCATGGACCTTGGAGCAGGGACACCGCCATCAGGCCTTCCAACTCCTTGCCCAAAGCGAAGCACGCGCCGCGGCCACCCGCCTGCAGAGCGCCCGCGATCATCTCCTGGAGTCCTTGGCGGGACTCTACGCCAGCTCCGAAGAAGTCACTGCCTCGGAATTCTTCGCCTTCACCCACAAGTGGCGCACACTTGCCTGGCTGGACTTTGCCGGAATCGTCGACATCGAGACCTCCACGCTCTCCCCGGCCACCAATCCTGGCGTGGTGAGTTGGGACATCACCTCGGTGCCCGCCCTCACCCAGGCACGGCTGGAGAGCCTGCGCACGGATCTTGCCACCGCCGCCCTGACCCCGCTTCTGGGCCGCGCCACCCCCAGCCTCGTACTCTTTGCGCCCCTATGGCAGCGTGATCGCTTGCTCGGTCACGCGTGCGTGGCGGTGCACCTGGAAACCCTGGCCACCTCCACCAACCCCGGCGCGCAGCTACGCCTCAGTCCCATCCCTGTGGAGGGCATCTCTGCCCCCCACAGGGGCACCACAACCCTGCCCATCTGCATCGGCGGCCAGGTGCTCGCCATGCAGGTGATGCCCACCGCAGCCTTTCTCGCCCTGCACCCCATGTACGGCGCCATCGCCACTGGAGTCTTTGGGCTCCTCCTCACCGCGGTGACCGCCCGCATGGCCATGAACGCGCGCCAGAAGCGGGAGCTGCTCGAACGCCTGGTGCGCAAGCGCACCAAGCAGCTCCAAAACTCCCTCGCCCAATTCCGCGCGCTCTACGCCAACGCCATCACCGGCATCGCGTTCCACGAACTGATCCGTGACCGAGACGGCACGCCAACCACCTACCGCTATCTGGACGCCAACCCGGCCTTCGCCCTGCAGACGGGCATCGACCCGCAGTCCATCCGCGGCAAGACCGTGGAAACGGCCCTGGGCGTGGACACGCCGCCCTTTCTCACCACCTACGCCCAGGTGGTGGACACCCAGGC
>DPEO01000173.1:5671-10766 GCA_003530935.1 Desulfomicrobiaceae bacterium | reverse complement strand
CCGGAAGGCCTGGAGATCTTCTGCGGGGTGCAATACCGTCACCTCTTGGTGGAACGAAACGCGGGCCACGGGCCTTCAGCCCGCATCCACGTGCGGCCGCCCCACGATATCCTCGGCGAAAGCATCGCCCCGGACCTGGAGGCCCTGACCGCAGATCCCAATCTCGCCGCCTTTGCCCGCACGGCCCATACCCTGCTCGCTCAGACAGGCGCTTCCCGTGCCAACGCCATCTGGCCCTGGGGACAGGGCCGGCCACTGCAGCTTCCCGCCTTCGAGGCCAGCTTCGGCCTGCGCGGGGCGGTGATCTCCGCCGTGGATCTGGTGCGGGGACTGGGCCGGGCCGCGGGCATGGAGGTGCTGGAAGTGCCGGGGGCCACAGGACTCATCGACACCAACTACGAAGGCAAAGTTGCGGCGGCGTTGGATTTTTTGCAGCGCGGCGATTTCGCCTATCTCCACGTGGAGGCCCCGGACGAGTGCGGCCACATGGGGGACGCCGCCCTCAAGACCGAAGCCATCGCCCGTTTCGACGCCCGCATCGTGGCCCCCATGCTGGAGGGCCTACGCGCCCTGGGCGAACCCTTCGTCCTGGTGGTCACCTGCGATCACGCCACGCCGGTGGCCGAGCGCACCCACGTGGCCGACCCGGTGCCCTTCCTCGTGTACCAGAGCGAACATGCCGCCCACGGCCCGGAAGTGTTCACCGAAGCCTCCACCCGCAGCGGCGTACAGCTTTCCTCGGGCCCGGAACTCTTGCAGCTCGTCCTTGCCCGGGGGCGCGGATGAACGTCTGGCTTGCCCACCGCGTCTCCTACGGCGAGACCGACGCTATGGGCGTCATGTACTACGCCGAGTATTTGCACCTCTTCGAGCGCGGCCGAAGCGAGTGGATCCGGACCCGCGGGCACAGCTACGCCGCCATCGAGGCCCAAGGTATCTATCTGCCGGTGCGCGAGGCCCAATGCCGCTACCGCGCGCCAGCACGCTACGACGAGCTCATCTGGCTGGAAACCTGGCTGGACGCCCAAAGCCGCGCCAGCCTCACCTTCGCCTACCGCCTCATGGACGAAACCAAGACCCGGCTCCTTGCCCAAGGAAGCACCCAGCACGCGGTGGTGGACAGCCGCGGCAAGCCCGTGGCCATCCCGCAGTGGCTCCGAGAGTTCCTCTCCCCTTCCTGCCAATGACAGGCGGGGCGCCCTCAACAAGCGCCCCGCTTTCGCTTCGCCAACAAATGCCCCAAAAGTTATGCAAGGGCGGCTTGCTTGGCGCCTATGCGCCGCGCCAGGTACATGAACGGCGTATCCAGAACCGCCACGATGGCCTTGATGACATAGGTGGAGATGAGAATCTCCCAAAACACGGCCATGGGATACACACCGATAAAGGCAATACTACAAAATACCAGGGAATCCAAAAACTGGCTCACCAACGTGGAACCGTTGTTGCGCAGCCACAAATGCCGACTGCCGGTCTTTTCGCGAATGGCGTGAAATGCCCACACATCGTACATCTGCGATACGAGGTACGCCGTCACCGACGCCAATGCCACTCGCGGTAAGAATCCGAACAAGGCTTCCAGATGCGGCTGTGCAAAATCACTGGCGTCGGGAATAAATAGCAGTGCTACCTGCAAATAGAGTGTGCTCAACACCAAGGCGACAAATCCCAGGATGACGCCCCTGCGGGCATCTTCCTTGCCATACATCTCGCTGAGAATATCCGTTCCAAGAAAAACCGACGCATAAAGAACATTTCCTAATGTCGTCGTCAAACCAAACAACTGTATCGTCTTGAGCACCTCAATATTACATACAATAATACTAATAACTATACCGATATAAAGCCCAAGTTTTCCAAAAAAACGATACAAAATAAGCAGTATAGACAGGTCAACCAGAGCAAATGAAAGCCATAAGATTTCATTGGTCATCATCGTACATCGAGCCTCTTATCATTAATTCATAAATACAACCCACAAAGCTCCTTGCACCATTCCCACCAGGCCCCCGAGCAGGGCGCCTGCGCCTTCCACAAAACGCAGCTCCCGGCGCAACACGGAAAGGAGCATCTCCTCCAGGCGCTCCGGAGGCAGGGCCGCCACCTGCTCCTCCACCACTTGGGCCACGTGGAGCTCCTCTACTGCCGCACCCGCCACCTGCTCCATGAGTCCCGGAAGGCGGCGGCGAAGTTCCGCATCCACGGAGTCCTCGAAGCCAGCGAGCAGACGCTTTTGCAACGGTCCCAAAACGCTGGGCACCCCATGCACGAGGCGAGATACGCGCTGGATGAGAGCAGTCACGAGCGCCTGCCGCACCGCCTCCACGGTGGCCGGGGCGGCCACGGCCTGCCGCAGCCGTTGCGGGGGAAGGAGCTCGGTAGCGGTGAGTTCCCCCAACCGCCGGGCCACAGCCGCCTGGCGCCGGGGAAAGACCCCCTGCAGCGCCCACGGCCCCACGCGCCACGGACGGTAGGGCCGAAAGAGCATGCGCACGGCGAGCACGTTGGTCCCCCAGCCCACCAGGGCACACACGACCGTGGAAATACCAACGACCTCAAGCATCCGTCTTCGCGGCCCGAGCAACATCCGCCCGCAGGAGCCCACGCACCTGCTCCGTATACGCGGCCACTCCGGAGAGCACCAACTCTTCGTGCACGGCTTCTGGGCCGCAGACCTCAGTGAGCGGCGCGTCCGTGGCCCAGAGGAGATGGATGCCTACCGTCTTGCGACGGCCGTTGTCTTTTTTGGCCTCCAGGCACACCAAGGCGTTCATGCGCCGCACAAAACGCCGTAAGGCCGGCGGAAAGGCCGGCACCTTGAGAAGCTCCGCCCGAGGCAAAAACAGATATGTAATGGAAAGCTGAGGACTTTCCAAAGCATGGTTGCGGAATCCATGGTCCACGGCAATGCCGCGCTCCTTGGCCTGCATGACCATGCGAAAGAGGTCGGCAGCCAGGCTCTGAGCGTAAGAAGTATCGTTCATAAAAGACCCATCAGGCGTGATTGCGCAGTTTGAGTTCCAACGGATGCGGGTTCAAATAGGTTTGCTCCAGCAAATAGCGAACCTCATACTTGCGGGCGTAGTGGGAAAGCAAGGTCACCGGTACGATGAGCGGCAAAATCCCCCGGGCGTATTGGCGGATGATGTCTTCCAGCTCGCGCTTTTCCTCGTGGGTGAGGTCCAGCTTGAAGTACCCCATGATGTGCTGGAGCACGTTGCGGTTCTTGGGCACCGTGGCCTTGAGGCGCAGGGCCGCAAGCAAAAGCTCCCGGTACGCGCGCACCACTTCGGCCAGGGGCTGACCTTTGGCGTGGGCCACCAGCCGCCCCAAGGCGCGGTAATGCTCGGTGCTGTGGGAGAGGATCTGCAGCTTGTGGCAAGCATGGAACTGCACGAGCGCCCCCAGGCTGGGCTCCTTTTCCACGCTCTCCCGAAAGCGCTGCAGGCAGAAGATGCGATCGATAAAGTTTTCCCGCAGCAAGGGATCGTGCAAGCGCCCCTCTTCTTCCACCGGCAGGAGCGGAAAACGGGCCATGAAGAGCCCGGCAAAGATCCCCGAGCCATGATCCACCACCTGGCCCGTGTCCCCGTAGATTTTCACCCGCTCCATGCCGCTGGACGGCGACTTGGACTTGAAGATGAAACCGCAAAGCCCCTCTTCTTCCAGGGCGTCCAGACGCGGGGCGGCCCAGGCCAGCATGCGATCCGTGTGATCGATACCGGTTTTTTGCGTCACAAGCCGCACCCCCTGCGGGGTGCGCACCAGGCGCATGGCCTCCCGGGGAACCGGCAGGCCGCACTCCACCTCCGGACACACCGGTACATAGTGGACGTATTGCCCCAAGGTCTGGGTGAGAAAAGGATCGTGCTTGTGACCGCCGTCGTAGCGCACAGGATGCCCCAAAAGACAGCGGCTGATGCCCAGACGAATCGTGCTCAAAGGTTCCATACAGACATTCCTTCCCCGCAAACGGTGGGCGGCCCCTAGCCCAAGCGGACGCGCAAGGCAAATTTTCTGTGCCCCCGCCAATGGATCAAGAATCCACGTCCAGCACGGCAACCTGCTGGAAGCGCTCGGTCAGCACCAAGCGCGTCATGCGCACGGCCAGGATTCGTGTCCCGGGATCGCACAAGAATTGTTCCAAAGCCCCGTGGCGCGCGACCAAAAGCTGCCGCGCCTGCAGCGCACGCTCCCCGGCCACCGGCTCGATGCCCCCCTGCACTTCGAGGGTTGCAGCGTGCTGCGGGTCCGTGTCCCGGTTGCGCGCCGTGGAAAAAAAGAGGCACACCCAGGGGCAGGCCAGAAGCATGGAGTACTTGCTGGAATCCTGCGACGTTGCCAGATACACTCGCTGCTCGTCCACCCCCAAGGCCACGGCCATCTGAAAACATCGGGGACGGCCTTCATGGCAGAGGGCCAGCACCGCCGAACGCTCGGCGCCCATGAGCGCCAGAGCCCGCGTGCGCATATCGGTGTCTAGGAAATCGGACATACGTCCTCCTCAGAGGGGGCAATGGGATAGGGGCCTTGCACCTGGCGGCTTGCGGCCTTCTCGGCCAAACGCCGCAAAAAACCCTGAAAGAGCCAGCGGTGGACGGGCACGAGGGACTGCCAGTACACAATCCCCCAAAGCCCCTTGGGCCGGTAGCGGGCGCGCAGCTCCACCCGCGAGCCGCCAGCTGCCGGATGCACCCGCAAATCGAGCACTGCCTCGCCCGGGAGTCGCATCTCCGCTCCCAGCACCAAGCGTTCGCCCTCCACCACGTCGAGCACCCGCCAGAAATCCAGGGCATCGCCCACCCGGATCTCCGTGGGGTGCCGCCGGCCGCGACGGAGCCCCACACCACCAAGCAACCGATCCACTTCACCCCGAAGCGACCACAAGGCATCTCCAAAGAGCCAGCCAAAGTCTCCGCCCAAGCGCGTCAGGACATCCCACACCGCTTGCGGCGGCGCATCCAAATCCATGGCATAGGCCGCGCGCAGGAGGGTCCCCCCGGCGAAGGAGGCGTCGGAACACGAAAGCCACTCCGGCATGGGCAGCGGCCCGGCATCGGACCAGCACGTGGCCACTTGCTGGTGGCGGGTGCGC
>DPEO01000173.1:0-5504 GCA_003530935.1 Desulfomicrobiaceae bacterium | reverse complement strand
TGAGCGCTCGGGCCATGGCCTCGCGGGCGGAAAGGAGCCGCACCGGCACCAAGGCCCGAATGGCGTGCTCCTGGCACACGGCGGGATTGCGCAGCCCTTCGGCCAAAGGCCGCGCCAGGGAGGCCGGCACTGGAGTCACCAGGTGGACCCACCAGGACGAAAGCCGGGGGGTCAGCACCGGCACACCAATGATCCAGCGCCGGGGAAGGCCGGCCACCTCGGCGTAGAGTTCCAGCAGGCGGCGGTAGGTGAGCACCTCCGGGGCGCCGATGTCGAACATACACCCTGCAGCGCGCGGCTCGGCGAGGACTCCCACGAGATATTCGATGACGTTGGACACCGCGATGGGCTGGCACGGCGTGTCCACCCAGCGCGGTGCCAGCATGACGGGGAGGCGCTCGGCGAGGTAGCGGATCATCTCGAAGGAAGCGCTGCCAGAGCCCAGGACCACCCCGGCCCGCAGCCAGGTGAGCGGCACCGTTCCAGCACCCAAGACCTCCCCCACCTCGAAGCGGGAACGCAAATGCTCGCTGAGCTCCGTCTTCGGGTCTCCCAGGCCTCCCAAATAAATGATCCGCCGAACTCCAGCCGCTTGGGCCGCGCGGGCCATGGTCTGTGCAGCTTGGCGGTCACGCTGGGCAAAATCGCCCTTTGTGGAGGTCATGGAATGCACCAGATAATAGACCGCCTGGCAACCTTCCAAAGCGCGGGCCAGCGCTGCCTGATCCAAGGCATCGGCCACCGCCACCTGCACCCGCGGGTGCCGACCCCACGGCCGACACGCCAGCTTGGCCACCGAACGCCCCAAGGCCCGCACCCCAAATCCCTGCTCCAGCAAGGCGGGGACCAAACGCCCGCCGATATACCCCGAAGCCCCCAACACCGCGATGGGTTCCGCCATAGCAACTCCTTTACGATGCCCAGACAAGGACGTACACGGAAGCACATCCCATCTTTCCCAATTCACCCAAGGAAGGCCTATGGAACTTCGCCATACTCCCCGCTACGAGCCCAACCGCGAGCGCGCCCTCCTGCTTCTGTGTAGCCCAGAAGCGCCCCTGCCGTCCACCACCCAAAAACTCTGGCACGCGACTCTGGGCCAAGCAGCCCCGAGCACGGTGCTCCCGCACGACGCCGCCCGGATCTTCTTCGGCGAGCACGGCATGGTGGTGGCCGTGCCCCTGCCCCAGGAGCGCACTGCAGCCGCCGTGGACCGTCTCATCACCCAGGCCATGGATCTCTGTCGCATGAGCCCGGCAGCAGAACTCGTCCTGCACCCCGATCTTTTCGTGGAGGCCGGATTCGCCCCTTCTGCTTTCCTGCTGGCCGCCGCAGCCGGACTTTTGTGCGGCTACCGGTTTTCCCTTGCCGCCTCCGAGGCTTCCGAGCCCTTGCCGGACCTCGTCCTCGTCACCGCCCAGCCGGAAGACGCGCGCTGGGCGGAAAGTATCGCCCGCGGGGTGGCCTTGGCCCGGGACCTCGGCAACACCCCGGCCAACCTCCTCTGTCCCGCCACGTTGGCCGAGACGGCCGCAGCCGTAGCCCAGCAGGCCGGGTGGACGGTGCAGATCCTCGAGGGCGACGCCCTTGCCTCCTGGGGATGTCTTGCCGCCGTGGCAGGGGCAAGCCGCGTGCCGCCACGGGTGGTGGTGCTCGACAGCGCCCCGCACAGCGACCAGCAGCCGCTGGTCCTCGTGGGCAAGGGGATCACCTTCGATAGCGGCGGCATCTGCCTCAAACCTGCAGGGCACATGCACGAGATGAAGGCCGACATGGCCGGGGCCGCGGCCATCCTCGGGGCCATCACCGCCATCCACGGCCTTGGGGGGCCTTCCCGGCGCACGGTGGCCATCCTGCCTCTGACGGAAAACCTCCCGGGATCCGGGGCCATGCGGCCTGGAGACGTCATCACCGCCCGCTCGGGGCTCCGGGTGGAGGTCCAGAACACCGACGCCGAAGGCCGCCTCATCCTCGCCGACGCCCTGCACCTGGCCGGCGAGTTGCAGCCCTGCGCCATCGTGGACGTGGCCACGCTGACCGGCGCCTGCGTCGTGGCCCTGGGCACCCGCATCGCCGGCCTGTTCGCCTCGAACACCGCCATCCAGGATCGCGTGTTCCGTCTGGGGCAAAGCCTCGGCGAAACCTTCTGGCCCATGCCCCTTGCCGACCTCTACGCAAAGGATCTGAAAAGCGAGGTGGCGGACCTCAAAAACATCGCCCACCGCGAAGGCGGGGCGCTGTACGCGGCGCTCTTTTTACGCCACTTCGTCCCCCAAGGGGTCCCCTGGGCGCACCTGGACATCGCCGGACCGGCCTGGTCGAAAGACAAGGTATCCCTCGTGCAGACAGGCGCCACAGGCTTTGGCGTACGCACCCTGACCGGCCTCATGCAGGAGGAATGGTGATGCGGCTCTTCGTCGGTGTCCCCATCCCGCAGGCCATGGCCCAGGCCTTGGGAGAGATATGCCAAACCTGGGCGCGGAAACTTCGCTCCCGCGTGGCGTGGGTCCAGCCTGCGCTCATGCACGTGACCCTCAAGTTTCTCGGCGAAGTCCCGCAGGCCCAAGTGCCCGCCACTCAACGCGCCCTCGAAGCGCTGACTGCGCCCGCCTTTTCCCTTGCCCCGCAAGGCGCAGGGTTCTTTCCTTCCGCAGCGCGGCCGCGGGTCTTCTGGCTCGGTTTTGGCAAGGGCGCCCCAGAGCTTGGCAACCTCGCCCAGGGCCTGGAAGCCGCCCTGGAGCCGCTGGGGTTTGCGCCGGAAACCCGGCCTTTCACCGGCCACGTGACGCTGGCGCGCATCAAGGACGCAGCCCCAGGAGACCCCTGGATGCAGGCGGCCCAAGCCGTGGCCGCCCTGCAGCTGCCCGTCTTCGCCGTGGACCGGATGGTGCTGTGGCAAAGCATCCTTGGCCCCCAGGGGCCGCGCTACCAGCCCGTGCGCGAATACCTCCTCTCACGGGGCTAAGTCCTCAGAAACGCCCGCCACCCGCTCTGGCCCGGCGAAGATGGAAAACCGGCCCTGACGGGCAAAGGCCACCAAGGTCACCCCAAGGCGCCGGGCCGTGAGCACGGCCTGATGGGTGGTGGCACCCAGGGAGACCACCATGGGGATCTCGGCGCGGCGGCATTTGTGGACGATCTCCGCCGCAATGCGCCCCGTGGTCAGGACCATGGTCTGGGCCACGGGAAGGGACCGGCGCAAGGCCTGCCCCACGGCCTTGTCCAAGGCATTGTGCCGGCCCACGTCGTCGCAGGTCACGAGCACCTCGCCGCCGCGCGCCAAGGCCACGGAGTGCACCCCCCCGGTGGCCTGATGCAGTTCCGAATGACGGCGGAAGGCGTGCACCAGCGCAAACAGCTCCGAGGCATCCACCTGCCAGGTCACCGGAAGCGCCGAGAGATCCGCCTCCAGGGCCGAGGCGAACACCACCCCCTTGCCGCATCCCGACGAGTACGTCCGCCGCACCAACAGCGCGGCATCCACCGGCCGGGCGGTCTCCACCTCCACCCGCCACAGGTCGGTATCCACAAAAACAGCGGCGATGTCTTCCGGGGCAAGCAGCCCCGAGGTCACCAAAAACCCCCGGGCGAGGTCGTCCAATGCTTCGGGGGTGGCCATCAGCGTGGCGATCTCCACACTCCCCGCCACGATGGTCACCGGCACCTCCGTGGCCACCACGTCGTGCTGGCCATGCGCCTTTTCCGGCGTGACCCGGACTATTTCCACCGAGACAAGCGGCTCCAACGGATTGGATGGCATATGGCCTCCTTAACCTTGAGGATATGAAGGCCCCTCCTGCCGCAAATTGCCCCCCAAGACAATCCAGACCCCGGGCGTTGTTTCCAATCATGGCTTTTTCCCTTGCTTCGTGGCCGCATTCCCGGTAGCAGGGCCAGCCCATGGGGAAGCCCCCCGGTCCACAAACCCATGGTAAGGAGAGAAGTGATGAAGCATTTTGGTCTGGCTGCAGTGTCCGTACTGGCCATGGCGGCTTCCGTGGCAGCTGCGCCCATGCAGATGCCCGAAAGCGTCACCATGAGCACCCAGCAGTTTTCCGACTACACCCCCAAAAAAGGCCCGGTCACCTTCAACCATGCCTCCCACATGGACGTGTCCTGCGTCACCTGCCACCACACCGTGCCCGACACCTACACCTTTCAAGGATGCATGAGCGAAGGCTGCCACGACAACATCGCCACCCGCACCGACGAGAATTCCGTCTACCGCGCCTTCCACACCGGCCAGGACAAGCGTAGCTGCGTGGCCTGCCACCGTGACATCAAGAAGCAAGGCCTGGGCGACGCACCCCTGGCCTGCAATAGCTGCCATATCAAAGAATAATTTCTCTAGGGGCGCTTGAGCGCCCCACCTCTTGACGCCGAAACAAGAACGCCCCAAAGAGCGGATGCCGGAAAAACTCCGGTCGATCCCGTGTATTTCTATGACCTCCTCCAAGGAGTCCACCCGTGTTGTTTCGTGCTGTCTTGATATTGGCGCTATGCTGCGCCACGCATGCTCGTGCCGCAGATTGTTCCTGGGAAGCCCTCCAAGAACAGGCCCGGCAATTGGCTCTGGCCCCATACACAGCGCAGCGTCTTGCCCTCCCCGCTCCACTCGCCCAGCTGAGTTATGACGCATGGCGGGACATCCGCTTCCGCCCGGAAGAAAGTCTGTGGCGCAACGCCAAGCTCCCCTTTGAAATCCAATTCTTCCACCCCGGCATGCTCTACGGCGACGCGGTGGAGGTCTTTATCCTGAGTAACGGCAACGCCACCCTCGTCCCCTTCCGGCCGGAGGCATTCGACTATGGAAAAACCGGCCTCGTCCCAACGAGCTTCCCAGAACTCACCTACGCTGGATTTCGCGTGCACACCCCCATCAATACCAAAAGCTACAAGGACGAGTTCCTCGTCTTTCTCGGGGCGAGCTATTTCCGAGCCGTGGCCCGAGGGCAGCACTACGGCATCTCAGCGCGGGGGCTGGCCATCGACACTGCAGAGCCGTCCGGGGAAGAATTCCCCTTCTTCCGCGCATTCTATATCCAACAGCCGAAGAAAAAAGATAAATCCATCACCATCTTTGCCCTGTTGGACAGCCCGAGGACGACCGGCGCCTACCGGTTTGTGGCCACTCCAGGCGCCGAAACCATCATCGATGTGGACGCAGTACTCTATCCGCGCGCCACGCTCACCCATGTGGGCCTCGCCCCCCTGACCAGCATGTTCATCTTTGGGGAAAACACCTGGCCGCGCACCTTCGACGACTTCCGGCCCGAGGTCCACGATTCCGACGGACTCGCCATCCGTCTGGCCAACGGCGAATGGATCTGGCGCCCCCTGCGCAACCCCGCCAATCTTACGGTCAACGTCTTCGAAGCCCCGGGGCTGCGGGGCTTCGGCCTGCTGCAGCGGGACACCCTTTTTGACCACTACCAGGACTTGGAAGCGTTCTACCACAAACGCCCCAGTGTCTGGGTCGAGCCCAAGGGCGATTGGGGCCCTGG
>DPEO01000026.1 GCA_003530935.1 Desulfomicrobiaceae bacterium | reverse complement strand
CAAGCGTTCTGCAGCCCGCAACTTGGCGCTCCGGCTGCGCGGGTTGGCCGCCAACTCCGCATCCGCAGGGGTGATGGGCTTACGGGTGAGGATGCGTAGGCGCGGGCTATGACCGCAGGTGCACACCGGCTGGCGCGGCGGGCACACACAGGTGGCGGCCTCGGCACGGAAAAAACGCTTCACGAGGCGATCTTCCAGGGAATGAAAGGAAATCACCACCAAGCGCCCTCCGGGGGCCAAAAGCTCCACGGCCACGCGCAAAAACGCCTCCACTGCTTCCAGCTCCTGATTGACCGCCATGCGCAACGCCTGAAACGTGCGGGTAGCCGGATGATTGCGGGCCTGGTAACGCCGCGCTGGCGGATAGGCCAACGCTACCAAGCGAGCCAATTCCGCCGTGGAGGAGATGGGCTGTTTTTCCCGAGCGTCCACGATGACCCGGGCGATGCGCCCGGCCAAAGGCTCTTCGCCCAAGTCCCGGATGATCCCCTTGAGCCGCACGTAGCTCGCCTCATTCACCAACTTGCCTGCGGTCTCGGGCAGACGCTGATCCATGCGCATATCCAGGGGACCGTCGTGGAGAAAGGAAAAGCCCCGCTCCGCAGTGTCGAGTTGCAGCGACGAGACCCCAAGATCCGCGAGAATGCCATCCACCCGCCCCCAGCCCAGGCGCTGAATCCAGGTGGCGGCGTCTGCAAAATTACTCTGAAAAAGATGGACTTGCGTCGACCAGGCACGCAGGCGTTCCCGCGCCACGGCAAGGGCGTCGGCATCCCGGTCGAGCCCGAGGACCTCCGCTTGCCCCGCCGTATGCGCCAAAATGGCTGCGCTATGCCCGCCGAGGCCCACGGTGGCGTCCAGATAGCGCCCCCCCGGACGGGGATCGAGCCAATGCAGCACTTCCTTGGGGAGCACCGGAATATGGGAGGTCTCGCCACGCGAGGTCATAATCCGTCCCTATCGCCCTAAAGGGCCAGTTGAAATCCGTTCTGGGCAAGTTCATCCATGACGGCGTCGAAATCCTGCTGCATGGCCTGGCGCTGCGCCTCGAAGCGCTCCTGATCCCAAATCTCGAACTTACGCCCCACGCCGGCCAGGACGATGTCACGGCGCAGCCCGGCATAGGCGCGCAGATGCGGCGGAATGAGAAGGCGGCCCTGCTTGTCCAAGGTCACCTGCACCGCCCCGGAGAGAAAGAACCGATGAAAGTCGCGGAAACGGCGATTGGCCATGTTGAGCTGCGCAAAGCTGCGCTCAATGACCTCCCACTCCGGCAGGGGATATCCGGCCACGCAGTCGTCGAAGTTGGTGAGCACCACCACGCCCTCGGGAGATACCCGTAGCACCTCATCCCGAAACTCCGGAGGCAGCATGAGACGCCCCTTGTCGTCCTGAGTTCGCAGGGCATGGCCACGAAACACCCGCACCTCCCACTTTTTCCCACTTCTTTCCACTCGGCTAGTGAAGATTCAGGAATCCTGTCAAGATCTCGCGACAAAAGAATGGATATCCACGGCAGTGTCCACAGCCCATCTGTTTAATTTTAAAGTAAAAAGAAAAAAACGCCCGCGTTTTTTACCAACGCAGGCGCTCCGTGGGAAAAAGTGGAAGAAACAAAGATACAACTACGGGAGCCGGACCTCCGCACGAATACGGGCAACAAGGGCGCCCGTGCTGCTCAGGCGCCCTCCGCCTCCACCAACCGGGCAATACAGGCGTTGACCTTGGCCGGATTGGCCTTGCCGCCAGAGCGGCGCATCACCTGCCCCACGAGAAATCCCATGAGCTTCTTCTCCCCAGCACGCAGACGCTGGACTTCGGCAGGATTGGCATCGAGCACTTCGCGCACCCAGGACTCCACCGCGGCGTCGTCGGAGACCTGCGTGAGCCCCAGCCGCTCCACCACAACCTTGGGCTCTTCGCCGGAATCGAAGACCTCGCGGAACACCGTCCGGGCCTGGGAGGCGTTGACGCTCCCGGCATCCACAAGGCCCACCAACTGGGCGAAGTGGGACGGGGCGAGCCTGCATGCCGAGATCCCTACGCCACGGTCGTTGAGTTCCCGCAAGAGATCACCCATGACCCAATTGGCGATCTTCTTGGGCTCCACCCCGTGCCCCAGGGCCGCCTCGAAATAGTCCGCCACGGCCTTTTCCGCAGTGAGCACCTCGGCGTCCGCCGCCGAGAGCCCCAACGTATCCATGAACCGCGCCCGGCGCTGGGCCGGCAACTCCGGCAAGGCCGCCTGCCACGCCGCGATCTGGTCCTCGGTGAGCACCAAGGGGACCAGGTCCGGATCCGGAAAGTAGCGATAGTCGTGGGCCTCTTCCTTGCCGCGCATGGTGCGCGTGACTCCCTTGGCCGCATCGAAGAGGCGCGTTTCCTGCACCACGACATCGCCGTCTTCCACCAGCTCCACCTGGCGCCGCACCTCGTAGAGAATGGCGCGCTCCACATTGCGAAACGAGTTCATGTTCTTGAGCTCGGTGCGGGTGCCGAACGTGGCGCTTCCCCGCGGCCGGATAGAGACGTTGGCGTCACACCGAAAACTGCCTTCCTCCATGTTGCCGTCACAGATATCGAGGTACACGAGGATGGAGCGCAGGGCCTTGAGATACTCCACCGCCTCGGCAGCAGAACGCATGTCCGGTTCGCTCACGATCTCGATGAGCGGAGTCCCGGCGCGGTTCAAATCCACCTGCGACCAGGTGCCATCGGTGTGCAGAAGTTTGCCCGCGTCATTTTCCATGTGAATGCGGGTGATGCCGATGCGTTTGGGGCCCGCCTCCGTAGGGATTTCCACCCAACCGTGTTCGGCCAAGGGCTGGTCGTACTGGGAAATCTGGTAGCCCATGGGCAGGTCCGGATAAAAGTAATTCTTGCGCGCAAAAAGGGACTTGCGGTTCACCCGGCAGCCCACGGCCAAGGCCATCTTCACGGCATACTCCACGGCCCGGGCGTTGAGCACCGGCAGGGAGCCCGGCATACCGGTGCACACCGGGCAGACGTTGGTATTGGGCTCCTCGCCAAAACGGGTGGAGCAGGAACAAAAAATCTTGCTCTCGGTCTTGAGCTGGGCATGGACTTCCAGGCCGATGACCACTTCGTAATCACGCATGACGTTTTCCCCATTTATGCGTTCCGGGCCGCGTACAGCTCCGGGTTGAGACTCGGGTCGTTGTACATCTTGCATTGGAAATACACCCGCGGCCGACGCCGGCCCGACGCGTAGTCCTCCACCGCCGCCAGCACGGCTCGACGCAGGTCCGCATGCTGACGCAGGAGGAGCCGGTGGCGTTCCGCACAACGAGCCACATGCTCCACCCCAGCGTCCACCCGCCGGGACTCTTCTTCCATATGATAGATCTTCAGGCTCAGCACCGACATCCGGTCCAC
This sequence comes from Desulfomicrobiaceae bacterium, assembly GCA_003530935.1. Classification (GTDB taxonomy): domain Bacteria; phylum Desulfobacterota; class Desulfovibrionia; order Desulfovibrionales; family Desulfomicrobiaceae; genus Thermodesulfomicrobium. The sequence goes on along the minus strand of DPEO01000026.1, from coordinate 248 downwards.
CGCCGCCCCCAGCGTCTCGGTGTGGCTTGGCGTTTGCGGCGAAATCCCCTGCTGGCCGGGAAACGTACTGATGGCCGCCACGAACCAACGGTCCAAGGCCTCCATCAAGTCGTTACGTTCCTGATTGAGGGCGTCGATCTCCCGCTTGCAGGCCGCAATGACCGCGTCCGGGACATCCCGCCGCCGGGCCCGGTCTTCCACATGCCACAGGTCAAAATTCCGCCGATGCTGACGCAGCCCCAGGGCCA
>DPEO01000162.1 GCA_003530935.1 Desulfomicrobiaceae bacterium | reverse complement strand
GGAAGCTACGCCCTCAATGCCTTGAGCCCCGTGCTCGCTGGACGTTTTCAGGTGTCCACGACCATCATCAAGCTGATCCCCCTGGCGCTTATGGCCGTAGTGGGGACTATTTATGGCCTCAATACCGGCATGCTCGCCTTCAACTTCGAGAACGTCGTCCACGAAGTGGATTTTTGGCATGGGCTCTTTGTGGCGGTGGTGGCCACGTCTTTTGCCTATGAAGGCTGGATCATCGCCACGAGCATCAATGCGGAACTCAAGAACGCCAAGCGCAACCTACCCATTGCGTTGATGTTGGGCACGTTCATCGTGATGCTGGTCTATATTTTGTATTATGTGGGATTGGCGGGCACCATTGCCAGCGAAACCTTGATGGCCGGGGCGCAGGAAGGCGTCCGTACGGCATTTTCCGTCATTTTCTCGCAGCGGGCCGGCACCGTGCTGTTTGTGTTTATCATCATCTCCTGTTTGGGAACCCTCAATGGATTGATGCTCGGGTGCACCCGCGGCGTGTATTCCGTGGCCGTGCGCAGCAGCAGCAAAGTAACGCCGATGTTTCGGCAGATCGATCCCATCACCAATATGCCGGTAAACTCCGCGACCTTCGGTTTGCTGCTTTGCGGAGTATGGCTGGTGTTTTTTTACGGCGCCAATCTGACCACGCCGTGGTTTGGATTTTTTTGCTTCGATTCTTCGGAGCTTCCCATCGTCACCCTGTACGCCATGTATATTCCTATTTTCTTGATGTTCATGCGCAACGAGACGGCGCTTTCTTGGGGGAAGCGTTTTGCGCTGCCTGTTTTGGCTATCGTGGGCAGCGCCTTTATGATCTATGCGGCCTATTTTTCCCACGGCAGCGCCGTGTTTGCGTATTTGATCATTTTTGCGGTGGTGCTGGCGCTGGGGCGGATGCTGCTTGGCCCTTCCGTAGAGCTGGAAGCGGCTTGAGCGGCGTTCGGGATGCGTGAAGATCGGCTCCGTGGCCCGGAAGTTCCGGGCCGCGGAGTTTATTTTTTGGTTTCGCGGGCAGGAATGGGTGTAGGTTCGCCCACCGGGAGCTCCCAGAGGACGTCTTCCAGGCCGAGTTTGCCAAGCTCCGAGCGAAAGCGTTGGGTGTTTTGTTCCAGCACCGGGAAGGAACCCCAATGCATGGGGCACACGCGTTTGGCCCGCAGCATCAGGGTGGCCAGGGCGGCCTGGGCGGGATCCATGGTGAAGACCCCGCCGATGGGAAGCAAGGCCACATCGATGGTATAGAGCTTGCCCCACAAAGCCATGCTGGAAAACACCGTCGTGTCGCCAGCGTGGTACACGGTGGTGCCGTCTTCGAGCTCGACGATGAATCCCACCGGGTGGCCGACGCTGCAGGAATGGAAGGCCTGAGTCATGGTGATGCGGATACCGTCGTATTCCACAGTGCCGCCCATGTTGAAGCCGATGCCGTTGAGCACCTGGTCTTGAGGGAGCCCCTGCTGCATCAGGCTGCCCGCCAATTCCACGATGGCCCCGAGCTTTGCCCCGGTGTGGCGGCAGATCTCCATGGCTTGTCCCACGTGGTCCGCGTGATCGTGGGTGACCAGCACGAGGTCCGGCCGTACTTCTGGGGAGGCCTTGGGGGCGGAGGGATTTTCCAGCCAGGGATCGATGGCGATGGTATGCTTGGGCGTGGTGATGACAAAGGCCGCGTGGCCGAGCCAGGTGATGTGGTTCATGGCTGCTCCTTGATGGTGGTGTCGTGACGGAAGACCACCAGGGTGTGGTCTTCGCCTTTCAGTTCTTGGTCGATGATGGCGGCGATGCGCTCCCAATCGCCGCCGCCGAAACCGGCGCCGATCTTGGGGTATCCAATGCGTTTGCCCGAGAAGCGTTTTTTGATTTGCCGAAAGGCGCTGGCCACGGCGTCGTAGTCCACCAGGGGGCCGTCGCCATACCAATGGTATTGGGTATAGGCGTTGACGATGGTCAGTTCCCCATGGCGGGTGTGCACTGTAGCCGTGGAAATGGAACCGAGCTTTTTGCGGTCCCCGCTGATGGTGCGGCTGTCGGCAAGGTAGGCCTCGGGGAACGTGTCGCGGATGGCCTTGGCGATGCCTGCTTCCATCATGCACATGCAATTGCAGCCGTGGACGATGACGTCAAAGGCTCCTTGCAGGGCCAAGGCGATGAGGTCTCCGGAGACGATCTGCATGGCCGCCCTCCCGTTGGGTCATGTTTGGCTTGTCTCCTTATGCCAAAAGCAAGGGCATCACAAGGCCAAAGCAGGAGAAATCATTGGGGTGTCTCTGCGTCTTCCTGCGGGGCCAAGGGATGGCGCAGCGGCAGGCGCACGGTGAAGGTGGTGCCTGCTGTGGGAGAGGAGGTGAAGTGGATGCTTCCGGCCAGATAGTTTTCCACGAAAAGGCGCACGCCATAGGTGCCGAAGCCGCGGCCCGCGCCCTTGGTGGAGTGGCCGCGCTGGAAGATACGGGCTTGGACCTCCGCAGGGATGCTCCCTGGGTTGTGGACCGCGATGCGGGCGAACGCCCCTTCTGGAGCGACGGTGATGGTGATGGTCGCCCCTTCGCTGCTGGCCTCCAAGGCGTTTTTGAGCAGGTTTTCCACGATGCGGGTGATGAGCTGCGGGTCCGAGACCACGGGCAGGGATGCTGGGGCCTGGATGGCGAGGTGTTTATCTTTCGC